>JBEBGN010000189.1:0-5739 GCA_040081395.1 Longimicrobiales bacterium
ACACCGATCCATGACCTCCGAAGTCGACACGAGGCCGGCGAGCGTCTCGCCTGCAGACCGTTTCTTGCCCCTGCTGGTGCTCCTGTTCATCGGGAGCGGCTGCGCCGCGCTGATCTACGAGATCGTGTGGTTCCAGCTCCTCTCCCTCATCGTTGGCTCCTCGGCGATCTCGCTGGGTGTCCTGCTGGCGACCTTCATGGGGGGCATGTGCATCGGGAGCATCGGGCTCTCGCGTGTGGTGTCGGCCGCGCGCCATCCGCTCAAGGTGTACGCGCTGCTCGAGCTGGGGATCGGGGCGTTCGGCCTGCTGGTCCTTTGGCTGCTCCCCTGGGTGGGCGGGCTCTATACGTCGATCGGTGGCCCGGGCATGGGGGGTATCATCGTTCGCGCGCTCTTCTGCGCGCTCTTCCTGCTACCGCCCACGATCATGATGGGTGCGACGCTGCCCGCCATCGCGCGCTGGGTGGAGGCGTCACCACGGGGCGTGTCGTGGCTCGGGTTCTTCTATGGTGGTAACACGTTCGGTGCGGTGGCCGGGTGCCTCATGGCCGGCCTGTTCCTGCTCCGTGTCTACGACATGGCGATCGCGACCTATGTGGCGGTCGCGCTCAACGTGGTGGTCGCGGTCGCCGGCCTCGCCCTGGCGGGGTTCCTGCCCTACGCCCGCACGGACGCCCAAGACGGGGCCGAGCCCGTGCAAATGGCCCCCGGGTCCGGGTTGGTGCTCTTCTCGATCGCCATCTCAGGCGCCACGGCGCTGGGTGCCGAGGTCGTTTGGACTCGGCTGATGTCGCTGAACTTCGGCGGCACCACGTATACCTTCTCGTTGATCCTCGCGTCGTTCCTGTTCGGGATCGGCGTGGGGAGCGGCGTCGGCTCCGCGATGGCTCGCCATCTGAACGACCCACGCAAGGCGCTCGGTTGGGCCCAGCTCCTGGTGGTGGCGGGGATCGCATGGGCGGGTTACGTGCTCCTGCGCGCGCTGCCCAATTGGCCGGTGAACCCGTCCATCGCGACGCCCTGGTTCAACATGCAGTTCGACTTCGTGCGCGCCGTGCTGACCGCGCTACCGGCCGCCGCACTCTGGGGCGCCAGTTTCCCGCTCGCACTCGCCGCCGTCGCCACCAAGGGGCAGGATTCGGGCCGCCTGGTCGGTCGCGTCTACGCTGCCAACACGGTGGGGGCCATTTTCGGCGCGCTGCTCTCTTCGGTCGTCATGATCGCGTGGGTGGGTACGCGGACAACTCAGCGTGTCATGATCGTGTTCGCGGCGCTGTCCGCGCTCTTGATGCTGGCGCTCGCGACCGACGAGAACGGCAAGGTGCGCCTCGCGCCCCGCGGCGCGGTGCGCGGGGCCGTCGTCCTCGTCGCGACGGTGGTCTTTGCGTGGACCATTCCGGCCGTTCCTGCGCTGCTCGTCGGGTATGGGCGCTACGCGCCGACCTACCTGAACAGCGAGTACCTGAGATTCGTCTACGTCGGCGAGGGGATGAACTCCTCCATGGCGGTCTCCGAGCTCGACAACGGCTACCGGAACTACCACAACGCCGGAAAGGTGCAGGCTTCCAGCGAGCCGCAGGACATGCGCCTTCAGCGCATGCTGGGTCATCTCACCACGCTCCTCCCCACCAATGCGGCTTCCGTCATGGTGATCGGGTGCGGCGCGGGTGTGACGGCCGGCGCGGTGAGCATCGATCCTGCGGTGACGGATCTCACCATCGTCGAGATCGAGCCGCTCGTGCCCGAGGTGGTCTCGCGCGAGTTCGGTGCACACAACTTCAATGTGGTGGACAACCCCAAGACGACTGTCGTGATCGACGACGCGCGTCACTTCCTGCTCACCACGGACCGGATGTTCGATGCGATCACGTCCGACCCGTTCGACCCTTGGGTAAAGGGCGCTGCGACCCTCTACACGGTCGAATTCTGGCGGGAGGCCCGTGCGCACCTGAATCCGGGTGGCGTCATCACCGTGTTCGTGCAGCTCTACGAGAGCAACCTCGATGCCGTGAAGAGTGAAGTTGCCACCTTCCTAGAAGTCTTTCCTGAGGGGATGGTGTTCGCGAACCTCGCCTACGGGCAGGGCTACGACGTGGTGCTCGTGGGGCAGAACAACCCGGGCCCCATCGACCTCGACCGGATCGACGCGAAGCTCAGCTCCCCCGAGTACTTCCAGGTCGCGCAGTCTCTCGGCGAGGTGGGTTTCTTCTCTGCTTCGCAGCTCATGGCGACCTTCGCAGCCAAGAAGCCGGAGATCGACCCGTGGCTCGCGGACGCACAGCTCAACCGCGATCGCAATCTTCGCCTCCAGTTCCTCGCGGGCCTCGGCGTGAACCTCTACCAGGCCGACGCGATCTACCGGGACATGGCACGCTACCGCACGTATCCGACGGGCCTCTTCACGGGCTCACCGGAGCGGCTGTCGCAGGTCCAACAGTTCTGGGAGTCCGTCGGAGAGTGACCTCATGAGCACGAGCGCACACGTCGCGCATCCGCGCGGCCTCTCCACGCTCTTCTTCACCGAGATGTGGGAGCGCTTCTCGTACTACGGGATGCGCGCGTTGCTCGTGCTCTTCATGACGGGAGCCACCGCCACGGCGAACCCCGGACTCGGCCTAGACGTCGCCACCGCGGGCGCGATCTACGGACTGTACACCAGCTTGGTGTACATCCTTGCGCTTCCGGGCGGATGGATAGCGGACAACCTGTGGGGCCCGCGGAAGGCCGTGTGGGTCGGGGGGTGGATCATCGCTCTCGGCCATTTCACCATGGCCATCCCGCGCACGGAGACGTTCTTCGTCGGCATGTTCTTCATCATCTGCGGCACCGGGCTCCTCAAGCCCAATGTCAGCACGATGGTGGGAGAGCTCTATCCCGAAGGGGGCGCCCGCCGTGACGCCGGGTTCTCGATCTTCTACATGGGGATCAACCTGGGCGCGTTCTTCGGTCCGCTCGTCACCGGGTTCCTCGGCGAGCAGAACAGCTGGCATTGGGGCTTCGGCGCGGCGGGTGTGGGCATGGTCCTCGGGCTCATCCAGTACAAGCTCGGTGCCGATCGCCTGGAAGGGGCTGGGCTCCTGAAGTCGAATGCGACACCCGCGGAAGTAGCCTCCAAGTCGACGAAGTTCTTCAGCGGCTTCTTCGCGGTCGTCGCGGCGTTCGTCGCGTTCGGGTTCCTGGTCTCGGCGGGCATCATTCCGGTCACGTTGACGCAGATCGCACAGGCGCTGGGCTCGGCCGTGCTCGTCATCGTCGCCCTTTACTTCGCGTATATCTGGGCCTTCGGTCGACACACGCCGGCCGAGAACAAGCGGATGGGCGTGATCTTCTGGCTATTCCTGCTGGTCGCCGTGTTCTGGTCGGGGTTCGAGCAGGCGGGCACGTCGCTCAACCTGTTCGCGCGTGACCTCACGGACCGCACGTTCGGCACGTGGGAGCTGCCCGCATCTTGGCTCCAGTCGGTGAACGCGCTCATGATCATCATCGGCGCGCCGATCTTCGGAGCGATCTGGGTGTGGCTCGAGCGACGGAACGCCAACCCGTCCATCCCCATGAAGGCGGGGCTCGGCCTGATGGGACTCGCGGCGGGATTCTTCGTGCTCGCCTGGGGCGCGGCGAACGCAACCAGCGACACCCTGGTATCGCCGTCGTGGCTGGTCGTGACCTACTTCCTGCACACCGTGGGCGAGCTGTGCATCTCGCCGATCGGGCTGTCGGCGATCACCAAGCTCTCACCCGCGAAGCGTGTCGGTCAGATGATGGGGATCTGGTTCGTGGGTGCCGCGCTCGGCAACCTGCTGGCGGGACTCGTCGCCGGGTTGCTGGAAACCATGCTGCCCGCCGACCTGTTCCGTACGGTCGCGATGATCACCGGTGGCGTCGGCCTGGTCGCGCTCCTGCTCGCGCCCCAGGTGAAGAAGCTCACGGGTGGCGCGAGCTGATCAGCCGCTTGTAGGTCACCAAGTGCGCGAGCGCGGGAGCTTCCTCGCCACGCGCCTCGAGCAACTTCGAGAGGTTGAAGTGCGCGGGGGCGAGCCGCTCGTCCAGGCGTAAGGCTTCGCGGTAGGCAGCGAGCGCGTCTCCCACTCGTCCGCGGTCCTCCGCGAGCACGCCCAGGTTGAAGCGCGCACGCGCGCTCTCGGGATCCGCTACCGCAGCGGCGCGGTAGTGCGCCTCTGCGTCCTCGAGTCGCCCCGCCTCTTGGAGGAGGCGCCCGAGGTTGAGGTGCGCGTCGGCGTGTTCGGGGTCGATGATCAGGGCGCGACGGTATGCCTCGATCGCGCCCTCGGCGTCGGACGCCTCGAGATCGAGCGCTGCGTTGTACCACTCGTCCGCGGAGCCAACCGGGTCACGCTCCGGCGCCCTGTCGAAGCTCGTCTCGGTCGTGTTCGGCGGTCGCGCACCCAGGTCGAGCAGGGTTTGCCCGGAGTCCGGCTCCCACAGCGACCGCTCGTCCCGCACCAACACGCGATCGCCGACCGCCGAGATGTGGACCGCCGAGAGCGGACGCCCCGAGGGAAGTTGCTGCCTGAGCGCCTCCAAGGCCGAGCGCACCTTTCGCGGCGGGACATCGGCCGCGAGCAGCTCACGCGCGGACCGGAGTAGCACCAGGTCCTGGAACGAAAAGACGTACGCGCCGTCCTCGCCGCGAACCGGGGTCAGCAGGCCCGCACGCGCCCAAGACAGGATCTTGGAGTTGGGTATTCCCGACGCGTCCGCGACCTCGCGGACCGTGAAGCCGTTCCGTCCCCCAGGAGGGGAAGGACGGTCAGCCAGCGGCCCTGCGACGGGCGGGCTTCTTCTTCTCGTCAGACTTGTCGGCACTCGTGGTCTTCTTTCCTGCTCGGGCGGCCGGTTTGCGTTCCTCGTCGCCCTCGATAGAAGCCTTCAGCGCAGCCATGAGGTCGATGATCTTCGTCTTCGACTCCTCGACCGGGGCGGCCGTGATCTCCTGCCCCTGAATCTTCTTCTCGATCAGCTCGAGGGTCTTCTCGCGTACCTCGTCGTGGAACATCGTCGGGTCGAACGCGTTGGCGGCGGCCTGGTCGATGAGCTGGATGGCGAGGGCAAGCTCGGCGGAGTTCACGTCACCCGGCTCCAGGGGCACCTCGTCGAAGGAGCGGATCTCGTCGGCGTAGTAGAGCTGCTCGAGGAGCAGGCCCTCTCCGTGCGGGCGAATCATGACGATGAACTGCTTGCCGCGCGTGGCGTGCTTGGCGATGGCGACCCGGCCCGTCTTCTTGAGTGCGGCTCCGAGCAGCCTGTACGCGCGTGCCCCGCCCTTGTCCGGTCCGAGGTAGTAGGCCTTGTTGAAGTAGAGTCGCTCGACGGTCTCGGCGGGGACGAAGCTGACGATCTCGATCTCGTCGGACTTCGGGGCCTCCACGACCTCGAGCTCCTCCTTCGTGAAGAGCACGTACTGGTCCTTCGCGAACTCGTAGCCCTTCACGATCTCGTCCTTGGGGACGACGGCACCGTCAGTCGGGTCGACGTACTGTTGCCGCACGCGCACGCCGCGCTCCTTCCAGATCATGTTGAAGGAGACCTTCGCGGACGACTCACCCGTGGAATAGATCTTCACGGGAAGAGAAACCAGCCCGAAGGCGATAGTCGAGGTACCGATCGCGCGCGCTGCCATGGTCCCGGGAACGTATGTTCACTGGCGCAGGACGGGCAAGAACGGCGCTTCCGCCTTGCCGGATCCCCGATCGATCAAGATGATAAGGTTGGCGCATCAAG
>JBEBGN010000190.1:0-5668 GCA_040081395.1 Longimicrobiales bacterium
GGTACCGGAAGCGGTGCTTTTCGTCGACACGTTCACGCGCTGGCTCGAGCCAGAGAATGCTCGGGCCGCCGCGCGCGTGCTGGCCGCGGGTCGTTGGTCGGCGATGTCCATAGCGCCCTCGCGTGGAGCGCGTCCGCTTTGTTGCGGGCGTACCTACCTGAGCGCGGGCATGCTGGACGAGGCCCGCGCGGAGGCCCGGCGTACGGTGGAGGTGCTCGCGCCGCACGCCGAGCGCGGCGCTGCGATCGTCGGGCTCGAGCCCTCCTGTCTGTACACGTTGAAGGACGAGGTGCCCGACTTGGTCCCGACGCCCGCGGCGCGCGCGGTGGCGAGCCAAGCTGTGCTGCTCGAGGAGCTGCTCGACCGCGAGTGGGGCGACACGCACGCGCTCACCTTCGCGGCCGGCGTCGTCGGAGCCGTGCATGTGCATGGTCATTGCCACCAGAAGGCGTTCGGTGGCCACGTCTCGACGCTCCGTATGCTCGCCCGTCTGCCCGACGCGAACGTCACCGCCATCGAGTCGAGCTGCTGCGGCATGGCTGGGTCGTTCGGGTACCATGCCGAGCACTACGACGTGTCGATGAAGATGGGGGAGCTGTCGATATTCCCCGCGGTGCGCGCGGCCTCGAAGGACGCCACCATCGTCGCGGACGGGACGAGCTGCCGCGCACAGATCGCGGACGGCACGGGACGGCGAGCGGTGCACGCGGCGGTGGTACTGGCGCGAGCGCTGGACGCAAACCGCTAGTCCACCCCCCTACAGCTCGAAGCTCCGCCCCCGCTCTGGTGCCTCGGGCCTGACATTCCCCGCTGCCACGAGCGCATCCCCGAGCGCCACCTGCGCGGCAGGATCGCCGTGCACCAGGAAGATCTTCTTCAGCCGCTCGCGATCCAGATGGCCGATGAACTCCACCAGCTCGCGCTCGTCCGCGTGGGCCGAGTAAGCATTCATGACCTCGACGTGCGCACGGAGCGGGTGCGGCTCGCCGAATATGCGCACCTCTCGCTGACGCTCGACGATGCGCCGCCCGAGCGTGTGCGGCGCGCAGTAACCGACCATCAGGATCGTGTTGCGCGGATCGGCCACGTTGTTCCTGAGATGGTGCAGAATGCGCCCGGCCTCGCACATGCCCGACGCGGAGATGATCACCATCGGGAGACGTGAGGTATTGAGCTGCTTCGACTCCTCTGCGTCCCGGATGTATCTGAGCCGCTGGAACCCGAACGGGTTCGGGTCCTTCGTCATGTAGTCGCGCATGGGCTCGTCGAAGCACTCGGGATGCGCGTGAAAGATCTCGGTCACGTTCACCGCGAGCGGGCTGTCGACGTAGACGGGGATCTGCGGCAGCTTGCCCTCGTTGGCGAGCTCGTCGAGCCGGTGCACGATCTCCTGCGTGCGCCCGACCGCGAACGCCGGAATGATCACCTTGCCGCCGCGCGCCGCGGTCTCGCCCACCACGCGCGCCAGGTGCTCCTTGGCTTCCCCTGATGGCTCATGCGCGCGACCGCCATAGGTCGACTCGCTGATGAGCCAGTCGCAATCCGGCATCGGTTCCGGGTCGCGCAGAATCGGGCGGTGCGCCCGCCCGACGTCCCCCGTGAACCCGAGCGTCTTCGTCTTGCCCTGCTCGCGGACCGTGAGCGTCAGCGACGCCGAACCGAGGATGTGCCCTGCGTCGCGGTACTCTACCTCGAGCCCCGCGAACGGCGAGACGCGCTCGTGGTAGTCGACGCCCTCGAAGAGCGCCATCGCTTCCTCGGCGTCGGCGCGCGTGTACAGCGGCTCGATACGGTCACGCCCGCTCCGCCGCTCCCGTCGATTCACCCACTCGACGTCCTTTTCCTGGATGTGCCCGCTGTCGGCGAGCATCGCCTCGCAGAGGTCGACCGTGGCGCGGGTCGCGTAGATGCGACCCCGGAAGCCGTCGCGGTAGAGCCGCGGCAGGAGCCCCGAGTGGTCGATGTGCGCGTGCGAGAGGAGCACGGCGTCGATGCTCTCCGGGGCCACCGGAAACTCACGGTTGATGCGGTTGGCCTCGGCGCGGCGCCCCTGGAAGAGGCCACAGTCGAGCAGCACGCGCCGACCGCCCAGCTCGAGCATGTGCATCGAGCCGGTGACGGTCTGCGCCGCACCCCAGAACGTGAGCCTCACCGCGTCGAGGCTCTCACTTCGGTACTAGGCCAGTCGGACTACGACCGCAGAGGAGACTTCAGGGAGCTGAAGGAGCGCCTCGCGCACCGGCTCCCCCACATCGCCATCGACAGAAACCGCCGCCAGCGCCTGCCCGCCCTTGGAGAGCCGTGCCTGCTGGTACTCGGCGATGTTGATCTTGTAGTTGCCGAGCAGCGTGCCCACGCGCCCGATGACGCCGGGCACGTCATGGTTCTTCAGGACGATCAATGCACCGGTGGGGATGATGTTCACCCGGTACTCGTCGATCTGCACGATGCGCGGGTGCGCGTCTCCGAGGAGCGCTCCGGCGAGGCGGATCTCGCCGCGCTCGGCCTGGATGATCAGCTCCACGTGCTCCGTGTAGTCCGACTTCTGAGAGAGCTGCGTACGCGCCACGCGGATGCCGCGCTGCGCGGCCAGGTGACCGGCACTCACGAAGTTGACTTGATCGCGCCCGAGTACCTGCTCGAGCAGCCCCATGAGGACGTAGGACGTCAGCGGCTTGAGCGCCTCGTCGGAGTCCCCCGAGTACTTCACCTCGACACCCTGCACGCCGCCCGGGGCGAGAGCACAGCCGACATACCCAAGTGCGCGCGCCAGCTCGAGCAGCGGTGTCAGCTTGCGCAGCGCGTCGCCGCCGATGGCGGGTGCGTTCAGAGCAGTCGTGAGGTCGCCGTCGGCCAGGGCCTTCCGCACGCCCTCCGCGATCTCGCTCGCCACCAAGTCCTGCGCCTCGCTCGTCGACGCACCCAGGTGCGGCGTGAGCAGGATGTTCGGAGCCTTGAGCAGCGTCGACTCCTTCTCGAGCGGCTCGTTCACGTACACGTCGAGCGCGGCACCGGCGAGGTGCTTCGACTCGAGCGCCTTCGCGAGGGCCGGCTCGTCCACGACGCCACCGCGGGCGACGTTCACCAGGAAGCTCCCCTTCTTCATCTTCGCGAGGGCTTCGGTGCTGATCATGTTCTTGGTGGCGTCGGTCAGCGGCACGTGCAGCGAGATGATGTCGCCGCGCTGCAGGACCTCGTCGAGGCTGGCGCGCTCCGCGCCCAGCTCGGCGGCCCGCTCGTCGGTCAGGTACGGATCGTACGCGATCACGTCCATACCGAACGCCTTGCAGCGCTTGGCGACTTCGCCGCCAATGCGACCCGCACCCACCAGGCCGAGAGTGCGGCCGCGCAACTCCACGCCCTGCACCTTGGACCAGGCGCCCTGCCGCATGGCAGCGTCCGCCTCGGCGACGCGCCGCACCATGGCCAGAATGAGCGCCATGGTAAGCTCGGCGGCCGACACAGTGTTCCCCGCCGGAGCGTTCAGCACTGCCACGCCCCGTTCGGTAGCGGCCACCAGGTCGATGTTGTCGACGCCGACGCCTGCGCGCCCGACCACTTTGAGCAGCGGTGCCTTGGCGAACATGTCCGCCTTGACCTTGGTGGCGCTGCGCACGATGAGACCATGCGCGGTCGCGAGCTCCTCGAGGAACTTCGCATCCTTCGAGTCGTCGACGAGCACGACGTCGAAGCGCTTGTCGTCCTTGAGCGCGCCGAGCGCGGGTCCCTTCACCTTGTCCGTGACGAGAACCTTGTAGAGCGCGCTCACTCGATCACCTCGGCGAGCACGTTGAGCACGTCGTTCAGCTCAGCCAGCGTGTGGTCACCCATGTGACCGACGCGGAACGAGCTCGGCTTCATCTTCCCGTAGCCGCCGCCGATGGTCCATCCCTTCGCTGCGACCGCCTTCACGATGGTCGGCGCGAGGTCGGGCGTGGCCACCGCGACGGTCGTGACGCAGGGCGAGCGGAACCCCTTCGGAGCGAGCACGGAGAGTCCCGCCTTCTTGCCCTTCATCTCGTCGACCCAAGCCCACGTGCGCTCGGCCATCTTGGTGTGACGGGCCCAACGCGCCGACATACCCTCGGCGAGCATGCGCTTCGCCTGCACCTGGAGCGCGTAGATCGTCGAAAGTCCCGGCGTGATGTGCGGCGAGAACTTCTCGTGGCCCTCGGCGAACTTCACCAGGTCGAAGTAGAACCCCTTGTACTTCGCCTCGGCGGAACGCTTCATCATCCGCTCCGACGCCACGCCGAACGCGAGCCCGGGGGGCAGCGCGAACGCCTTCTGCGAACCGGTGAGCAGGAAGTCGAGGCCCCAGTCGTCAGGCCGAACCTCGGCCCCGCCGAAGCCGGACACGGAGTCCACCAAGACGAGCACGTTGTCGAACTCGTGCACCACGGCCGCGAGCGCCTTGATGTCATTCAGGACGCCGGTCGACGTCTCGGAGTGCACCATGGTCACCGCATCGTAGCCGCCCTTCTTCAGGCGATTGCGCAGCTCGGCCGGATCGTGTGCGGCACCCCACGGCACGTCGTAGGTGTCGACCTGATGGCCGCACGCCGTGGCGATCTCACCGAAGCGCTTGCTGAAGGCACCGTTCACGCAAGCGAGCAGCTTGCCGTTGACGACGCCGTTGCGGACCGCGGCCTCCATGAGCCCCGTCGCCGAGGACGTGGAGATGAAGACGGGCCGCTTCGTGTAGAAGATCGTTTCGAGGCCCTTCTGCAGCTCCTGCAGGATCTCGGTCATCGCCGACCCGCGATGGCTGATCATGGGGCGCAACTGCGCCTCCATCACTTCGGGATAGACTTCCGTGGGGCCGGGAAGGAAGAACCGACCCAGGGGCTTGGCGCCGGGGCCGGAGGACGGATTGCTCAAGGGCTCTAACGACCAGGTCTTGGGGGTTGCGACGCGCTTGTGAAAGAATACACAAGCTAACGACCCTCCCCGTGATTTCCAGCGCGCGGGGGGCCTTTCGGCCCTGCCGCCCCCCCGGCGGAAGGGCCTCGAAGGAGCCGTTTTGGCCGTCCCCCGGGCGTCCCCTGGCCCCCGGCGGGGCTGGCTCGCCGCCTACCCCTCCCGCCAGGCGTTCTGCCAGCGGGTGTAGTGCACCGTCACCACCCCTGCCCGCTCGAGCACCTCCAACCCGGACGGGTCGCGGTAGCCATGCCGGTAAAACAGGTGCGTCACCTTCGCCTGGACCATCAGCTTCGCACACATGACGCACGGGCTGGCGGTGACGAAAGCGACCTTGTTCGGCAGGTCACCCGGCGACTTCACGAGCGCATTCATTTCCGAATGAATGCACCCGCAGCGGCCGACCTCGTCCGAATCGCACCGGTTCGGGAAGCCGCGGACGTTGCCGTTGTAGCCGATGGCGACGACGTGCTCCAGACTCCCGTCCGTCAGAACCGTGCCGACCTGGAGCCTGGAGCAGGTGGACCGGTTGGCGAGCTCCTCCGCCATCCGCATGTAGACTTCGTAGAGCGGAGGCCGGGTGACATCGCCGACCGACGCCACGAAGTCGTCCGGCACCTCCATGAGGTTCATTGGATGCGTGTTGGCGGACACACCGTCCTTGTAGATCAGCGGCATCGCGTCCTCGCTAGCTCCAGCCCAGACCCCGCAGGAAGACCTTGGCCTGAAGGTACTCGACGGGGGCCCA
>JBEBGN010000191.1:0-5667 GCA_040081395.1 Longimicrobiales bacterium
GACGATGTGAAGTACCGTACCCTTAGGCAGGAGCGGCTGATAGCCGTCCTCGTACGCGTAGCCCCTCACCCAGTTGTGGTCGTAGCCCACACACGAGAGAGTCTCGACGTTGTAGCCCCAGATCGCCTCCAGACACATGCGCTCACCTGGCGCATGCAGGTGCGGCTCGAACGTGATGATCTTGGTGTTCCGCTCGAGCACCTCGTACGCGTGGAGCTCCTGCCGGTCCGTCATGGCTTCGATGTCGATGTCCATGGCGTTGCCCAGCGCGACCGGAGCACGGGGATACTTCGGCTCGTAGCCCTCGGGGTGGAACCGGAACCCGATCAAGAGCTTGGCCCGCGTGTCGCGCCCGCTGGAGTGCAGGTGGACCGAGTTCGACACGACGCTCGAACCGGCCCGCAGGAGGCGACCCGCCTCAGGGTCGAAGAGGTCGGCGTTCCGGCCCACTTCATGGACCGGCCATCCCGTCGACTCGGCGTCCTCGAAGTCGCTCGCCGTGGGATCGTCCCCCGCAGCTACGACCCGGGTGCTCCAGATCATATGGTGGAAGATGTAGCGGCCCCCCACCGTCTGGCGGCCGAGGTCGGACACGTCGACGTCGTTCACCTCACGGATCTCGACGGACTGGACATACCGGTCGGTCTCCATGGGGATCGGCACGCTCTTGATCTCGCCCCACCAATCCGGCGAGCCCGCCTCCATGAAGATCTCGTCGGTCTCCACGATCAGGTCTGGTTCGCCGGCGGTCCAGGTCACCTCGTCGTTCCACACCAGGGCGGCCGGCAGGTCGGCCGGGTTCCCCTCCGGGGCCCCGTTGTCGACCCAGGCGGCGATCGCCGCGATCTCGGCATCGGTGAGCGAGGGATCGTTCTTGTAGTGCTGGATGCCGATCTCCTTCTCCACATACCAGGGGGGCATGGCCCCTGCGCGGTCACGGATCCCCGTCTTCTCCTTGATGCGCGGGGCCCAGCGCCGGACATCCTGGTAGGTCACCAGCGACATGGGGGCTACGCCCGCCGGCCGGTGGCAACCCTCGCAGCTGCGCTGCAGGATCGGCGCGATGTCGCGGCTGAAGGTGACCTGAGCGGCCTCCTGGGCCGCGACGGGCTCGCTCACGGGTGAGACCGCGGCCAGCGCGAGAACGGCGGCGACGGGGGCGAGGGAGATCCGACGGAGCATGGTGGTCACTCCTCGAGAGGAGCCTCGTGACTGACGGGCACCTCGCGCTGAAAGGGTCCTGGCAGCGCCCAATATACGGGGGCTACCCGCCGATCCACCACTCGCTCGGAGGCACCCTGGCAGGCAGCCGGACCCGCCCGGAAGGGGGGCCTTCGGCCACCGGCCATGCTCAGTTACAGAAGACCGAGCCCGGCGCCGTGGCAGGAGTCGCGTTCGACGCCGATGCGTTGCCGTAGTAGATGCCGCACTGGGCGCCCGCCAACCCGGAGTGCGTCCCCGTCGCAGCCCACCCCGTCCCCGTGGCCTCGTTGATCGAGATCGTCACGTTGTCACTGGTGTGGTACTCAGTCATGGCCGGGACCGTCGACGCGTAGGTGTACTGGTTGGAGAGGTAGATCTCCTGCTGGCTCGCCAGGTTCTTCAGGTCGGAGGTCACCGTCGCCACGTACGACTTCTGGCGCATCGCCGAAAACTTGGGGATAGCGATCGAAGCAAGGATGCCTATGACCACGACCACGATCAGAAGCTCGATCAGCGTGAACCCCGAGGGCGTTCTCTTCACTCGACAAAACCTCGACAGGGGGACGGCCAGGGCACTTCGACACCCACCTCCAGACCCTATGTTGGACCGGAGGGAGCGCGCAAGGTTCGTGGTTCGGGGCCTACTCTCGGCCGGCGGCCTGGGCCAGCGCCTCGTCCGTGCCCGCCACCAGCAAGGTGTCCGACTCCGTGAGGACGGCATCGGGGTCGGGGGCAGCCTGGATCTTGTCCATGAGCATGTCGTGCACGGCCACGACCGAGATGCCGTGCTTCCGCGGCAGCTCCAGCTCCCTGAGGGACTTCCCGATCCAGGCCTCGGGTACCGCCATCTCCTGGACCCCGAAGCCCGGGCTCAACTGCACGTAATTCAGGAGCGAGTGGGCGGCGATCCGCTTCGCGAGCCGCATACCGGACTCGTGCTCGGGAAAGATCGTCTCCGTGACGCCGATCTTCTCGATGAGGCGGGCGTGGTCGTACGAGACCACCTTCACGTAGATCTCCTCGATCCCCAGATCCCGCATCACGAGCGCGGTGAGCGCGCTCGCGGTGATGTCGTCCCCCGTACTGATGACGGCGGCGTTGGCGTCCTCCGCCCCGATCCGCCTCAGGGTGCGCGGGTCGGCGCCGTCCCCCACCGCGGCCCGCGTCACCTTCCTGGCCATCTGATCGACGCGCTCGGCATCGGTGTCGATGGCGGCCACGTCGTATCCGGCGGCGCACAGGGAAGCGGCCACGCTGGCACCGAAGTTCCCGAGCCCCACGACGATGAAGCGTTTCATCCGATGAGCACGTCCTCGTAGGCGTAGCGGAAGTCCCGGTCACTCGACGAGCGGCTGAGCGAGATCGCCGCTGCCAGGGCGAGCGGACCTACCCGCCCCACGTACATGAGCAGAATGATGATCCACTTTCCCGCGGAGTCGAGGTCGTCGGTCGTTCCCATCGACAGTCCGACAGTGTTGAACGCGCTCACGGCCTCGAACATGTAGTGCAGGAAGCCGGGGGCACCCGGCCCCGCCCCCGCCTCCTGCGTGACGGCGAGCAAAAGGATGCCGAGAGTGACGATCCCGAAGGTCACGGCGAACAGCCCCACGGCGCGTTGAATCGTGTCATCGGGGATCGTGCGGCTGAGAGCATGCGCCCGCTCCCCCCCGCGCAGGCGCGCCAGCGCCAGGAACGCGATCGCGGCCACCGTGGTGGTCTTCAGTCCTCCGGCCGTGGATCCGGGTGACCCCCCGATCGACATGAGCAGGATGGTGACGAAGTTCGTCCCATCGGTCGTGGCCGCGTAATCCACGCTGTTGTACCCGGCCGTGCGCGGCGTGACGCTCAGGAAGAGCGAGTTGGTGAGGCGGTCCCAGAGGCCGAGCCCGGCCAGGGTGTTCTCCCACTCGAGCGCGGCGCAGGCGATCCAGCCCGTCAGCAGGACGATGCCTGTGGTCCAGAGCACGAGCTGGCTGTGCAGCGACAAGCGGATCCGCCCCCCCTTCTGCCCCCGCCGCTTCCACACCAGGTGGATCTCCTCCATGACCAGGAAGCCCAACCCTCCCGCGACGATGAGCCCCATGATCGTGGCGAGCGTGACCGGTGCCGTCTGGAAGCCGACGAGGCTGTCCGAAAACGTGGAGAACCCGGCATTGCAGAAGGCGCTCACGGCATGGAAGACTGCATGCCACGCCGCCCCCATGCCCAAACTCGGGAGCCAGGCCACGAAGAGGATCAGGGCGCCGACCGCCTCGAGGGCCAGCGTGAACCGCACGACGTTGCGCACCAGCTCGCGGAAGTCGACATCGGGAGCCACCTCGGCTCCCCCCGCGCTCACGGCCTCGTGGTGCATGGACAGACGGCGCCCCAGGGCGAGCATGAGGAGCGTCGTGAAGGTGATGATCCCCAGGCCGCCCACCTGGATCAGCAACGCGATGTACGCCTGCCCGAAGGGCGTGAAGTACGTCGCCGTGTCGACCACGATCAGGCCGGTCACGCACACCGCGCTCGTGGTGGTGAAGAGCGCGTCGAGCCAGGAGAGTCGATCCCCCGTGTAGAGTCCCGGCAGCACCTGGAACCCGATGGTTCCGAGGGCCAGCAGGCCAGCGAACGAGAGGACCAGAAGACGCTCGGGCCCTAACGTTCTCCTGAACTGCACCCAGCGCGACACCCGCTGGTTCAGTCGCACCCTCCGAGGCCGAAGCAGTTCACGCTTCGAGCCGGCGGCTCCGAACCACTTCGTCGATCTCAGGTTGATCTCACTCGCTCGATCGAGTCGGGACTACGACCGGCTCAACGCCCGGATGGCGCTCGCTGCGCTCGCGCGCGTCGGCGGTCTACCTCCGGACTTCCCGTAACCTTCCCCGCGCCTCGGCTCGAACCTGCGGTTCGAACCCGGGCGCCGTTCATTAAGCTGACTTTGATCTTCTCATCGGGGCGCCCGGATTCGAACCGGGGACCCCCTGCTCCCAAAGCAGGTGCGCTACCGGACTGCGCTACGCCCCGTAAGTCACTCGTGCACAGCGTCTTGTCGAACTGCTCGGCAACCACCGGGTCGGTGGCGCCGCGCCAATAGTGTCGAAACGGGGGCTCCGGCGCCACGGAGTCATCGGTCGCGCTGGCTTACCCGCTTCGCCGGAAGGACCCCGTCGAACCCTTCAGCGCGGAGCTGCGTCGCGAGTCACTCCGCCCGCGGGGTGTCCGTCAGCCGGCGCAGGTACTCGAACGTGTAGATCCCCGTCGAGTGTCCGTCACTCCACATGAACTGGAGAGCGTAACGACCGACGTAGTGAATCGCAGTGGGATACACGCCCTGGTCGATCGCCTCGGGACGAAGGGTACGCACCCCGGTGATCTCATCGACGCACCCGGCGCAGGGACAGAGAAGGCGCAGATCACGGGGCCAGAACTCAGTGGACTGACCGTCCCCCCATAGGATGCGAAGCCGGGCTTCGTCCTCGGTAGGCCCGACCGAGACGGGTTCGTGGCGAGGGTCCCGGAGGCTCAACCGAGGCGCGCTCGAAGCGCCGCGCCGAGCGCGGCGAACGCCCTGCCCCGATGACTTCTCCCGTTCTTTTCTTCGGCCGATAGCTCCGCATAGCTCTTTCCGGATACGGGATCCACGACGTGGGGATCGTACCCGAAGCCCCCCTGGCCCCTGGGCTCGTCGGCGATCCGCCCTGAGGCTTCCCCGCGGTACAGGCTCGGCGCTCGACCGGCCTCCACGAGCGCGGCCACGCAGACGTAGCGGGCGCCGCGTCGCTCGGGGGGAACCGACTTCAACTTCGAGACCAGGAATCGGTTGTTGGCCAAGTCCCGCTCGAGACCCTCGAGCCCATCCCCCGGCGCGAAGCGCTTCGACAACACCCCCGGGGCTCCGCCGAGAGCGTCCACCTCGAGCCCCGAGTCGTCGGCGACCGTCGCGAGCCCTGTGAGGCCGTGGTAGTAGCGCGCCTTGGAGATCGCGTTCTCCTCGAAGGTGTCGTACGGCTCGAGATCGTCCTCGGCCGCGGTCTTGGCGACCCCGGCCTGATCCAGATCGAGCAGCTCCAGGTCGGGAACGCCGGCCAGGATCTCACGGATCTCGCCGACCTTGTGCGCGCTCCGGGTGGCGACGAGCAGCTTCATCGAACGGAATCGAGTGCGCGCACCTGGGCCGCGAAGAGGGTGTCGAGCCCCGCCGTGGCGAGGTCGAGGAGGGCGTCGAGCTGATTCCGGCTGAACGGATCTCCCTCGGCCGTGCCCTGCACCTCGACGAGCGCACCGCTCCGGGTGCCGACCACGTTCATGTCCACTTGGGCCCGCACGTCCTCTGCGTAGTCCAGGTCGAGCACCGCGACTCCGTCGACAATCCCCACGCTGACCGCGGCGACGGCCTGGAGCATGGGATCCCGCTCGACGAGCCCTTCGCGAAGCATCCACCGGCATGCGAGCGCGAGCGCCACGTAGGCGCCGGTGATCGCC
>JBEBGN010000192.1:0-5632 GCA_040081395.1 Longimicrobiales bacterium
ACTTCGGCCTCCCCCCCCTCCTCCCCCCGGACTCGGCTGCGGCCCCCGGGGCGTAAACAAATGTAGTTGCGAGGGGCTCCCGAGGTCTTGCAAGACGTCGTCCGCTTTGCAGAATCCCACAGTCGGCGGGCTGTTAACGGTGTTCACGCACAGGTCGATTTTCGCCGTAATATGTTATGGAATATGAACTTAGACGAATTGCTTCCGTTCTGGAACCGCACTTGCCCATATTGTGCCCGTCGTACAGCAGTTCTCATTCACACCCGGAGCATCAGATGCGGAACAACAAGGGTTTTACGCTGATCGAGCTCCTCATCGTGGTCGTGATCATCGGCATCCTGGCGGCCATCGCCATCCCGAAGTTCTCGGCTACGCGTGAGAAGGCTTACTTCGCCGCCATGAAGTCGGACTTGAAGAACCTGGCAAGCCAGCAGGAGATCTACTACTCCGACAACTACGCCTACTCGAGCAGCGTGGGCGACCTAGGGTTCGTGAACTCGGACGGCGTCATCGTCGCCGTCGCCTCGGTCACGTCCTCGGGTTGGGCCGCGAGCGCCACGCACGCCGCGCTCGGTTCGGCCGAGGGTTGCGCCATCTACTACGGCACGGCGACTGCGCCGACCTCGCCGACCACGCCTTCGCAGCCCGGTGAGATCGCCTGCATTCCGTGATGTAACGGGGTGAGTGGGTCCCCGCTCCTGATGCGGGTGTGAGCAGCAACGGGTGGCCCGGGCCTTCGGGCCCGGGCCACCTCGGTTTCCGGAGTGGATGTCCGCCGTCTTCCTCACGTCCGAGAGATTCCGATGCGCCTCCGCCGAGAAGGATTCACCCTGATCGAGCTGCTGATCGTGGTCGTCATCATCGGGATCCTCGCAGCCATCGCGATCCCGAAGTTCTCGTCGACGCGCGAGAAGGCCTTCGTGGCCTCCATGAAGTCCGACCTCAGGAACCTCGCGACGCTCCAGGACATCTATCACAACGCCAACTACACGTACACGAACAGCGCCGGCGACCTCGGATTCGTCAACTCGG
The DNA here is from genome assembly GCA_040081395.1 of Longimicrobiales bacterium. Taxonomy (GTDB): domain Bacteria; phylum Gemmatimonadota; class Gemmatimonadetes; order Longimicrobiales; family Gaopeijiaceae; genus UBA2982. The sequence goes on from JBEBGN010000192.1 coordinate 1,033, forward strand.
ACGGCGTCGTCGTCACGGTCAGTTCCGCAAACGGACAAGGGTGGGCGGCGACGTCCGCGCACGCGGGCTACCCGGGGGCCGAGTGTGAGCTCATGCAGGGTACCGCGACCCCTGTCGGGCCCGCCTCGGTCGAGGGCCAGATCGCCTGCATTCCCTGACGCCGATTCCGTAGTCCCTTCGGCGGTGCGGCCCGCGTGACGGGCAGTCCTTTTCGGATGCGCCGGCTGCTCGTGCGGCTGGCGCTCCTGTTCGCGGTCGCTCAGGTGGTCGCGGCGGCCAGCGTCCTGCTCGCGCTCCCCGCGCTACGAGCCCAGCCTCTTGGCCCGACCCTCCTCGTCCTGCTCGGCGTCGTGGATCTCGCGTTGCTGGCTCTGTTCGCGAGTTGGATCATCCGCGGCTCCGTGGAGGATCCGGTGGTGCGCCTGGCGGCCGACATCCAACGGATCGCAGACGGGGACTACCACCACCGTGTCCCCGATTCGCAGCGGCCGGAGTTGAGCGAGATCCGCGACAGCGTGAACCGGTTGGCGGACCGGCTCATCGCCGACCAGAGGTTGCTCGCTCAGAACGTAGAGTCACTGCAGCAGACGAACCGCGAGCTGGTGATCGTGCGCGACCAAGTGGTGCACTCTGCCCGCCTCGCGTCCGTGGGCACGCTCGCCGCAGGCATCGCGCACGAAGTCGGCAATCCGCTGGGGGCCATCACGGTCTACGTGGACGTCGCGAAAAACAGGGCGCTCAAGAGCGGCGGTGACACCGACATCTTGGATTCGATCCGGGGGGAGGCGGGGCGCATCGATCGTATCGTGCGTGGGCTGCTCGATTATGCGCGCCCGTCGCAGGAGAAGGCGCAGCCCGCGCGGGCGCGTGACGTACTGCTCCGGGTACGTGGATTGCTCGAGAGCCAAGGTCGTCTGGAAGGGGTCGAGGTGCTGTGGGAGGTCGGTGCCGAGGCGCCCGAGGCGGTCACCGAGCCCCACCGACTCGAGCAGGTACTCGTCAACCTGCTGTTGAACGCACTGGATGCCATGGAGAAGACCGTTCGCCCACGCCTCGAGGTGCGACTGTCCAGCGAGGAGGGAGGATTGTCGCGCCGGCCGCGTCGACGGGAGGACGATCCACCGGGTGTGAACTACGCGCACCGCCGCCGCAGATCGGACGAGAAACGGGGAGTCGGCCGTGTCATGAACGCCGAGCGGGTGACGGTGATCGAGGTCTCGGACAACGGCCCCGGCATCGCCTCGGAGCACCTGGACCGCATCTTCGACCCGTTCTTCACCACGAAGGAGCCCGGGAAGGGTACAGGGCTCGGGCTCTCCATCTGCGCGCGCCTCGTCGAGGGGATGGGTGGGCACATCGAGGCTGGCAACGGGCCTGAAGGTGGCGCCCGCTTCCTGATTCGACTTCCTGGCACTCCCGATCTCGATTCTGCTACCGTCGTGGCGCCATCGCCCCCCCCGGAGACGCCATGAAGGTCCTGATCATCGACGACGACGCAGGTTTGAGGAAGTCGCTCTCGCTCATTCTCACCGACGCGGGATACGAGGTGGTACAGGCAGAGGACGGAGAGCTGGGGCTCGCCGTGGCCGCGCAGGAACGGCCCGAGATCATCCTCTGCGACGTGCGCATGCCGAAGCTCGGTGGTCTGGAGTTCCTGGCGGCCTACGGCGAACAGCAGGGCGAAGCCCTCGTGCTCGTCATGACTGCCTACGGGAGTCTCGACCTGGCCATCGAGGCCATGAAGAAGGGCGCATACGACTACCTCCCCAAGCCGTTCGGCGCCGACGAGGTGCTGCTCACGGTTCGGAAGGCCGAGGAGCGTGAGCAGCTTCGCAAAGAGGTCGGACGACTGCGCCAGGAGGTTCGTGCCGACGCGCGTTTCGGTGAGCTCGTGGTCGGGTCACCCGCTATGCGGAGGGCCATCGAGATCGTCATGAAGGTGGCTCCGCACGATTCCCCGGTCCTGATCACGGGTGCGAGCGGAACAGGAAAAGAGCTCATCGCGCGCATGCTGCACCGAGAGTCCTCCCGATCCCAGAATGCGTTCGTGCCGGTCAACTGCGGTGGGGTGCCCGAGCAGCTCCTCGAGTCCGAGTTCTTCGGCTTCGTGAAGGGAGCCTTCACGGGTGCCGACCGCGACAAGCAGGGACTCTTCGAAGCTGCCGACGGAGGCACGCTCTTCCTCGACGAGGTCGGCGAGTTGCCCGGCTCTCTCCAGGTAAAGCTTCTCCGTGCGCTACAAGAGGGCGAGGTGCGTCGCATCGGCGCTACCGAGACGCAGCGCGTAGACGTGCGTGTCATATCCGCCACGAACATCGACCTGGAGGATGCGGTCGACAAGGGCACCTTTCGCAAGGACCTGTACTACCGACTGGCCGTCGTGCCGGTGCACCTCCCTCAGCTTCGCGCTCGACTGGAGGAGATACCTCAGTTGGCCGCGCATTTGGTCGAGCGCCACTCGAGCCGTTTGCGTGTGAAGGTGGATGGAATCGATCCACAGGCGATGGAGGCCCTTCTCGCCTACCCCTGGCCCGGTAACATCCGCGAGCTGGAGAATGTCATCGAGCGCGCACTCGTCCTGAACGACGATGCGATGATCTCTCTCGACGATCTGCCCGAGGCGGTCCGCCGCCCGGCGCCGGAGGGCGCGGGTCTTCCGGGGGATGGTGACGACCTTTCCGTGAAGCGCCACGGCGCGCGCTTGGAGCGGCATCTCATTCAGCTGGCCCTGGACCGAACGGGCGGGAACCGCACGGCCGCGGCCGACCTGCTCGAACTCTCGCCGCGCGCGCTGCGATACAAGATCCAGGAGTACGGGATCGCTTAGCGCGCGGGGCCGCGCTCACACGGGGCCGATTCGTCCATCCCAGGGTCCCAGGCAGGCCCACAGCTTGGGGCATGCGCGGGCACACCCTGGTCGAGTTGGTCTTCGTCCTCCTCCTGACGGGAGTGGCGGTCTCCACCGTCGCGCCTGCGGCTCGGCGACAGAGGGATCGCACCGCCGTGGTCGGCGCACGCGAGGCCGTGGTGGGGGTGCTTTCGGAAGCACGGTCCGCGGCCATCGAGGTCGGCACAGCGAGTGTCCGCCTCACGGTTCACCCCCCGGCTGCGGAGCTCTGGGTGGACGGAACACTGACTCGCGTGGTGCGACTGGACGTCGCCTTCGGCGTTTCGGTCGCACTCGGCGGAACCGCTACCGCGGCTGATCTCGCGTACGATGCTCTCGGCGTCGGACGGGTCGCGAGTCAGACCGTAGTGCTCCGGCGCGGGGCCGAGAGCGCGGATCTGATCGTCTCGGCCTACGGGCGTGTGAGGCGGCGGTGAAGCGAGGGTTCACGTTGCTCGAGGTCGTGGTCGCCCTCCTCGTGCTCGAGGTCGCGGTGGTGGGCGTGGTGGGTGCGCTGGTGCTCGCATCCTCGACGCTGACGAGGGCCGAGGTCCTCGAGCGCGCGGCGGCGGAAGCGGAGGGCGTGCTCGACTCCCTAGCGCGTACGCGCGGTCCCCGCGCGGACAGCAGCGGGCGTCCATGGGGCGCCCTCGTGTGGATCGTCGACGACTCCGCGCGTGTGCACGTGCGCGCGACCGACCCGAACGGCGCGGTCGTGCTCGACGTGCGATCGGTGCTGCCCGGATGGTGACGCCGTCCTCGCGCGAGCTCGGGGCCACCATGGTCGAGGCGATCGTCGCGCTCCTGGTTGGCCTGCTCGTCCTCCAACTCGGCCTCTCCACGCTGGCCAGGCTCCGCTCCGCGCAGGCGACGCTGTCGTCGCGGGCCGACGCGTTGGTGGCGCTCCGCATAGGTCGCCACGTTCTCCGCCAAGAATTGCGGCACGGCGTACCGGCGAGGGACTGGATCGCCGATGCCGACTCGGTCTCGCTGCGCGCGTTCCGGGGGACTGGGCTCGTGTGCGGCAGCGATTCCCTGACGGCCTCCGTGGAAGTGACCTATGCGGGGCAGCGAGCCCCGGATCCGACCAAGGACTCCGTACTGCTCGTCACCGCAGACGGGCTCCAGACCGTATACGCACTCGTGGGAGCCGGGGCCACTACCTCAGCTTGTGCGGGCGGCGTTCCGGCCCCTCCTTCTCGTTGGAGACTCGACCGACCCGCGCCACCCGACGTCGTCGTCGCGCGCCTGTTCGAGCGCGGGGCGTACCACCTCAGCGGCGCCGCACTCCGGTATCGCCGGGGCGCGTCCGGGCGGCAGCCTCTCACTCCGGAGGTCTGGTCCGCCCTGACTGGATGGACCGCGTCGACGCAGAGCCTCGGCGTGCGCTTGGTGCCGAGTCCTGGACGGGGTGCTCCATGGAGCGGCTTCCTCGCGTGGCAGTTGCCGGAATGAGCGCGAACCGCGCCGACGGTACCGAGCGTGGGGGCGCTGCGCTGGTTGCGGTCGTGCTCCTGACGCTCGCGCTCTACGCCGTGGGCCACGGCATGCTCGCGATCTCGCTCGGCGAGTTAGCGGCGTCTCACGCCGCCGCGCGGCTGGTCGAGGCCCGTGCGGGGGCCCAGGCAGTCATCCATGAGACCCTGAACGGCCCGGCGCCCGCCTGGCTGGACAGCGTCCCGGTCGGAAGCACCCGGGGGGCGAGCGCCCGGA
>JBEBGN010000044.1:0-19964 GCA_040081395.1 Longimicrobiales bacterium
GACCTCCGCCGCATCTTGATGCCGGACGACTACGCGGAAGGAAATCCGCTGCGGAAGGACTTCCCGCTGCGCGGACGCTTCTCGCGCGCCGAGCAGACGAGTAGGGCGCTCGCGCAGGACGTAGAACGCTTCTACACGGCGACGGATCTCCAGCACGGCGGCACACCCCAGCAGGTCACGGCGGGCGGTAAGCCCGCGCAGGCGGACGACTGATGGCGACGAGAACGGTCGAGTTGACCGTCGGGCGGAATCCGGAGATGGGCGTGAGTGGCCGCCCGACCGCGAGCCCGCTGGCGCCGTTCGACCTGCCGGAGCCCGAGTTCGACACGCAGGAAATGCTCATCAACATCGGGCCGCAACACCCCGCCACGCACGGCGTTCTGCGCCTGCTCTGCGAGCTGGATGGCGAGACGGTGCTCTCGGTGACGCCGCATATCGGCTACCTGCACTCCTCGTTCGAGAAGCTCGGTGAGTACCGCACGTGGAACCAGATCGTGCCGCTCACCGACCGCATGGACTATCTCGCGCCGCTGATCTACAACTGCGCGTACGTCATGTCGGTCGAGAAGCTGATGGGCATCCAGGTCACCGAACGCTGCAAGATCGTGCGCGTGATCTGCATGGAGATGGATCGCATCTTCGGCCACCTACTCTGGTTGGGCACCACCGCCATCGATGTCGGCGCGTTCACGCCCTTCCTATACGCGTTCCAACAACGCGAGAAGATCTACAAGCTGCACGAGGCGCTCACGGGCGCGCGCATCACCACCTCCGCGACGCGCGTAGGGGGCATGATGGCGGATTTGCCCTCTGGTTGGATCGAAGCGCTGAGCGAGTTCCTCGACAACTTCCCGAAGACGCTCAACGAGGTCGACCGTCTGCTGACCGGGAACCAGATCCACATCGGCCGTACCCAGGGCGTAGGGGCGATCTCCGCGGCTGAGGCGATCAACCTGGGGCTGACAGGCCCGAACCTGCGCGCCGCGGGCGTCGACTACGACGTGCGCAAGGACCGGCCGTACTACGACTACGAGACGTACGACTTCGAGGTCCCGGTCGGCGAGCACGGGGACTGCTACGACCGGTATCTCTGCCGCATGGAGGAGATGCGCCAGAGCGTGCGCATCCTGCGGCAGGCGATCGCGCGGCTCCCCGGCGGACCCATCAACGTCGACGATCCGAACGTCTCCCTCCCCTCCAAGACCGACTGCATGTCGGACATGGAGAGCATGATCCACCACTTCAAGCTGATCACTGAGGGGATCAAGGCCCCCGAAGGGGACTGCTACCTCGCGGTGGAGGGCTCGAAGGGAGAGCTGGGCATGTACGTGGTGGCCGAGGAAGGGAGCACGAAGCCCGTGCGCTGGCGCGTGCGCCCGCCTTCCTTCGTGAACCTGTCCGCCATCGAGAGGCTCGCGAAGGGCCACCTCGTCTCCGACCTCATCATGATCAACGCGAGCCTGGACATCGTGCTCGGGGAGATCGATCGGTGAGCCAGAAGGACGCACCGTTCCGGAACCCAGGCTGGGCCGGAAACACCGGCGAATTCGACCTTTCCGAGGCTCAAGTGCGCGGCGAGGATTTCGTCGGAGATCGCCCCAAGCACGGCGGCCATGCCTCGGGCGCAGGCACGATGCCGTACATGCTCGCCGAGCGGAAGCCCGAAGCGAAGCTGTTCGAGGGCGAGTACCAGCAGCGCTTCGAGAAGATCCTGACGCGCTATCCGACCAAGCGCGCCGCGCTTCTCCCGGCCCTCGCGCTCGCGCAGGAGATCCGCGGCCACGTCAGCCCCGAGTCGATGGACCGGGTCGCGGAGCTGCTCGACCTGTCCCCCGCGTACGTGCGCGGTGTGGCGACGTTCTACACGATGTACAACAAGCGGCCCGTCGGCCGGCACCTCGTGCAGGTGTGCACCAACATCTCGTGCAACCTGTGCGGCGCCGACGAGGTGCTTGCTCAATTCCTGCGCTACACCGACACGGAGCTCGGCGAGACCAGCGAGGACGGCAACTTCACCGTGATCGAGGCCGAGTGCCTCGCGGCGTGCGGATTTCCGACCTGCGTGCAGATCAACTCGCGCTACTACGAGAACGTCACGCCCGCTGACGTGCAGAAGATCATCGAGCAGCTGAAGCTGGCGGGGGACTGACGTGGCCTATCCCTACGTGTCCGACAAGGAAGTGCGTGTCGTCAGCAAGCACTTCGGCGACCCCATGCAGCGCCGCGTGGACACGTACGTCCAGCGCGGCGGGTACGGCGCACTGAAGAAGGCGTTCGGTCTGAGCCCGGACGCCGTGGTCGACGTGGTGAAGGCATCAGGGCTGCGGGGCCGGGGCGGAGCAGGCTTCCCGACCGGTGTGAAGTGGTCGTTCATGCCGAAGCAACCGACCAAGCCGCACTACCTCCTCTGCAACGCGGACGAGTCGGAGCCGGGCACCTTCAAGGACCGCGAGCTGCTGCGGTGGGACCCGCACCAGCTCATCGAAGGGTGCCTGATCGGCGCCTACGCCATCCGCGCGAAGCACGTCTATATCTACTGTCGCGGCGAGTTCTTCGAGGCCAACCAGGTGCTCGCGCGCGCAGTCGAGGATGCCTACGCCAAGGGGTACGTGGGCAAGAACATCCTCGGCTCCGGCAACGACATCGACGTCACCGTGCATCAGGGCGCAGGAGCGTACATCTGCGGTGAAGAGACCGGCCTCATGAACTCGCTGGAGGGTAAGCGCGGGCAGCCCCGCGTGAAGCCGCCGTTCCCAGCCGCGTTCGGTGCGTTCGGTCAGCCGACCACGATCAACAACGTCGAGACGCTGTGCGCCGTGCCCCACATCCTCACGAATGGTGGCGAGTGGTACCGGCAGTGGGGCTCCGAGAAGAGCCCCGGCACCAAGCTCTTCTGCGTCAGCGGCCACGTGCGGAAGCCCGGCAACTACGAGTTGCCACTCGGCTTCCCGCTCGCGTCGCTCATCGAGGACGTCTGCGGCGGCATGCGCGACGGCAACCGTCTCAAGGCCGTGATCCCGGGAGGGTCGTCGGTCCCGATCCTGGACGCCGCCGAAGCCATGTCCTGCAAGCTCGACTACGAGGGGTGCGTTGCCGCGGGCTCCATGCTCGGGTGCGCCTCCGTCATCGTCATGGACCACACCACCGACCTGGTGAAGCAGGTCCGGCGCATGGTGGACTTCTACTCGCACGAGTCCTGCGGTCAGTGTACGCCCTGCCGCGAGGGCTCCGCCTGGACCGCGCAGATCATGCGGCGCATCGAGGACGGGCAGGGGACCGAGGCAGACCTCGACACGCTCATGGAGATGACGCAGCAGATGGTGGGCACGACGATCTGCGTGCTGTCGGACTCGGTGGCCGCGCCGGTGCAGTCGGCCATCAAGAAGTTCCGCGGTGACTTCACGTCGCGCATGACGGCGAACGTGCCTGCGGGGGTGGCCTCGTGAGCACCACGCCCACCACCGCGCCGACCACGGTGACGCTCACCATCGACGGCCAGTCCGTCACGGTGCCGAAGGGAACGACGATCCTCGAGGCCGCCAAGACGATCGGCACGAAGGTCCCGCACTACTGCTACCACCCCGGGCTGTCATCCCCCGCGATGTGCCGCCTCTGCCTCGTGGACGTCGAAGGAGCGCCCAAGCCGCAGCCCGGGTGCGTGACCACTGTTGCCGACGGTCAGGTGGTGAGGACGGTTTCCGACAAAGCGCTCGGCAATCGCAAGGGCGTGCTCGAGTTCTACCTGGTGAACCACCCGCTCGACTGTCCCATCTGCGACATGTCGGGCGAGTGCGACCTACAGAACTACGTGCACGCCGAGGGTCGCGAGCACGGCCGCGGCGTCGAGCCCAAGCGCGTGTTCGGCCGGGACGACTTCGGCGGCGACGTGCTCTTCTACGGCGACCGCTGCGTCATGTGCACGCGCTGCGTCCGCTTCATGAGCGAGGTCGAGAAGGACGAGAGGCTCACGGTGGTCGAGCGTGGGAACCGTTCCGTCATCGACACCTTTTTCGAAGAAGGGCTCGACGGCACGCACTGGCACGGCAACATCGTCGACATCTGCCCGGTGGGTGCGCTGGTGTCGAAGGAGTTCTTGCACAAGGCGCGCGCCTGGGACCTCGAGCATACGCCGTCCGTGTGCGCGAGCTGCTCGCAGGGGTGCAACGTCGACCTACACACGCGCGACAACGTGGTCCAGCGTGTGAAGCCGCGAGAGAACCTCGAGGTCAACGGCTGGTGGATGTGCGACCACGGCCGCATGGACTACGAATGGATGAACGAGGGGGGCCGCATCGAGGCGCCGTTGGTGCGCGATGCGGACGGTACCTCGCGTGCGGCGGGCTGGAAGGACGCGCTCGGCTCGCTGCTGGAGCGTGCGAAGGGACTCACGGGACGCCCGGTGAAGGCGGTCGCATCGGCACGCGCGTCGAACGAGGACCTGGGCGCACTCGCGGAGTTGGTCGGCGCGCTCGGCGGCGGTGAGATCGTCTTCCGTTCGCCGCGCGCCGCGGAGGAGATCGTGCTGAAGGGCTTCCCGACACTCGCGCGCCGGACGGACCTCGCTCCCAACGTGAAGGGCGCGGAGCTCCTCGGTATGCACCGAGTGGGCTCCGATGACGCAACGGGCGGGCTCGACAAAGTGCGGAGCCACGAGGGCATCGTCATCGTGCTCGGGGACGCGCTCGCCGATCAGGGCGAGTCGTTCGGCGCCAAGGCTGCGCTGTACGTCTACATCGGCACACACGCACCGGCTGCCGCCCGCGCCGCTCACTTCGTGCTTCCGGCCACTACGCATGCCGAGCAGGAAGGCACGTTCACCAACCACGAGGGACGGGTGCAGCGCTTCTGGCCCGCGCTGAAGGCGCCGGGCATGGCACGCCCCGCCTGGCTCGTGCTCGGCGCCGTCGTGGGTGAAATCTCCGGCGAAGCCGTTCCGCGCACAGCGGCCGAGGCGTTCGCCTCGCTCGCGGATGCGGTGCCCGCGGTGGGTGGCCTCGACTACGGCAAGCTCGGTCGGCGTGGCGCCCTGCCGATGGTCTCCAGCGGGAAGGGGGCCTGACCATGGAGCCGATCAGCGGCATCGCGGCCCTCGTGGCAATGGCTCTCAAGGGCCCCCTCATCTTCGGCGTAGTCATCATCGTGGTCGCCTACACGACGCTCGCCGAGCGACGCGTCTCTGCCTGGATCCAGGACCGCAGCGGCCCGAACCGCGTGGGGCCCTTCGGACTCTTGCAGCCGATCGCTGACGGCATCAAGAACATCATCAAGGAAGAGACCCTTCCAGCCACGGCCTCGAGGTTCTTCTTCATCCTCGCGCCGATCTTGGTGCTGGTGCCCTCGCTGGTGACCTTCGCGGTCATCCCCATCGCCGCGCCCCTCGCCACGCCTTGGGGCGTCGTCGACATGGTCATCGCCGACCTGCCGATCGGCATCCTCTTCGTACTCGCGTTCAGCTCGCTCGCGGTCTACGGCGTCGTGCTGGGTGGCTGGGCCTCGAACAACAAGTATGCCTTTCTCGGTGCTCTGCGTGCGTCCGCGCAGATGGTGAGCTACGAGGTTTCACTCGGGCTCAGTGTGATCGCCGTGCTCATGCTCGCCGGCAACGTGACACTGACCGAGATCATCTGGCAGCAGCAACAGCTCGGCATGTGGTTCGCGTTCCCACTGTCGCTGGCCTTCATCATGTTCGTGATCTCCGCCTTCGCGGAGACGAACCGCCTGCCGTTCGACATGGCCGAGGCCGAGTCGGAGTTGATCACGGGATATCACACCGAGTACTCGGCCATGAAGTTCAGCGCGTTCATGATCGCCGAGTTCGGCCACATGGTGACCGCCTCCGCGATGATGGCCACGCTCTTCTTCGGCGGCTGGGACCTGCCCGGGTCGTGGGACGACGCCTTCTGGTACCAGGGCCAGCTCATCGCCGGATTCGCTGCAGATGGCAGCGTCATTCTCGCGAACGCCGCTTGGTGGAAGACCTTGCTCACCTTCGCGGGCTTCGCCGCCAAGACCGGCTTCTTCTTGGTGCTCTTCATCTGGGTACGCTGGACCCTCCCGCGCTTCCGCTACGACCAGGTGATGTCGCTCGGCTGGAAGGTCCTGCTGCCGACCGCGCTGGCGTACATGATGCTCATGGCGGGGACGATCCTGACGCTCGACACCATCGGCATGACATGGGGCTTCGGCTACGGGCTCGCGCTCACCGCGGTCAGCGCCGCGTCGACCATCGCATTCGTGTTCTTCCTCGACCGCGGCCGCACCATCACGGGGGCCGCCGCCCAGCGCGAGCAGCGCGTCGAGGTCAAGACGACGCCCGCGGCAGTTGCCGGGGCAGGGAGGTAGCCGCATGGCGATCAGCGTGAAGGTCGTGCACCGCCCCAACCCGGAATCGACCTCGTACCTGCGCGCGGCCCTGTCCGGCATGGCGCTCACCTTCCGGCACATGATCAACCCGGTGAAGGTGACGCAGCAGTATCCGGAGGAGCAGACCGAGCTGCACCCGCGTTGGCGCGGCACGCACGTCATGGAAGTGCACGCCGACGGGCGCCCCAAGTGCGTCGCGTGTGGACTCTGCCCGACGGTCTGTCCCGCGAACTGCATTCGACTCGTGGGCGGTGAGGACGATCAGGGGAACCGATACCCGATCGTGTACGAGATCGACGAATTCCGCTGCATCTTCTGCGGGATGTGCCAGGAGGTCTGCCCGGTCGAAGCGATCCACGTCGGCCAGCACTTCGAGAACGCCGAGTACACGCGCGCGCGCTTCGTCTACGATCTGGACCGGCTGATGGAGCAGGATCACCCGGTTACGAACTTGTGGGATCCGTCCGATCCCACCGGCGAATGATCGAATGACCACCCTCCTCTTCTACGTCTTTGCCGGTATCGCCATTGGCGCCGCTATCGGCGTCGTCATCTCGAAGAGCCCGGTCGGCAGCCTGCTGTTCATGGTGACGACGCTCGCGGCGATCGCGGGGACCTTCGTGCTCATGGAGGCACACTTCCTCGCTGCCGTGCAGGTGATCGTCTACGCCGGCGCGATCATGGTCCTCTTCCTGTTCGTCATCATGCTGCTCAACCTCGGCCACGAGGCTCAGCGCGACCTGAAGGGCGGGGCGTTCGCGGTGGTGTCGGCAGGGGTGGTCGGCGCCATGGCCGGACTGCTCGCCATGCAGCTGCGCGGCTCCGAGGTCACCCCGACCGGCGCCGGTGCCGCGGAAATCGCGGCTGCCACCGCCCAATACGGCGCGGTGGGCGCGATCGCGCGGCCGCTCTACACGACGTACGTGGTGCCCTTCGAGATCACGGGGATCCTGCTCCTGGTCGCAGTCGTCGGAGCGGTGGTGCTCGCCAAGCGGAGCGAGTCGTGATCACCGAGGCCCTCATCCTGAGCGCGATCCTGTTCGTGATCGGCACCTTCGGCATGCTCGTTCGCCGGAACGCGATCATCATGTTCCTCTGCATCGAGCTGCAGCTGAACGCGGTGAACGTCGCGTTCGTGGCGTTCTCGAACCTGTACGGGATCGACGGGCAGATCTTCGTCTTCTTCGTGATGACCGTGGCGGCCGCCGAGGCCGCCGTCGGCCTCGCGATCATCATCTCGATCTTCCGCCACTACGAGAGCGTGGACGTGGGCAACTTCAACCTGCTCAAGTGGTAGGCCGGTGACCCTCGCCCTGACCGCGCTGTTCCAGGGAGGTTCTCCCGCAGCCGAAGCCGGCGCCGCCTTCGTGCCGTTCCTGCCGGGGCTCATCGTGCTGCTGCCCCTGCTCGGCTTCCTCGCCAACGGCGCACTCGCGCTCTCGCACGGACGCACGTCCGCCAATGCCGTGCGCTCGGGAGGGGAACTCGACCTCGGGGACCGCGCGAGCCGTCCGCTCACACATACGCTCCCGAGCCTGATCGGCCCGGGGGTGATGGCGGTCGCGTTCCTGCTCACGCTGGTGAACTTCTCGCGTGCGCTGGGTGCGTCCATCGAGGAGCCAGTGGTGGTGCACTACTGGACCTGGATGGCGACGGGGACCTTCACGGTCGACGCCGCACTCCAGCTGGATCAGCTCTCCCTCCTGATGATGATGATCGTCACGGGGGTGGGCTTCCTGATCCACCTGTTCAGCGTCGGCTATATGCGCGACGACTCGGGCTACCCCCGCTACTTCGCGTACCTGAACCTGTTCGTGTTCTTCATGCTCGTGCTCGTGATGGGCTCGAGCTACGCGCTCATGTTCGTGGGGTGGGAAGGCGTGGGGCTCTGCTCCTATCTCCTGATCGGGTTCTGGTTCAGCGACAAGGAGAAGTCGGACGCGGGCAAGAAGGCGTTCATCGTCAACCGCATCGGCGACGTCGGCTTCCTGGTCGCGATGTTCTACCTGTTCACCACGTTCGGCACGCTCGACTTCGTGCCGATCTTCGAAGGATCGGACGCGCTCGTGTACGGCGGGGGCCTGGTCACCGCGATCACGCTCTTCTTCTTCCTGGGTGCGGCGGGGAAGAGCGCGCAGATCCCCCTCTATGTATGGCTCCCCGACGCGATGGCGGGCCCGACCCCCGTCTCTGCGCTGATCCACGCGGCGACCATGGTCACCGCGGGCGTCTACTTGGTGGCGCGCTCTTCGGTGCTGTTCGCGTTGTCACCGATCGGCAGCGCAACCGTCGCGGGGGTCGGCGTACTCACGGCGCTCTTCGCCGCGACCATCGCGCTCAAGCAGAACGACATCAAGAAGGTGCTCGCGTACTCCACGGTGTCGCAGCTCGGCTACATGTTCGTGGGCGTGGGGGTGGGTGCATATGCGGCCGGCGTCTTCCATCTGATGACGCACGCGTTCTTCAAGGCGCTGCTGTTCTTGGGCTCCGGCGCGGTCATCCACTCGATGCACCACGCCTACCACCACACGCACAAGCACGACGACCCGCAGGACATGCGGAACATGGGCGGCCTGCGGGCGCACATGCCGATCACCTGGATCACCATGTGGATCGGCACGCTCGCCATCGCCGGCATCTGGCCGCTCGCCGGGTTCTTCTCGAAGGACGAGATCATCTGGCAGGTGGCCGCATTCGGCGGGGCCGCGACCGCACCGTATCCGGCGCTCTACACGGTCTTCTGGATCATCGCGTTGGCAGCGGCGCTGCTCACTGCGTTCTACATGACGCGCATGATGGTGATGACCTTCCACGGCGCGAACCGCACGGGGGCTGAGGAAGCGAAACACCTGCACGAGGCCCCCGCGATCATGTGGGTCCCGCTCGCGGTGCTGGCGGTGGCCTCGGTGTTCGGCGGCTGGATCAACGTGCCGGAGGCGCTCAGGAATTCGTTCCTCGGGCTCGGCGGTGCGCTGCCGATGAGCGAGTGGCTCCACCACTGGCTCGAGCCGATCACGGCCAGGGCCCACGAGGTCCAGCTCGAGCACCTCGGAGAGGTCGCGCACGCGGCCCCGATCGGGGGAGGGGAAGTGGCGTGGGCGGCGATCTCGTTCCTGGCGGCAGCCGCGATGGTCGCCACCGCCTTCAAGGTGGTCGGCGCCCAGAAGACGGTTCCAGCCCATGACTCACCCGAGCCCACGGGCTTCGCGAAGGTGCTCTACAACAAGTACTACGTCGACGAGTTCTACGATCGCTTCGTGGTGCAGCCGATCGTGCGGGCTTCGCGCTTCAGCTGGAAGGTGATCGATGCCACGCTCATCGACGGCACTGTGAACGCCGTCGGCTGGGTGTCCAAGGGCGTGGGTTGGGGCGTGAGCATGTTCCAAACGGGGAACGTGAGCACCTACGCGTTCGTGCTCACGCTCGGCGTGCTCGCCATCCTCGGCGTGTCGGTCTTCTAGGCCATGACCGCCCTCCTCGACTCGATCGGCTACGGCAACTGGGTGCTGCACGCGCTCGTGTGGCTCCCCGTGCTCGGCATGGGCCTGGTGCTCTGGGCAGAAGAAGAGCGAGCCAAGACCGTCGCATTCTGGTGGTCGATCGGCGTGTTCGTACTCTCGCTCGGGCTCTGGTGGGCATTCGACCCCACGCGCGCCGACTTCCAGATGACGAGTTCGACCCCCTGGATCGACGCCTGGGGGGTGAGCTACTCGCTCGGCGTGGACGGGATCAGCCTCTTCATGGTGATCCTGACCACGCTCAGCACCTCGCTCGCGATCCTGGGCTCGTTCAACTACATCCAGACGCGCCAGCGGGCATTCTACGCGCTCATGCTCCTGCTCGAGGCCGGCGTGGTCGGCGTGTTCGTCGCCACCGACGTCCTCCTCTTCTACGTGTTCTTCGAGCTCACGCTCGTCCCCATGTACTTCATCGTGGGGATCTGGGGCGGCGAGCGACGCATCTACGCCGCGATCAAGTTCTTCCTCTACACCGCGTTCGGATCCTTGCTGATGCTCGTCGGGATCCTCTATCTGTTCTGGCGTGCGAAGGGGCTGCTGGGAGCACCGACCTTCGCGTATGAGGACTTCCTGCTCGTGCCGCTGTCCATGACCGAGCAGCTCTGGCTCTTCGCCGCATTCGCGCTCGCGTTCAGCGTGAAGGTGCCGGTCTTCCCGTTGCACACTTGGCTCCCCGACGCGCACGTCGAGGCGCCCACGCCCGGCTCGGTGATCCTGGCCGCTGTGCTGCTCAAGATGGGCACGTACGGTTTCCTACGATTCTTGCTCCCGTTCTTCCCGGCCGCGGCGCAGCACCCGACCGTGGTCGCCACCATGCTCGTGCTCGGCGTGGTCGGCATCCTGTACACGGCCTGGGTGGCCGCCGTCCAGCCCGACGCGAAGAAGCTGGTCGCGTACACGTCGGTCGCGCACATGGGGTTTGTGGTGCTCGGGATCTTCGCCCTCACGGTGAATGGGCTCCAGGGCGGACTCATCGTCATGATCTCGCACGGCCTCTCGACGGGGGCGCTCTTCCTCCTGCTCGGGATGCTGTACGAGCGCCGGCACACCCGGAAGATCGAGGACTTCGGCGGGCTGGCTCGCGTGGCGCCCTGGCTCGCCACGGCCTTCGTCATCACCGCGCTCGCCTCCATCGGCCTCCCTGGCACGAGCGGCTTCGTGGGTGAATTCCTCGCGCTGCTCGGCACGTTCGAGACGCATCCCACGATCGCGATCGTCGCCTCGCTCGGCGTGATCTTCGCGGCCTACTACATGCTCCCGATGGTACAGAAGGTCTTCTTCAACAAGCTCGAGACGGACGAGAACCGCGAGGTCGAGGACGCCTCCCCGCGCGAACTCGCCATCCTGGTGCCGCTCATCGCGCTCATGATCTGGATCGGGTGGAATCCCACCCCCTTCCTGGAGCGCATGGAGCCGAGCGTCCGCGCCGTGATCGAGCGCGTGGAGACGGTGGGCGCGGCGACGGCGGCGCAGGTAGGGCCCGACGAGGAACAGTCGGCAACCGCTGACGAGCGAGCCCAATGATGGAGCTCGACTTCAGCCGCGGCGTCCACTACTGGTGGGCCCTCCTCCCCGAGATCGTGCTGTGCCTATGGGGGATCGGTGTGCTGATCGCGGGAGTGTCGAAGCGACACAAGACGACAGGGCAGGACGCCACGGGTGATCCGACCCTGTCGGGCGCTGCCGACCTCGGTTGGCTGGCGCTCTTCGGCATACTCGCTGCGGCGTTCGCGAACGGATGGCTCTACGGCGTGCACGAGGTCGGCACCGCCGGCATGATCGCGGTCGACGGGTTCCGCCTGTTCGCTAACTGGATCCTGCTCGCGGGTGCCGCGCTCACCATCCTGATCTCGTTCGCGTACGTCTATCGTCAACGGCTCCAGGCGGGGGAGTTCTACGGGCTCATCTTGCTCGCCACCGCGGGCATGATGTTCATGGCGGCGGCCCGCGACCTCATGGTCATCTTCCTCGGTCTCGAGGTGATGTCGGTCGCCGTGTACGCGCTCACCGCATTCAACCGACGGGACCGGAAGTCGGCCGAGGCGGGGCTCAAGTATTTCCTGCTCGGCGCCTTCGCGACCGGCTTCCTGCTCTACGGCATCGCGCTCGTGTACGGTGCCACAGGGAGCACGAACGTCGCCGTGATCGGTGAGTCCGTTGCGTCAGGCGCGGCCACGCCGGGTCTACTCGCGATCGGCATCGCGATGCTCTGCATCGGGTTCGGGTTCAAGGTGGCCGCGGTGCCGTTCCACATGTGGACACCCGACGTCTACGAGGGAGCGCCCGCGCCGGTCACCGCCTTCATGTCCGCGACCGTGAAGGCCGCCGCGTTCGTAGCGTTCCTGCGCGTCATCGTGGTGGCGTTCCCGGAAGCCGACGACATCTGGTACCCGATCGTGTGGTGGCTCGCGGCGCTCACGATGGTGGCCGCGAACCTGATGGCGCTGGTGCAGTCGAACGTGAAGCGCATGCTCGCCTATTCGAGCATCGCGCACGCCGGATACCTGCTGGTCGCCATCACCGCGGCGAACGCGAACGCGGCGGCGGGAATGCTGTTCTATCTGCTCGTCTACACCATCATGAACACGGGGGCCTTCGCCATCGTCATCGGCGTGGCCCATCAAGCGGAGGAGCGGCTCCAGGTCGAGGACTACGCCGGTTTCGGCTGGGCCCAACCTCTCTTGGGCGTCTCGCTGACGATCTTCCTGCTCTCGCTCGCCGGATTCCCCGGGACGGGCGGGTTCATGGGGAAGATCTTCCTCCTCCAGGGGGCCGCGGACGCCGAATTGTGGGTCCTGTCGGTCATCATGGTCGTCTCGACGGTGGCGTCGTACTGGTACTACCTGCGCATCTCCTGGTACATGTGGATGAAGAACCCGACCAAGGACGGTCAGCACGCGCTCGTGGTCGCCCCGCTCCCCATGCAGCTGGCTCTGATCGTCTCCGTCGCCCTGATCCTTTATACCGGTCTGTTCCCCGGCGCCGCGCTCGACTTCGCGCGGGCCAGCGTGACGGGCCTGGGAGCGCTCGTCCCGTGAAGGCGCACATCTTCAGGCAATACGACATCCGGGGCATCGTCGGTCAGGATCTCGATGCCGAGGTCACCCGCGGGGTCGGGAAGGCCTTCGCCTCCATGGTGCGGGCCCAGACCGGCGCGAAGGAGCCCAAGATCGCGGTCGGGCACGACAATCGACTCACCTCCCCGGAGCTCGCCTCCGGCCTGATCGCCGGTATCCGCTCGGCGGGGGGGCACGTGGTCGACGTGGGGACCGTGCCTACCCCGGTGCTCTATTGGGCGGAGGCGACGCTGGGGACGCACGCCGGCGTGCAGATCACCGGGTCGCACAATCCCCCGGAGTGGAACGGGGTGAAGATGAGCCTGCAGAGGGCCGCTCTCTACGGTGATGCGATCCAGGAGCTCAGGAACCGCATCCTCAAGGGGGACATGGACTCCGGTAAAGGAGGCCATGAGCGGGTCGAGGTCCTCGACGCCTACGTGAAAGACGTCACGGGGCGGCTCGAGCTGGCCCGGCCCATGAAGGTGGCGGTGGACTGCGGGAACGGAGTGGGTGCGGTGGTTGCCGAGAAGCTCCTGGCGGCGCTGGGGGTCACCGTGACGCCCCTCTTCTGCGAGTCGGACGGCACCTTTCCGAACCACCACCCGGACCCCACAGTCGACGAGAACGTCGAGGACCTCATCCATGCGGTGCGGGCCACCCCCCACGACCTGGGGGTGGCGTTCGATGGGGATGCCGACCGCATCGGCGCGGTGGACGAGCAGGGGAGCATCATCCGAGGCGACGTGCTCCTGCTGCTCTATGGCCTGGACCTACTGAAGAAGCGCGGGCCCGGCCAGAAGGTCATTTTCGACGTGAAGTGCAGCCAGGTCCTCCCCGAGGTATTCGCCAAGGCCGGCGGCGAGCCGATCATGTGGAAGACGGGGCATTCCCTCATCAAGCGGAAGATGAAGGAGACCGGGGCGCTGCTGGCAGGGGAGCTGTCGGGGCATATCATGATCGCGGACGACTACTACGGGTTCGACGACGCGCTCTACGACGCCTGCCGCCTGATCTCGCTGGTGAGCCGTTCAGGACGTACCCTCTCGGAGATGGTCGCGGACTTCCCGGTGTACGTTTCCACACCGGAGATCCGCATCGACGTGAGCGAGGAGCAGAAGTGGGGCATCGTGGAGCAGGCTGTCGCGCACTTCCGGAAGGGCCACGACGTGATCGATGTGGATGGCGCGCGCGTTCTGTTCGGCGATGGATGGGCACTCATGCGCGCCTCCAACACGCAGCCCGCGATCGTCGCGCGCTTCGAGGCGAAGAGCCAGAAGCGGCTGAACGAGATCCGCGAGGAGGTTGCGGCATGGCTCGGCACCCACGGGGTCTCACTTCCGTAGTTCGCGGAGCTGGCGGTCCTCGATGAGCCCCGGCGCCCGTTCCTTCATGTCGTCGCTCCGCGGTGGGCGTCTCGTCATCGCCATCTTCGTGGCGCTCGCGATGCTGCTGGTGTTCGGCCGAGCCTTCGCCGCGGCCTACGTCGAGATCCTCTGGCAGGCGCAGTCGGGCTACGGGGCCGTATTCTGGCGCCGCGTCATGTGGGAATGGGGCATCCGGGGCGCCGCCGCGCTGGTCGTCGCGCTGCTCGTGCTCGTGAACCTTCGCGTCGCGTCGACCACGCTCGGCACGATCCAGATCCGGCGCCGCTTCGCGAACATCGAAATCTCCGAGCGGATTCCTCGTCAGCTGGTCTGGGCCGGGATCACGGTCGCCGCGGTCCTCCTCGGTCTCTGGTTCGGCGCTGCCGTTCCCCCGAACCTGGGCATCCAAGCGGCGCTCCTGTTCAGCTCCCAGTCCTGGGGACTCACGGAGCCCATCCTCGGCCACGATGTCGGCTTCTACGTCTTCGCCGTACCGCTCCTCGCGTCGGGCGTCACGCTGGCTCTGATCGTCACCTTCCTGGTGTTCACCTTGGTGACCGCCGCCTACGCCGCCACCGGCACGATTCGGTGGTCGCGCCACGGGTTCAACTCGCAGCGACTCCCCCGCTTGCATCTCGGATTGTTGCTGGCGGTGTTCCTGGTGCTGATCGCCGCGCGCCTCTGGGTACAGCGGTACCTGTTGCTGACCAACGGTGGTTCGGCGGTCCAGGAAATCTTCGGGTTCACGGACGCAGAGGCACGAATTCCCGCGCTGCAGACCCTGGTGGTCGTATGCCTGCTCGCGGCCGCCGCCACCTTCTGGGGTACCTGGCAGGAGCGCGCGGGCCCCGTGGTGCTCTCGCTCGGCTCGGTCGTGATCGGCTGGCTCGTGATCGGGCAGCTCTATCCGAGCTTCGTGCAACGATTCCGGGTCGAGCCGAACGAGCTCGTGAGGGAAACGCCGTACATCGAGCATAACCTCGCGTTCACGCGCCTAGGCTTCGGCCTCGACCGACTCGAGCGGCGAAGCTTCACCCACGAAGCCGACCAGACCATCGACTGGGAAGCGGCGACCCGTCAGTTCCAGGGTCTGCCGGTGTGGAATGCGGGGGCCTTGCTGGCGACCTATCGCTCGCTCGAGGCGCTCTTCCCCTACTACGACTTCTCCGACGCCACCATCGACCGCTACGAAGGTCCGGGCGGGCCGGTCCCGGTTGCGATCGGAGTTCGTCAGATCGATCCGGGCGGCATCCAGGACCCGAATTGGCAGAACCAGCATCTGAGGAAGCGGTACGTCACGGGAATGGGGGTGGTGGCCAGCCTCGCCACCGCACGCACACCGGAGGGTCGCCCGCAGATGTTGCTGGCCGGCCTTCCCCCCACCACCACGGCAGCGGGGGAGGGGGTGGCCGCACTGACCCTCGATCGGCCCGAGGTCTTCTTCGGCACCACGCAACAGAACTACGCCGTGGTGATACCGGAGTCTGGCGAGTACGTCGCGCCCGACTCGACTCCTGGCGTCGCGGGCGTCGACTATCCGAGCGGCATCCAGCTCACGTCCGCGCTCCGCACCGCGCTCCTCGCATGGCACTTCGGCGACGCCAACCTGCTCTTCGCCTCCGAGTTGACCGAAGCCAGTCACTTCGTGCATCGACGCATGGTCGTGGAGCGTGCACTCGCCATAGCGCCTTTCCTGCGTGTTCCTGAAGATCCGTACCCAGTACTCTTCGAGGGCCGCGTCGTGTGGATGCTCGATGGATTTACGGGTACGGGCGCGTTTCCGCTCTCGGCCTCGGCTGATTTCGGGGTGGTGCGTCGCAGCGTGCGCTACGTGCGGAACAGTGTAAAGGTCACCGTGGACGCGGTGACCGGCCGCATCGTCTTCTACCGAGTTCCCGTCGACGATCCGATCGCGGATGCCTACGAAGCGGCCTTTCCGGGGCTCTTCACACCGATCGAAGAGATGCCGCACGGCCTGCGCTCCCACCTGCGCTACCCTCGTACCTACCTCGGAGTGCAGAGCCGTATCCTCCTCCAATACCACCAGGAGACCGCGCGCGCCTTCCACGGCCAGCAGGACGTCTGGAGCGAGCCGCAGGAGCTGGCAGAAGGCACGAGTCCGGTGCCGTACCGCCCGGAGTACGCGCTCTACACGCTGCCGAGCGAAGAGCGGCCTCGCTTCCAAATGACCAGTGTCTTCGTGCCGGCGGGCCGACAGAACCTCACGGGTATGCTCATCGGGCGAACCGACGGCCTCGGAATGCCCGAGCCCGTACTGCTGGACGTGCCCGTGGCCGACCAGATCCCAGGCCCGAGACAAGTCGAGGCCCTCGTGGAGCAGGACCCCCTCATCTCGCAACAGTTCTCCCTGTGGCGGAGCGGAGGCAGCGACGTCTGGACAGGTCACCTCCACCTGGTTCCGGTCGGAGATCGCTTCGTCTACATGGAGCCGATCTTTCTGGCGGCCGACGCGGACGCGATTCCCGAGCTGCGTCGATACGTCGTGAGTGATGGTACGAGGGTCGCGATGAGGGAGGACCTCGCGGACGCCGTGCGCGCCCTCACCGGCCTCGATCCCTTGGCGGCGCCCGGGACCGGTCCAGAGCCCATGGCGCGCCCTGAAGGGGCCTCGTGGCCGACCGAGGCGCTGGACCTGCTCGAGCGCGCAGAGGCGAGCGCCCGCTCCGGGAACTGGCAGGGATACGGAGATGCCCTTGCCGATCTGCGGGCGTTGCTGGAGCGGCTCGGAGGGCCCTGAGGCCGCGCGGATGCTGGATCGCGGGTCCGTTGGGCCTTCGTGGGCCTACGGCACGGCCGTGCCGCCGTTATTCTTCGGGATGGCTAAGAAATCCAGTTCGAAAAAGAAGAAGAAGTCGGGCGGGTCAGCCCCCAAGGTCGGGTCGGCACCCGTGGCCCCCCCCGACGGAACCGAGCCGACGGCGGCTCCACCCGCCGCCGCCCTGGGCACCAAGCGGGGCGCTCGGACTCGGCCCGAAAAGGTGAGCGCCAAGGAGTTGTCGGCCACCGCCAAACAGGCCGCGCGCGCCAAGTGGGACGAGAGGATGACCGCCGAGGGCCGGTAGTCGTTTCTCACAACTGAAACCTCGTCCGCTTCGGGATCGTAGTCCTCCCGAGCGTGCGGGACGCGTTCGCCTCCGGCGCTGAGTTTCCCACCGCGCCGGAGACCCGATGAGCCAGGCGTTCGACACACTGCGCTTCGGTGCGCGTATGCTGCGCAAGGCACCCGGAGCGACGCTGACGGTGCTCGTCGCGCTCTCCTTCGGCATCGGGCTGCCGACGCTGATGTTCAGCCTGGTAATGGGTGCCATCGTGCCGACCCTGCCGTTTCCGAACGGCGATCGCATCGTGCGCATTTCCCGGGTCGGCGACGCGCCGGTGACCACCGCGGACTTCGAGTACCTGTCGACGCGGCAGCGCTCCTTCGACGGGTTGGGGGCAGTGTCGAGCACCCAGGTCACGCTCGGCCTCGAGGGGCAGGGGGCGGAGTCGCTCTCGGGCGCACTCATCGATCCCGCGCTCCTCAACCTGCTCTCCGTGAATCCGGCGCGCGGCCGCGCCTTCACCGCGGCCGATGCGAGTGCCGATGCGCCGGCGGTGGTGCTGCTGGGCCATGACGTGTGGCAGGACCGGCTCGCGGGCGACCCGGACGTGCTCGGGCGCATCGTGCGGGTCAACGGCCGCGAGACCGAGGTCGTGGGCGTCATGCCCGAGGGATTCGGATTCCCCTTCGACGACCAAATCTGGCTCCCGCTGCGGGTGGATCCGCTTCGCTACGTCCTGGCGCGCTCTGGAGAGCAGGACGGATCGATCGCCTTCCTGGTGGGTCGCTTGCGCGAAGGAGTCTCTCGCACGGCGGCCTCGGAGGACCTCTCTGCGCTGCTGGCGCAGGTCGACCTCGAGCGCGGCCTCGCGCTGTCGACGTCGTCGCGCGCCCAGGTGGTGGCCTACACCAACATCTTCAGCAGCGAGGGCCAGAGGTTCGGCATCGCGGGTATGATGCTCGGCGTGGCCCTCCTGGTGCTCCTCGTCGCCTGCGCGAACGTGACCAACGTCCTGCTCGCACGCACCGTGGCACGGAGCCGAGAGGTCGCGATCCGAACCGCCATGGGTGCGTCCCGACCGCGCATCGCATTGCAGTTCCTCTCCGAGGCCGCGCTCTTGGCACTGCTCGGCGGAGCGGGCGGTGCGCTTCTCGCCACCATCGGTACTTCCCTCATCAACGACGGCATCGGGTCCGCGCCCGGCGCGCCCTTCTGGATCGACTTCCGCGTCGACCTGCCCGTGCTCGTGTTCGTGGCGCTGATGTCCGGCCTCACGGCCGTCGCCGCCGGGCTCATCCCGGCCTTGCAGGCGTCCCGCACGGATCCGCACGACCTGATGCGCGACGGAGCGCGGGGGAGCTCGGGGTTCCGCATGGGGCGCGTCATGCGGCGCTTCGTCACCGTCGAGCTGGCGCTCTCGTTCGTACTGCTGGTCGGTGCTGGGCTCTTCATCCGCAGCGCCGCCAACATGGATCGCACGGAGTTCGCGTTCGACCCGGAGCAGGTCTACGAGGCGCGCATGCAGGTGAGCGAGACGCATCCGACACCGGAGGCGCGCGCGGCCTTCCTGGTCGAGGCTCGCGAGGCCCTCGCCGCGATTCCCGAAACTCAGAACGTCGCACTCGCGAGCGACGTTCCCGGCATCGGCTCGGCGGCGCTCGTGACGGTCGAGGTCGAGGATGCCGCCGCGGGGAGCGAGAGTCCGCGGGCGCGCCGGGTCGCCGTCACTCCCGGATACTTCGACCTCTTCCGCGCCTCCATGCTCGCCGGTCGGGACTTCACCGATGCCGATCGGTTGGGAGCGCCCCCGGTCGCGCTGGTGAACGAGCCGTTCCAGCGGATCCATTTCCCAGGGGGCGCGGTGGGTCGCCGGGTGCGGGTGACCGCCGGCACGGATGCGCCGACCGAGTGGCACACGGTCGTCGGTGTGGTTCCGGGCCTGATGGTGGGCGGCATCGAGCGGGAGGTGGAGGGGGCCGTGTACGTTCCGATCGGCCAGCTGGTGCCGCCCGGCGTCGTCGTCCTCGCACGGCCGAGGACCGAGTTCGCCACTCTGCCCGGTCCGGTACGTCAGGCGCTCTCCCGGCTCGATCCCGATGTGCCGCTCATGTTCGCGCGCTCGCTTCGCGCGTCGATCGATGCGGCCAACGCCCAATTCTTCTGGGTGAGCGTGCTCTTCCTGACTGCCGGAGGCATCGCGCTCTTCCTGGCCGCGCTCGGTCTCTATGGCGTGATGGCGTTCTGGGTGGCGCAGCGCACCCGGGAGATCGGCGTTCGCATGGCCCTCGGGGGGGAGCGCCGGCGAGTGGTGGGTCTGGTGCTTCGGCAGGGGATGACCCAGACCGGCTGGGGACTGATCGCCGGCCTCGCCCTGGCGATTCCGGTCGCCCGCGCCTTCGGTTCCGTCCTCTTCGGCGTCGCGTGGTACGACCCGATCGTGTTCGGGTCGATCCTCGCCATTCTCACGGTCGCCGCCTGGCTCGGGTGTTGGATTCCTGCGCGCCGGGCCACCCGGATCGACCCCCTCGAGGCTCTCGCTCAGGACTGAGCAGGGGGGCGGGAGCGCCGCGCCCCGCACGACGCCTTCGCCCCCATGGC
>JBEBGN010000193.1:0-5613 GCA_040081395.1 Longimicrobiales bacterium
TTCGAGCCCCTTTCGTGAGCCCAGGAATTCCCAAAATCCCTCCCTTGACGCTCGTCCCCATCGAATCGTATTATCTCCCACCTAGCCCCACCCTTCCCCACCCTATGCCACTGCGGGTGCCGTTTGAGCGGCTTCGTCGGGCAGTACGAGCACCAGATGGACGAGAAGGGGCGCGTCAGCCTCCCTTCGGCGTTCCGTCGAGAGGCGGATAGCGACCGCTTCGTGCTGCTCCAGTGGGAGCCCGACTATCTGGCGCTCTTCACGGCGGGGAAGTGGGTGGAGATCCAGGCGCGCCTCCTCCAGTACCGCGGGGGGGATCCGGCAGCCTGGAACCAGGTGCGCCTCATCGTGGCGAACGCGGTGGAGGTGAGCCCGGACAAACAGGGGCGGATCCTGGTGCCCGCGACGCTCCAGGAAGCGGCAGGTCTGTCGAGCACCGTGCTCCTGTCCGGCAACATCGATCGCGTCGAGCTCTGGGATCCGACCCGCTACCGGAACACGGTTCTGGCCAAGGCCTCCGATCTGCAGAACCTCGCCCACCGGCTCTTCGGTTAGATCGATGTCCACGTACCACGAACCGGTGCTCGGCGACGAGGCGATCAGGCTCCTCGGCCCGCATGGATCGGGGTTCTACATGGACGGGACGCTCGGCGGCGGCGGGCACGCGCGCAGGATCCTCGAGAGCTGCGCCGACTGTCGCCTCCTGGCCGTCGATCGGGACGCGGATGCGATCGCGTATGCCCGCATCGCCCTGGCAGAGTTCACGGGCCGCGTGCGCTTCCTGCACGCTCGCTTCGACGACGCACCCGAGGACGCCGAGGTAGCATCTCATGGGTTGGACGGCGCCTTGCTCGACCTGGGCGTGAGCTCCCACCAGATCGATGCCCTCACGCGCGGCTTCAGCTTCAAGAAGGGCGTGGCACTGGATATGCGGATGGATGCGTCGGGCTTCCCCGACGCGCGGAGCTTCCTGGCCGAGGCCTCCGAGGAGCGACTCGCTCAGGTCTTCCGCGACTTCGGGGAGGAACCGAGGGCTCGCCGCCTGGCGCGTGAAGTCGTGAAGCGGCGCGCCACGGTCCCGCTCGAGTCGAGCGACGATCTCGTGGCCGCGCTTTCCGTAGTGCTCCAGCGCTCGCCCTCGGCTCAGGACAAGGCGAGGATCTTCCAGGCTGTGCGCATTGCGGTGAACGAGGAGTTGGAGTCGCTGGAGCGCGGCCTGCCCGCCATCCGAGAGGTGCTGAAGGACGGGGCCGTGATGGTGGTGATCTCCTACCACTCGCTCGAAGACCGCGTCGTCAAGAACGCCTTCCGTGAGTGGAGCCGCTCCTGCGTGTGCCCTCCGGAGGTCCCGAAGTGCATGTGCCGGGGCCGCGCTCTCGGCGAGACGCTGACCAAGAAGCCGGTACGGCCTTCCCATGCCGAGACCACCGCGAACCCACGCGCTCGCAGCGCCCTTCTGCGCGCGTGGCGGAGGGCCGCCTGATGGATGCCGCGACCCTCGGACGTGCGGTGGTGACCTTCGCGGTCCTGCTGGGCTCGCTCGGGTACGTCACCTGGAGACAAAGCCGCTCGCTGGAAACACTCGCCGAGTGGGACGAGCTGCGCCGCAGCACGGCGGTGGCGCGCGCCACCGTGGTGGAGCTGGAGCGCGAGATCCAGGTGCTGACCAGCCGCGCTCGCGTCGTGCCGGAAGCGCGTGAGCGCCTCGGGATGCACACCCCGGAAGCGTCCGAACTGGTGATCCTGCTCGCGGAGCCCGCCCAGTGAGCCGCCGCAAGTCGGCCGGGCGCGCTCAAGCGTGGCGTCGTCGGCTCGTGTTGGCGACCTGGCTCTTCGCCGCGCTGGCGATCTGCGTGCGCGCCGCCCAGATCCAGGTCTTGCAGGCGGGGGAGTGGCGGGACATGGCAGAGGCGCAGCACAGCGAGGACGTGATCGTGCCCGCGACGCGCGGCTCGATCCTCGACCGGGACGGAGCACCCCTCGCGGTGTCGCGCGAACGCGTGCGCGTCAACGTCGCTCCCAGAGAGATCGGCGACATCACCGCCGCGCGCGACCTACTGCGGGCGGAACTCGGACTGTCGCGGTCGCACGTCCAGCGGCTCACCTCGCGCGACCGCGTCTGGGCGGTGGCTCCCGACCTGTATGCCCCGGATGTGCGCGAGTCGTTGCGCTCGGTCCCCGGTGTGCACCTCGAGCGCGTCCTCCAGCGCCATCATCCGCACGGAGATCTGGCGCGCAGCGTACTCGGCGCGGTCGTGGACGGTGGGGGGAGCGGCGGGGTCGAGCAGGCCTTCGAGCGGCTGCTCGGCGGCACACCCGGCCGGGAAGTCATCGCCCGCGACAACGCAGGGAGAGAGATCCCCGGCGAGCGCGTGACCATCGAGCCGCCCCGTTCCGGCGGAGAGGTCGTGCTCACGATCGACATGGACCTCCAAGAGATCGCGCAGCAGGCTCTCGAAGAGGCCATGACGGAGACCGAGGCTCGCGGCGGGGATGTGGTCGTCACCGATCCGGCCACGGGGGAGATCCTCGCGCTCGTGTCGATCCGGGACGGGCAGGCGAGCGCCCTGTCGGCGCTGAACACGCCCTACGAGCCCGGCTCGACCCTGAAGCCGTTCACGGTCGCGGCGCTCCTCGAGCGCGGCCTCGCGTCCCTCGAAGACACGATCGACATCGGCAACGGAACCTGGAGGATCGAGGGGCGCACGCTGCACGACACGCACACCAAGGGACGCATCTCGCTCGGTGAGGCCCTGCGCGAGTCGTCGAACGTGGGTCTGGCGATGGCGGCGCAGGAGCTCGATGCGGGCGCCCAGTACGAGAACCTGCGCGACTTCGGCTTCGGCAGCTACACGGGCATCGAGCTACCGGGTGAAGTGGCGGGCACGCTGCGTCGGCCCGCGGGGTGGACGCCGCAGTCAGCAGCATCGCTGGCGATCGGATACGAGATCTCGGTGACCCCGCTCCAGATGGCGATGGCGTACGGTGCGCTCGCCAACGGCGGCCTGCTCATGCAGCCCCGCATCGTGCGTGAGGTCCGCAGCGCCGAGGGGGAGGTGCTCGAACGCTTCGAGGCGCGCGTCATCCGGCGCGTCATCGAAGAGGACGTCGCGGCGACCGTCGGGTCCGCACTGGTGGGCGTGGTCGAGGACGGCACGGGGACGTCGGCGCGCATGGGCTCCTTCGCGGTGGCCGGCAAGAGCGGCACGGCCCGCATCAACTCCGGCGATGGGTACGAGGAGGGCGCGTACTACTCTTCGTTCGTCGGCTTCTTCCCCGCCGATGCGCCGCAGCTGGTCGTGTTCGTCGGCCTCGACCGTCCGCAGGGCGCCTACTACGGCGGTGCGGTCGCGGCGCCGGTCACGCGCACCACGATGGAGGCCGCGCTCGCCGCGCGCTCCACGCCGCTCGACCGGAGCGCACTGCTCCGCTCGTCGCGGCGCGAGGAGATCGTGCCCGTGAACGCGCCCCCCGCGCGCTTCGCCTCGCGGCCGACTGAACCGGAGCCTCCGGTCCGCCGCCAGCCGATCGCGCCCAACACGCGCGTGACGCTCCCGAACGTGGCGGGGGTTCCGTCTCGGGTGGCCGTTCGCCGGCTGCACGCTCTCGGTCTGCGCGTCGCGTCCGTGGGGGTCGGCTCCATCATCGGCACCGTGCCCGCTGCGGGCGAGCGGGTTCTTCCCGGCGACACCATACGGCTGCGCATGGCGGGGGATTGATGTCGGCCACACTCCCCGTGACGCTCGACGCCGTGAGCGACGTCCTCCGCTCGGCCGGCCTCCTCACCGAGGCTCGCGCCACGGGGGACGTCGCCGTTCGGGGCGTCAGCCAGGACTCACGCGCGACCCGTGCGGGAGACCTCTTCCTCGCCTGGGCGGGGACGGCGGCGGATGCGCACGACTTCGTGCCCGAGGCCGTCCGGCAAGGCGCCGTAGCGACGGTCGTGGAGCGCCGACTCGCGATCGACGTTCCGCAGCTCGTCGTGCGCGACGGCCGACGCGCCGCGGCGCTCGCGGCCGACGTGGTTTTGGGATACCCGAGCCGACGGCTCCGGGCCTTCGGCGTGACCGGAACGAACGGGAAGACGACGACCGCGATCCTGATTCGCCACCTCATGGGTCCCGAGGTCCCGACTGCGGTCATCGGCACGCTGGGGCTGATCGACCAGCGGGGGGTCCGCGCGGGAAGCGAGAAGCTCACCACCCCCGGCCCGGTCCAGGTGGCGGTGTGGTTGCGCGAGCTCGCCGATGGAGGCCTGAGCGCGGTGGTGTTCGAGGCGTCCTCGCACGCGCTCGCGCAGCATCGTCTCGACGCGCTGAAGTTCGAGGTCGTGGTGTTCACCAACCTGTCGCAGGACCACCTCGACTACCACGCCGACCTCGCCGAGTACTTCGCGGCCAAGGCGCGCCTGGTGGAGCTGGCGGCCGAGCATGGCACCGTCGTGGTGAACCGGGATGATCGGGCGTGGGATCGCCTCGACACCCTGAGGCACCGCGTGCGCACCTTCGGCATCGATCGCGCCGCGGACGTTTCGGCACACGATCTTCGGCTCGACGCCCACGGCGCCAGCTTCACGCTCCGCGTGGACGGCGAGGAGCGCCGCGTGCGCACGCCCCTGGTCGCCCGCCACAACGTGGAGAACGCGCTCGCGGCGACGGCCGCTGCGCTGGCCGCGGGGGTCTCACTCGATCGCGTGGTGGAGCGTCTCGGCACCGCGCCGCAGGTGAGCGGCCGTCTCGAAGCCGTGGTCACGGAACCCTTCACGGTCCTGATCGACTTCGCGCACACACCCGCTGCGCTCGCGAGCGCGCTGGTCGCGGTGAAGCCGCTCACGCGCGGACGGCTGATCGTGCTCTTCGGTGCGGGGGGCGACCGCGACCGCGCCAAGCGTCGGCCCATGGCCGAGGCGGTGGCCCGCGTCGCGGATCTGATCGTCCTCACCTCGGACAATCCCCGCACCGAGGACCCCGAGCGCATTCTCGACGACCTGGCCGAGGGGCTCGCGGGGGTCGAGTACCGGCGCGTGTCGGACCGGCGCGCGGCGATCGAGGCGGCACTGCAGATGGCGCGCCCGGGGGACACGGTCGTGCTCGCAGGGAAGGGTCACGAGCGCTACCAGGTGATCGGCACCGAGAAGCGTCCCTTCGACGAGCGGGACGTCGTTGCCGAATGCCTCGCGCGTGCGGAGGCCAAATGAACGCGCCCGTCTGGACGGATCGCGACGTGCGGGACGCGCTGGGTCTCGCAGCGGACGGAATCGCCGAGGCCGGGGTGTTCGCGCGCATCGCAACGGACTCCCGGAAGATCGAGGCGGGGGATCTCTACGTGGCGCTGGTGGGTGAGAACTTCGATGGCCACGACTTCGTGGCCGAGTCGCTCGCCAAGGGCGCGCGCGGCGCGGTGGTGTCGAGGACCATGGGGGACGTGAACGGCCCGCTCTACCGCGTGCAGGACACGCTGGTCGCGCTGGGCGCGTTGGCCGCGTTTCGTCGTCGCGCGCTGCGCGCGCCGGTTGTCGCGATCACCGGGTCGTCCGGCAAGACGACCACCAAGGACCTGACGGCCGCGGCGGTGGGGTCCGCCAAGCGCGTGCACGCCACCCGCGGCAACCTG
>JBEBGN010000194.1:0-5609 GCA_040081395.1 Longimicrobiales bacterium
GAAGTGGGCGTGGGCTCGCGCGGGGGTGCCGATGGCGCGGCGGGCGCCTGGGGTGGTGCCGCGCTGGTCGTCGCGGGCGCCGGGGTGGGTACGCGCGGCGACGCCGGGACGATGGCGACCGCTGCAGGCGCGCGGTGCCCGTCGAAGGGCTCGGGGACCAGGAGGCCTTCGGCCAGCACGCGGGACCCGCCGTCCCGGAAAATCTGCCGCCACTCTGCCGGCACGGACTCCGGGTTCCGGGCGAACTCCTCGAACATCGCCTGGGCGTAGGCCGCATTCTGGCTGTCGAAGAGCGTGTCGTGCTTCATGAGCGGGGGTCGCCGTGCGCCCTGGAGTCGAGTGAGCCTGGAACTCGATAACCTACGGAATTCGGAGGGGGCGCAGGAGGCCGCGGGCGCGAATCCAGGCGGGACGGGTAGGAGCGGCTCGTGAACCCAGCAGAACCCCCGAAAACGGTGCCGCCCCTGGAACGCCTCGTGCGGGAGCGCCTGGACGCGCGTGTGCCCGCGCTCATCCACGAGCAGTGGGCGAGTGAGCTGCCCTGGCTCATCCAGGGCACGACGACACGGGGTACGGCAGCCGACCGATTCGATCTCGGGCTGTTCAGCGAGGGCTCCCCCGCGGAACACGTGCGCGCGTGTTGGAGTCGGCTGCTCGCCACGACAGGCATGCGCGCGGTCATGCACGCGCGCCAGGTCCACGAGGCGAACGTCCGCGCCCATCGCGCGCCCCATTCGGGGCTGAACTTGGTCGAGCCGTGCGACGGCCACACGACCGCGGAGCCCGGCGTGCTCCTGGCTGTCGCCATCGCGGATTGCGTGCCGGTCTTCCTGGTGAACGTACGCACCAGGGTGGTGGGTATGCTGCACGCGGGGTGGCGAGGCACCGCTGCGGGGGTACTCGAGAGCGGGATCGAAGCGATGCCCGGCGGCTCGCAGGTCGCCGACCTGCGTGTGCATTTCGGGCCGGCGATTTGTGGTGCGTGCTACGAGGTCGGTCCTGAAGTGTTCGAGGCGCTCGGAGAACCCGGGCCTGCGACGGCGACGACGCTCGATCTGCGCGGCGTGCTCTTTCGTCGGGCGCTCGCAGCCGGACTCCACCTGGAGCACGTCACCGTGTCTGGACACTGTACACGATGCACCGGTAGCGAGCTCTATTCGCACCGGGGCGGTGATCGGAGTCGGCAGGTCGGCTACCTGGGTGTCCGCCCCTGAGCGACCAGGGTGCCGTGCGCAGACCTCCGGCGGGCCTGTGCGAAGTGTGCCGCCACCGGCGCCTGGTGGTGAGCGCACGTGGCTCGCAATTCGTGCTGTGCGAGCGTTCGAAGAGCGAGGCCGCCTACGCCCGCTACCCGGCGCTCCCGGTGCTGCAGTGCCCTGGCTTCGAGGTCGGCGAGCGAGGAGCCGGCACCTAACGACGCAGGTTCCCCCGACGTCTGTCTCCCGACTGGTGGGTGGGGACCCGACGCGCGACCTTTTTCACAGCCCTCCGCGAGACCTCCGAACTACAGCGGTATGACGATTTCTCTTGCTCGTTCGAGCATTGCTCTCGTGGGATTCCTCTTGGCGGTGGCCCTCTCGGGCGCATCCGCGTCGGCCCAAGCGCCCGTGGACGCCGCCGCGCTTTCCGATGCCGAGCTCTATCAGTCGGCGTGTGCCGGGTGTCACGGGACGGACGGGCGCGGGCTCGAGCTCGCGCTCGTCGGCTTCGAGGAAGCGCTCCCGGACTTTACGGATTGCAACTTCGCCACCCGCGAGCCCGATGCCGACTGGACCGCGATCGCCCACCAGGGCGGCCCGGTACGTGGGTTCAGCACGATGATGCCCGCGTTCGGCGCCGCGCTTCCCGTCGAGCAGATCGCGCGCATCATCGGGCATATCCGCACGCTCTGCACCGAGCCCGAGTGGCCTCGCGGCGAACTCAACCTGCCTCGTGCGCTGCTGGCCGAGAAGGCGTTCCCCGAAGACGAGTGGGTCATCGAGGCCGACGCGGATTTCTCCGACCAGAGCGGGGTGGCGGGAAAGTTCGTCTGGGAGCAGCGCTTCGGGTCTCGCAGCCAGATCGAGGTGGCGATCCCGTACGGCTGGGTCGAGCTGTCGGACGCGGGTGGTTTGCCCGGCGCGACCCACTGGGCAAGTGGGCTCGGTGACCTCGTCCTCGGCGTGAAGCACGCCGCGTACGTGAGTAACGAGCAAGGCAGGATATTCGCGGTGGGCGCCGAGATCGTGCTCCCCACGGGGGACGAAGCAAAGGGGCTCGGGGCCGACGGGGCGAAGACCGAGGGCTTCCTATCCTTCGGCCAAGCCCTGCCTTCCGACGCTTTCGTGCAGGCCCAGACGGGTGCGGAGATCCCCCTCTATGACGGCGGCGAGAGGGAGGGCTTCGCGCGGCTCGTGCTCGGGAAGACCTTCGTCTCTGGCCAGTGGGGCCGGAGCTGGACCCCGATGATCGAAGTGCAGGCGAAGCGCGAACTGGAGGGCGGCGTCCCGACCGCGGTGGACGTCGTGCCGCAGATGCAGGTGTCACTCAATACTCGCCAGCACGTGCTTGCGAGCGTGGGCCTACTCGTGCCCGCTACCGAGACCTCGGGCCGCTCCGTGCGACTCCTCGCCTACCTGCTGCTCGACTGGTTCGACGGCGGCTTCTTCCAGGGGTGGTGACCATGTCTCACCGGACCGCCGCCGTGGCGCTGATCATCGGTGCCGGCCTCGTCGCGTGGAGCCCGGCTCCCTCCGTGAGAGCGGAGGTCGATCCGTCGCCGCTGCTGTCGATGGCGGCGCCCATCCAGACCGCCCCGGCGGGTGCCGCTCTCTTCCCGACCTCCGATCGATGCCTCGCCTGCCACAAAGGGGTCACGACCTCCACGGGTGAGGATGTGTCGATCGGCTTCGAGTGGCGCGCCTCCATGATGGCCAACAGCGCGCGCGACCCCTATTGGCAGGCCGCCGTCCGCCGCGAGATCACCGACTACCCGGAGGCCGCAGGCGCGATCGAGGACAAGTGCAGCCGCTGCCACATGCCCATGGCGAGCGTGGTCGCTCGGGGGGCGGGTGGGACTGGTTCCGTCTTCGCAAACCTTCCCGTGGGCGCTGCCGCATCGCCCAATGCCGCGCTCGCCGCCGATGGCGTTGCGTGCGCGGCATGCCACCAGATTGGACCGGATGGCCTCGGTACCGAGGCCAGCTATACCGGTGGCTTCCAGGTCGCGCTCGACATCCCCGCCGAGGGTCGCCCAGCGTACGGGCCCTTCCAGCCCGACTCCGGCGGTGTGGGCATCATGCACTCGGCCACGGGGCTCCGGCCCACCGAAGGCTTGCACGTGCAGTCCTCGGAGCTTTGCGCGAGCTGCCACACGCTCTTCACTCACGCGGTGCGTCCCGGTGGTGAAGGCCCCGAATTCCCCGAGCAGGTCCCGTACCTCGAGTGGCAATCCAGCGCCTATGCCACGGAGGGCACGAGCTGCCAGGACTGCCACATGCCCCTCGTGGGCGAGGACGTCCCGGTCACCTCCGTGCTGGGGCGCGCTCGGCCCGAAGTGTCCAGGCATCAGTTCCAGGGCGGCAACTTCTTCATGATGCGCATGCTCGACCGCTATCGCGGCGAGCTCGGGGTGACAGCGCTTCCCCAGGAGTTCGCCCTGGCCGCCGCGCGCACCGAGACGCACCTGCGCGAGGCGACCGTCTCGCTGACCGTCAGCAGCGCGCGCGTGGAGGGGAGCCGGTTGCTCGCCGACGTCGACGTGCGGAACCTGGCTGGCCACAAGTTCCCGACCGCCTATCCGTCCCGGCGCGCGTGGCTCCACGTCACGGTGACCGATGCGCGGGGCCGTACGGTGTTCGAGTCCGGTGCGTTCGCGCCCGATGGCCGCATCGTCGGCAACGACAACGACCAGGACCCGCTCCGCTTCGAGCCTCACTACTCCGAGGTCTCGCGCGCCGACCAAGTCCAGGTGTACGAGGCCGTGATGGTGTCGGCCGCCGGCGCCGTCACCACCGGTCTCATGACCGCGGATCGCTGGGTGAAGGAGAACCGGCTCCTTCCGCGTGGCTTCGACGCTCGAGAGGGCGGCGCTCGCGTCGCCGTGCGCGGGGAGGCCACGTCGGATGCGGACTTCGTGCCGGGCGGTGACCGCACGCGCTACGCCATCGCGGTGGACCCGGCGGCTGGTCCGTTCACCGTCGAGGCCGAGCTCTGGTTCCAGCCCGTCGCCTATCGATGGGCGGAGAACCTGGCCGACTACGACACGTTCGAGACCAATCGCTTCGTGCGCTACTACCGGTCCATGGCCTCGGGTTCGGCGATTCCGCTCGCGTCGAGCACCGTGACCGCGCGGTGAGCGAGACCTGGCGTCGACTGGCGCTCTATCTGCTACTGATCAGCACGGGGGGTGTGGCTACGGAGCTCGTGCTCCTCGAGCACTACACCGAGCTTCCTCAGTGGGCGCCGCTCGCGCTCCTGGCGGGGGGCCTGATCACGGCGGGCGTTTTGGCTGCGGGAGCGACCCGCGGTCGCGTTCGTGCCCTTCGGGTCGTCGCGAGTCTTCAGGTGATCGCGGCCATCATCGGCATCTATCTCCACCTCCGCTCCAATGTCGAGTTCGAGTTGGAGCTCAGACCCGGCACGGGTGGCCTGCCCCTCGTCGTAGAGACGCTCCGGGGCGCCATACCCGCGCTGGCCCCGGGTGCGATGGCGCAGCTCGGCCTGCTGGGCCATCTCGTCTGCTTTCGCCATCCCATCGACTCCACACTGCTCGATTCCTCACCACAGGAGACGTGACATGCGTCCTCTCTCTTCTCTTTCGATGATCCTCGCGATCGTGGCGCTCGCGCTTCCGCACGCAACCTCCGCTCAGGCCGGCCGCAACGTGGGCGGGCTGGTCGATGCCAACCTGGCGACGCGCGAGCAGCTTTCGGTCATTCCGGGTCTCAATGCCGCGGCGGTCGCCGCCATCGAGGCGGGCCGTCCCTACCTGCGCCCGTCGCAGCTGAACACCGTGGTCGAAGCCCAGGTGGGCGCGGCGGCCGCCGAGGAGATCTACCGCCGGCTCTGGTTGCATCTCGACCTCAACGACGCGACCGACCAGGAGATCCTGCTCATTCCCGGGATCGGCGACCGCATGCTCCGCGAGTTCAAGGAGTATCGGCCCTACGTGGGCTTGGCGCAGTTCGAGCGCGAGATGGCCAAGTACGTCGATGCGGCCGAGGTCGCGCGTATGGCGCAGTACGTCTACGTCCGCATCGACCTGAACACGGCGAGCGACGAAGCGATCCTGAGCCTTCCGGGCATCGGCAGCCGCATGCTCCGTGAGTTCAAGGAGTATCGCCCCTATACGGCGATGGCGCAGTTCGAGCGCGAGATGGGCAAGTACGTTGATGCCAACGAAGTGCGCCGCATGGCGCGCTACGTCGAGATCCGCTGAGGTCCGGCGTCCAGGAAACGCTCCACCACCGCGAACGACTCGTGCGGCACCTCCTCGGCGGGGAGGTGTCCGCACCGGTCGAGCACGTGCAGCTGCGCCTTCGGTAGCTCGCGGGCGAGGCGCTCACCGACCGAGAGGGGCACCACCCGGTCGCTGCGACCCCAGATCAACAGGGCGGGCATGTCCAGCT
>JBEBGN010000195.1:0-5585 GCA_040081395.1 Longimicrobiales bacterium
ACGCGGGACATGACCGCGGGGCAGCTCCACGACCGCATGGCGCCGCTCGGCGCCGACCTGATGGTGCGGGCGCTGGCGGCCCTGGAGCGCGGCTCCCTCGCCCTGACACCACAGCCGACCGAGGGCGTCACCTATGCCACCAAGATCGACAAGGCGGAGACGCGGATCGACTGGTCGCGCCCGGCGGACGAAGTGCACAACCACATTCGCGGGCTCAGCCCCTTCCCCGGCGCGTGGACGGAGATGCCCATCGGCGGAAAGACGGAGCGGGTGAAGGTGCTACGGTCCGCGGTGGTCGAGGGTTCGGGCGCGCCAGGCACTGTGCTGAATGATGGCCTCACGGTGGCAACCGGGAGCGGCGCAGTGCGGCTCGTGGAGTTGCAGCGTTCGGGCGGCAAGGCCCTGGCGGCGGGGGAGTTCCTCCGCGGGGCGACGATCAGGCCCGGTTCGGTCCTCGCCTGAAACGCCTCACTATGGCGGCAATCCGACTACGTCGGTGAAGATGGCCTCGTCGCGGTTCGTCCCAGTCAGCAGGGCGGACTGGAGGCGCGAGCCGGTAAAATCCGTTCCGGTGAGGTTCGCGTTCCGGAGGTCGGCGCCGAAGAGATCGGCGCCCCAGATCCTGGCGCGGGTCAGATCGGCGCCCGCCATCACCGCGTTGACCAGGATGACCTGGATCAGCTCGGCACCCGTCAGGTCGATGCGCGCCATCTGCGCATCGGTGAACCAGCTGCCCCCAAGGACGGCTCCGGCGAAAATGGCGTTGGACATCCGGGCGCGGCTGAAGTCGACGGCCTGGGCGCTGGCGTTGGTGAAGTTTGCCCTGATCATCCGGACCTCACCCATCTTTGCATAGGTCAGAGTCGCCCCGGTGAAGTCGGCGCCGTCGAGCGCCGCGCGGAACAGCATCGCCCCGGTGAGGTCGGCGCCGCCGAGCCGTGCCTGGGTCATCGTCGCATGGTTGAGGTTGGCGGAGGTGAGGTTGGCCCCGGTGAGGTCGGCACGAGCCAGCGTCGCGCCGTGAAGGTCCGCTCCAGCCAGGTTCGCACCGGCGAGATTGGCCCCCGTGAGATCCATGCGCTTGAGATTGAGACCGGCGAGATCGCAACCGGGACAGTCGAGGGCGCGTGCGCGGTTCACTTCTGCTTCGGATGGCGGGGGATTGGCGCTCAGGGACGCAAGCCGGGCCTCCCGGTCCGGCACTGGCCCGGCCAGCATCATCTCGAACCGGACCTCGCTGCGAAACTCGCCCGCGAGCGGCTCGTTGGTTAGCGGGTTGATGCCGAACTGGCCGCGCTTCCGGTAGAAGTTCGACTCGATCGTAAGCAGGTATTGGTCTGTCGTCTTCGAGCAGCGCTCCTTAATGAAGAGATCGCCGATCCCGGTCTCCCCTTCCTCTCGGGGCAAATCCTCGCAGGCCCAGCCCTCGACATCGAAGCGCGAGCGCAGGTAGGTGCTGAGGGAAATCGCCCTCATGCGGATGTCCTCGGCCACGCGCGGGTCGGTGACCGCCCGGGTGCCGACGACGAAGCCGTCGTCGTCGAACAGGGCCGAGATGATCACCGGGACGATGAAGATCTGGGTGCCCTCGAGCGCTGCGATCGCGGCCTGGTTGTTGTAGGCCCGCGCGATGTACTCGGGCTCGTCATCCTCGCGGAACTGGACTTCGTGGAGCCCCGTCTGGTCTTCGGGCGGGCACGCTGCGAAGTCGTTCCAGCGGCCGATACGCGTGGACGGAGGCCCGCCATTGGTCCCGCAAGCGAGGTCGGCGAAGTCGGGGCTCAGTTCGAGCGCATGCATGCCGGGCGCCACGTCCCAGAAGGTCGGGACGACCGGAAGCTCGGGTGCCTGGGCCGCGGCGAACCGGGAGACCGCAGCGACAGCGGCGACGGCAGCGACTAGAACGAGAACATGCCGTCCCGACATTGGATCGACCTCAGGCTATTTACCTTAGCCTCCTGCTAGCACTAATCCGAACCGGATGTTACCCGTCGGGACGAAACGGATCGGCTTCGCGGAGGACGCTCCAGGTGAAGCAGGGGACATCAGAGGAGAAGGGCACAATGCCAGTCAGGACTTCGGGAACGAAGAGCAAGCGCGCCGGGCTTGCTGCCGTTGCCGCCGCGGCGCTTGGCGGCGCAGTGTGGGCCGTCGCGAGCCTCGGCGGATCGGTGGCCGCCAACGCGCAGGCCGCCGCGCAGACGTTCGATCCCGAAGTCGTCGCGCGCGGCCTTGGCGTGTTTCGCGACAAGGTGAACTGCGCTTCCTGCCATGGCTGGGCGGGGAACGGCGTGCCCGACGATCCGAGACAGCCGGTCGGCGCCAATCTCCGTGCGACGCTGATGACGCACGACCAGCTCGTGATGACCGTCCGATGCGGTCTCCCGGGCACTGAGATGCCGCATTTCGACCGGCTCGCCTACAGTGACGGCCGCTGCTACGGGATGACGGAGGCGGCCCTCGGGAACCGCATCCCGCCTGCCTCGGAGGTTACCCTCATCAACCGCGAGCTCGAAGCGGTCGTCACCTATATCGAGGCAAAGATCCAGGGGCGCGGCCAGTTCACCCTCGAAGAGTGCGAGGAGTACCACGGCGTCGGTGCTGACTATTGCCGCGTGCTGATGCTCAACCCCGCTGCACCCGTGCCAGGCGCCGGGGCGGCCGGAGCCCACGGCCCGTAGTTGGAGACCCCACGACGAGGCAAGGAAAGGGGGCCGTTCGGCCCCCTTCTTCATTTTGAGCTTCCGCGAGCCGGCGCTGGAGGGCTGGGAGTTCCGGGTCTCGCGAAGAAAGGGGGCCCTGAGGCCCCCTTTCCAGTTCGCAAGAGCGCGCCCGTTTACAGCGCGAAGACGTAGAGCATGGCGCCGGTGCGCGGGCCCTGGGCATTGAGGTCCGCATAGCCGCCACCGCCGCTGCCGCCGGCAATGATGGCGATGAACTGCTTGTCGCCGATGGCGTAGCTGATCGGCGGCGCCTTGAACGGAATGCCGCCGTTGAAGCGCCACAGCTCCTCGAGGGTCTGGTCGTTGAGAGCGACGACCGCGCCATCCTGACCGCCGGTGAAGATGAGGCCGCCTGCCGTCGCGAGAACGCCGGCGAGATTGTGCTGAGGCGGGTGCGCGGTGGCGACCACCTGGCCGGTGGTCACGTCGAGAGCCGCGATCAGGCCCGGATCAGGGTGGGCCGTGCCGGTACCGCCGAGCCAGACCTGGCCGACGCCACGCGGATTGCCGCCCGTTGCCACGGGAACTTCCGGCGCATTCGTGATGGACGAGCACGCGTCAGAGCCTGCGACATAGGCGATGTGCGTGATCGGGTTGTACGCCGTCGGCTGCCAGCGGACGCCGCCGAGATGGCTCGGGCAGACCTCGATCGCCGGGTTGTCTCGGGCGATACGGGTTGCCGGAATGTAGGTCTGCACCGCGAGGGCAGGATCGTACTCGACCGGCTTGCCGGTCTTGGGGTCGATGCCCGCGGTCCAGGTGACCGAGCTCACATACTGGTTGGCGTTGATGAACGAACCGGTGGTGCGGTCGAGCTGGTAGTAGTAGCCGTTGCGACCATAGTGGCCGACGACGGTGCGGTTCTCGCCGTCGATCATGGCGTCGTAGAGAAGGTGGACGCCGATTTCGTCGTAGTCCCACGACTCGTTCGCCGAGTACTGGAAGTACCAGGCGATCGAGCC
The DNA here is from genome assembly GCA_040081395.1 of Longimicrobiales bacterium. Lineage (GTDB taxonomy): Bacteria > Gemmatimonadota > Gemmatimonadetes > Longimicrobiales > Gaopeijiaceae > UBA2982. The sequence goes on from JBEBGN010000195.1 coordinate 3,686, forward strand.
GTCATCGATGTTGATGGCCAGCGCCGAGTTGGTGAACAGGTTGTCGCCCGGACGGAACTCGGGGTCGTACATGGGCACCGGGTTGGCCGTGCCCCAGATCGTCAGTCGCGTGGCCGGGTCGTAGCTTCCGGTCGTCCACATCGCGGCGCCGCCGGTGCGGTAGGCGTTGTGATCGTCGAGCCAGGTCTCGTGGCCCGCTTCGCCGGGATTGGGAATGGCGTAGCGCCGCCACATCTCCTCGCCGGTGTCGGCATTGACCGCGGCGAGCCAGCCGCGGGTACCCCAGTCGCCCATCGACTGGCCAACGAGGATACGGCCCTCGACCGCCAGCGGAGCGGCGGTAAAGCCTTCGATCGCGTCGAAGTCCCAGTCGGCCTCGGTCCGGGCGATCTGCGCATCCCAGACGATCTCGCCGGTGGTGGCATCGGTCGAGATCACGCGGCCGTCGACGAGGTTGGTGTAGATGTTGTTGCCGAAGGCGGCGAGGCCACGCGTGGTGAGAATGCCGCGCGAACCGGCCTTGTCCATGGCCGGGTCGGCGATCCACTGCACGACACCCTGGGTGCCGCTGGTGACGTCGACCTTGTAGACCGTGCCCCACTCGTCGTTCATGTAGAGCATGCCGTCGATGACGAGCGGCGCGTTCTCGAGGTTCGCCGAATTCGTGCCTCGCATCGCGAATGACAGCGGGACGGCGAACGCCATGTGCAGGTTGCCGACGTTCTCGCGGGTGATCTCATCAAGCCGCGAGAAGCGGTGCGACGAGTAGTTCTGGAAGACGGTGAGCCAGTTGTTCGGCTCGGCATCCGCATTCTCGAGCCGCTCCTGCGTGACCTGGGCGAGAGCCGGCGCCGACACCGACGCCAGCAATCCGACCGCCAGGGCAGAGCCCGCGGCCCTGCCGAACGTCCTCAGCAAGTTCCCCTTCATGAAACGCTCCTCCGCGTTTGTGTTTGCCACTCATGGCTAACGCCATAAGCCATGATCACCATGACGTGAGCTAACGCTCGTAGCAAGCGGAGTGCGCATGGAGGCGATTTCGCCGTTTCGCTCGTGGGCGTGACTGGAAGGATTCTGCCGTCTAGAGCGGGAAGCGCGGAGTTGCACCGGCTCGAGCCGGTTCGAAGAACAACCGCTGGAGAAAGAACATGCCGGAAATCGGCTGGAACGATTTCGCCAAGGTCGAGCTTCGCGTCGGCCGAGTCGTCGAGGCGCATCCGTTCCCGCAGGCGCGGAAGCCGGCGATCATCCTCCATGTCGATTTCGGACCGGAGATCGGCGTGCGGAAATCGAGCGCGCAGATCACGGCGCTCTACACGCCCGAGACGCTTGTCGGCCGACTCGTGGTGGCGGTCGTGAACTTCCCGCCGAAGCAGATCGGGCCGGTGATGTCGGAGTGCCTCGTCACCGGCTTCCACGACGCCGACGGTCACGTGGTGCTGTGCGTCCCCGATGGGGACGTGCCCCTCGGGACCAAGCTCGCCTAGCCGAACGCGCCGATCACGGCGCCCATCACCAGCAGCACGACCAGCCACTGCCCGCCGTCGACCCAAAGGAAGCCGCTCGCCCGGAAGCCGAAGGTCTGGATAACGGTCATCGTGGTGGCCGAGAAGCCGACCCACGCGAGGGCACCGACGATCAGGCCGTCGCCGATGCTCGGCGAGCCGAACAGCGACTCGAGCAAGACGGCGAGGACGAATGCCGCGACGAGGTTGGCGAGAACCGACAGGAGGATCAGCGGCGGGCCGGGCTGACGCCCGTGGATGGTCGGGTCCCCGGCTCGCAGCGCGTTCACCGGGCCGGCCATGATGAAGGAATACCAGGCGGCCGAGACGATGGCGGTAGCCACGGTGGCGACGAGCACTGCGACGAAGTTGACCGAGAAGTCCATGAGCGTTCC
>JBEBGN010000045.1:0-19823 GCA_040081395.1 Longimicrobiales bacterium
TCCCGGGAACGTATGTTCACTGGCGCAGGACGGGCAAGAACGGCGCTTCCGCCTTGCCGGATCCCCGATCGATCAAGATGATAAGGTTGGCGCATCAAGGACCCGCTCGCCTGTTACGCGGGTACTTCGAAACGAACCCCCTGTTCTTCGGCGGAGCGTGGGAGCGCCGCCGGTCGGGAAACGAGGAAGCCCGCTGAGCGCGAAGCTCGGCAAGTGAAACCCCCACAAGGGGCGCGATGGCAGAATCTGCTACAGACCTAGCCAGTTCCGCCGGCCTGAGACCCTCGCTCGAGGTCCAACTCAGTCGGCATGCAGCAGTGATGGTCGTCGCCTCGAGCGCTTCGGTCGTGACGGGGTGGAGTGGATGGCTGGTGCTATCGGCTGTCCTCTCGTTCGCTGTCCTGTGGAGCTACAGGATGCCGTCCCGATCGCCTCTGCCCGGTGGAATCGGATGGGCCGATGCCCTGACCGGGGCCCGACTCGTCGTCCTCATCCTTGCGTCCGCTTCGGTAGCTGGATCAGCTGCCGAGTGGATGATATGGGCGTTCGCCCTCAATGTGGTCTTGGACGCGGCAGATGGATACGTCGCGCGGCGGCTTGCTACCGCGACACCGTTCGGGGCGGTGCTCGATCGTGAGGTCGACGCCTTCTTCGTCCTCGTGGCCTACCTGCATTTTCAGTTGGACGGATGGCTGGGTGCATGGGTCTTGGTAGCGGGTATCCTGCCGTACGCATACCGACTACTCGCGTCGGTAGCGCCGGCCCCGGTCGCGGCGGGCCACAAAGAGCGAATGGCGGCCCGCCTCGCGGGCCTCAACTTCCTGTTGCTCATCGCCGCCATGGCGATGCCGACCTACTCATCGCCGATCCTCGTAACGTCGGTGGCCGTGGTGTGTGTGTCGTTCGCCAGCTCTTTCCGGGGCCTGTGTCGGCATGTCCATCCACTTTCTTAGCAAGGGCCCGATCGATCAGATCTCTGGTGGATACCTGTACAACAGGTACTTGGTAGAGCACCTCCGATCAGCGGGACTCGACGTGACGTATCACGCGAGCATCGGCGACCTTGACGCGATCGCAGATCAGGAAGTCGTGATCATCGATGGGCTGGTCCTGCCCGACTTGGCGCCACGGCTGCTCGAGGTAGGAGGGCGCCTCGTGCTCCTGTTGCACGTCGTGCCCGAGCCGCAGGCAGTTGAAGGGCGTGAAGTGCTCGCCGTGGACGCGCTCTACCGCAGATCCCGAGTCGTCGTCACGGGTGACTCGACGCTCACTTCCCTGCGGGACGAACTCGCGCTCGCCGGAGTCGACGCCGTGAAGATCGAGCCAGGCGTTCCGGGTCATTGGCACGCCAAGACGCGCTACTCGGATCGAGCACACAAGCTGCTTGGTGTCGCCAACTACCTCCCGGGAAAGGGCATAGCCCGGCTGATCGAAGCGCTCGCGACGTTGACGGACCTGGACTGGCACCTGACGGTTCGCGGCAACACCGATTTCGACCAAGCGCACTATCGAGCCATGCGCCAGATGGTGGCCGCGCGAGGCCTCGCCGACAGGATCGAGCTCCTTGGCCCGGTGCCGCACGACGCGGTGCACGCGGAGATGCTCGGAGCGGATCTCCTCATCCTGTTATCTCAGCACGAGAGCTACTCGATGGTGACGGCAGAGGCGATCGCTTGCGGTCTCCCCGTGCTCTCGTGTCCCACCGGCAACGCCGAGTCGTTCGGCCGGTCGGGGTTGGTGCGGCATGTCGACCACCGGTCCGCGGGGGAGGTTCTGCGGGCGCTCATCTCCGACTCCGGCGAATATGGCCGTCTGCGTCGGACGGGGCTCCTCGAGGCTCGCACTTGGCAGGATGTCGGCGAGGAGTTCCTGGACTGGCTGGGAACATGACGCCCGGGTTCATGGCCGTGATCGTCATGGTTGCCTACGCTTCGCTCGCGTTCGAGCTGACCATCCTGCACGTCCCGAGCGTCGCATCGTCGCGCAACATCTGGGTGAGGGAGCCCGCCGTCGAGGCGGCGTACTCCCCGATCTGGAGGACCGTCTTCGGACTGTCGCGCTCCACGAAGGTTGCGTTGTTCATTCCGGTCCTCGTCGTGTGGGGGGTTTACCTCTATCCGTCGATTGCGCTGCTCGGTGGTGGCGATCCCCTCGGCGACCAACTGTTCGCGACGACGCGTGCGACGAACGCCGCCGCGGCCGTGCTCATCATTGCTGGGCGTGCGATCACGCTCGGCTCGGTGCTCACTCTTCGCGGCTGCAGCTCTTGGGCAGACCGCGGCCTCAGCACCGAAGGGCTGTTTCGCTACAGTCGTAATCCGGGACTGGTGGGGATGTATGCGTTCGTGGCGGGCCTTTGGCTTACGGCGCCGTCGCTCACGATGGTGTGCGGGATCGGCGTCTATGTCATCCACATGCACTTCAAGGTCCGCATGGAAGAGGACTACCTGGGAAACACGATCGGTGAGGCTTACCAAGCCTACCAACGTCGAACGCGTCGCTACCTACCGTGAACACGAGCGAATCGGCGCAACGTAGGATCGCGGCCTGGTTCGACTCGACGTACCTGCGGAAGGGATCGCGCTACCTGCGTCCGTTACAGGGCTACATGGTGTACCCCGAGCTGCTAGGAGCATCGCCGAGCGATGCTTTGTTGGACGTAGCGTGCGGCCCGGGGATGCTGCTCCTCGCTGCGAGCGGGAAGACCGAGCAGTTGTTCGGGTGCGACCTTTCGTCGGTGGCCGTTGGACTGGCACGCTCGAGAGTTCCGACGGCACGGGTGTCCGTGGCGAATGCCGAGGCCCTGCCGTACGAGTCGTCCAGGTTCGACTTGGTCACCTGTCTCGGGTCGCTGGAGCGAATGCTGGATCGTCCCCGAGCTCTCGCGGAGATGCTGCGCGTCGGCACGCCGCGGGCACGGTATTGCTTCCTCGTGCGTAACTCGAACACGGTTGGCTGGAAGTACCTTGCGAGATCTTCCGCTCGGCGGCCGTCCCGGGGCCACGCGGATGCCGATACCTTGGACAACTGGACGAGGCTGTTCGAGTCGGCGGGCTTCTTGGTCCGGCAGGTCCTGCCGGACCAGTATCCGCTGCTTCGGCGTCGTTCCTGGCGACGCTTCGTCTTCGGACCCGTGGACTATCGGAGGCCCGTGGCGTCGAGCGCACCCGTCGACCGCGCCAACGAGTTCGTCTTTCTCCTCGGGAAGCAGGGGTGACTCTCTCGGCGGTCGGCGCCCTCTATGACGCGCTTCAGGCGTTCGAGGGCCCGCGTCGGGGCGCAGGCGCATATCCCATCCACAAACGGATCACGTTTCCAGGCACGAAGCAGGAAGACGTGTACGATTGGCTCGGCGATCAGCTTGCTTTACGGAGCTCGGACCGCGTGCTCGACGTTGGTTGTGGAGTGGGGTTTGGCACCATCCGCCTCGCTGAGCGTGGCGTCGCCCGCGCGACGGGCCTCACCGTAAGCCGGTGTGAGCTGGACTGGGCCACCCGCGCCGCATCGCGGAGCAGGCGCGGGGATGCCATCCAGTTTATCGAGGGATCCTTCGATCGTCTGCCACACGGCGCGTTCGACGTGATCGTCGCGGTCGAATCCCTCAAGCACAGCACCGACCTGGGTGGCACGCTACGCGCGCTTCATCAGGCTCTGGTCCCTGGGGGGCGCCTGGTCGTGGTCGAGGACGTGTTCGACGGAGATCCGTCATGCGCCAGCGCGCGTCGCGTGGTGGACGACTGGCTGCTGACGACGCTATACCGCGAGGCTGATTATGCGGCCGTCCTGTCGCCCCCAACGTGCCGCCTGGTCGACCTGACCTCCGGCGTCCGTCCCAGCGGACGCCTCGCGCTCGCCGGGAAGCTGACTGCGCTCAGTCTGGCGCTTCCGTGGCTGGGACCGTCGCGCGCGGCGGCACTGCGGGCGTTTCGCGGAGGGCTCCACCTCGAGAGACTGTACGCGATGGGCATGATGCGTTACGTGGCGATGTTCTCGGCGAAAGTAGGTTCGGAGCCTCGGTGATGCGCTTCTATGCCCTGTTGGCTTTCGTCAACTTCGGCTGTTTTCTGCCGCTCTATCTCCTCAACGTGCGGACCACGCCGAACCCGCGCCGTCAGCTACTGTTCGCGGACGGTCCAAAATGGAAGGGGCTCCTGAGGTTCTTCTACGTGCGGCTCCGCTCGCCGGATCCGTTCAGGATCAACTTCGACTTCACCTTCGTGGTGCTCGTGGCCGCGGCGATCAACTTCACCGGACCGACCATGAGGGTCGTAGCCGCGTTGCTGCTCGGCTTCGGGTTCGTGGAGATCGTCTACACGTCGATCATGCAATCGATCTTCATGCGGGCGTCGGCCTTGAGGAGCGATCTCTCGCTCCTGCGAACTGGGGTCGGGCTTGCCAGGCGACAGGTCTACTGGATAGCACCGCTCGTCGCGCTCGCACTGCTCATGGTTGGACTCTCGTCCGTTGCCGCGGTGTCGGCGCTGTTCGACCTGGACTCGGGTGGTCCGTGGTCGGCACTCGCCGCGGCCGGCCTGCTATTGCCACCATGCTTGTATCGTTGCACGAGGCACTACGGCGAGTACCTGTGGCGCGGCGTGTATTCGCCTGGGCTGCACTTGACTCTCAACCTTCGCTTCGAGCGGCTCGTAAGGCGGCTCGCGAGTCGCGACGTAGCCTTCTACGAGGGGCGGAACGATTTCGGTCGCGTTACGCTCGACACGCCACCCAACCTGGTGCTCGTGTGCGTCGAGTCCTATGGGAGCGTCGTCTTTCGCGACCCCCGATACGGAGGGGGTGTGGACACGCTCATAGGGCGTCACGAGGAAGAGCTGACCCGAGCGGGATACAAGTTCGCCTCGACGCTGTCGGACGCGCCCCTGTTCGCGGGGGGCTCCTGGCTGAGCTATGCCTCATTCGCCTACGGCACTTCGATCGCCAGTGTCCAGCTGTACGATGCCTTGTTCTCACGCCCGAGCAATTTCGGTGCGTACGAGTCGCTCTTCCATGTGTTGAGGCGCAACGGCTATGAGAACGTCCTCCTTTGTCCACTCGGTGGCATCGATGATCGAACCGTGGATTGGGCTGCTGTGGACCGATGCTTCCAGCCTCACGCAAAGATCGGCTTCGACGATCTGGGATATGTCGGGCCGACCGTCAACTTCTTCGGTGCCCTTCGACTCCACTCGGCGCTCGACCAGTTCGCTCTCAACTTCGGGTACGAGCGCGCCCGCGAGGGCGGCGGGCCGTTCTCTTTGTTCTTCTGCACGTTGAACTCCCACTTCCCGTGGCACTCACCCGCAGAAGCGGCCGACGACTGGCGCGCCCTGAACGCGCCGACCGCCACCCTGGATCAGGATCCACATCGTCCCGCGATCGACCGGTACAACTCGGCCGTCCGATACCAACTCGACTACCTCCTCCGATTTGCTGTCGATCGTGCTGCCGACGCACCGTTGATCATCATGTTCGGAGATCATCAGCCCCCGACGATCACCCATGAACGCATGGGCAAGGAGACGCCCGTTCATATCCTCAGCCGAGACCAGTCGCTCATCGACGTGTTCCTTTCGCACGGCTTTCTCCCCACGCTCGATCTCACCGACAAGCATCCACGACCTATTCGCCACGAGGGCGCTCTGTCGCTCCTGATGAGAGCCATGCATACGGCCTACGGAGCCGAGCCGGGGCTCGACGTCCCGTATCGCGAACGGGGCGCAAGGATCTTCGATGACGATTCGCTGGAGGTTCGGTGAAGGCCGTCCACGTCGGGTTTCCCAAGACCGCGACGACGTTCTTGCAGACGGCCGTGTTCCCCGGCCTGGTGAGCCCTGGTTTCGTCTACGTTCCCCAAGAGGCATCGATTCGACTGTTCGCATCGCTCATCGATGACGACGATACGATCTACAATCCGGCAATGATGGCCGAACGCCTCCTCGAGACCGTTGGTGCGTCGGAGGCGGTGCTCTTTTCCTACGAAGGGCTCACGGGTCATCACTATCGATCCGGCTTCATGAACCGTTCACAGATTGCGCGACGCTTGAAGCAGGCCGGGTTCGATCGGGTGCTGATCACGATCAGGAATCAGTTCGATGCACTCGAGTCGGCGTACAAGCAGTACATCAAGGGCGGCGGCGTGCTTCGTTTTCGCGAATACATCACGTTCGATGAGTCCAGAACCAGGTACCTGGATCCTCGCTACTTCGACTATCACCTCATCTACGACCTTTACGGGTCGACGTTCGGGCCTTCGAACGTTCTCGTGCTGCAGTACGAGCGGCTGCGTGAGCCCGAGTTCCTCGAGACTCTCTCGAGGTTCCTATGTGCGAGGGCGAGCGACATCGAGTGGGGCGACTCCTTCAATAGGTCCTTGTCGTTCGAGAAGATGGCGCTGCTGCGTATCTGCAATCATTTCACGTACAGCTCGCTGCACCCTTCGACCCTGATCTCGAAGCGGGTGTCCACATCGGCTGTCCATCGACTGATGAGTCGCTTGCCATTCGGCAACAGTGACCGATCGTTCCACGACGAGGGAACGCGCGCGTCGGTCGCGCGATTCTATGCCGACTCCAATCGACGGTTGGCAGAGGCGGCTCGAGTCGCACTCACGTCTTCTTATCCGGGCTTCGACGGAGGCGAGAGCTGAGACGAAGCTGCGCCTAGCTCAGCGCGTAGGTATTTCGCGTCGCGCCCCGATCGAAGTCGAACCCGAAGTGATCGATGTCCCTCGCAAATGCATCGGCGACGGCCTGGATCGCGCGGGCTGAGTACATCGATCGATAGTTATATGGTCCGGTCCGGAAAAGACTCGCGCGTTGGACGTTGATGTGCCGTCCGAAGTACGCGCTCAGGTCTCCATCGAGCTCCTCGAGCCTCAGGCAGTCTCCTGCCACCGAGCCTTTGCGATCGGTGATCCAGTCCAACTGATCGATCCAGAGGCTCAGCGGCCAGGCCCGGTCGACCTGCCCGGGAATGGGGAATACTCGCCGATCGTCGATGTACTGCTCGAAGGTCACACTCTCGATGTACTGCCTGCGCGGATCAGTGTCCGGCCACTCGGCGGCATTCCTTTTCGTGTACAGGTATCGGGACGCTGTTCGGCTCCAGGGGTTTCTCACGACGCAGAAGTACCGTCGGCCGGTCTTTGGCTCGAGGTCCACATATCTGGAATGGAGTGGCCGCTCGAGGGCGACGCCCTTCAGGGCCAATGCGAGTCGAACGGCCATGCCGCCATTTTTCGGGATGTGAATGAAGTGGCGCGTCTTGGGACGCGGATCGAGCGCGTTCAGCGTGTGGCTGATTCGCACCCGCATGCGCATCCTCCGCTCCTCTGTCACGTCGGATCCGCGGGAGAGCGCGGCGGGGGACGCGTGATGCGGCGCAGCGTCTGGCCTGACTTGCGAAGCGCGAGGCGCGCCCAGTAGAGCAAGTCCGAGAGCGCCGGCTTCCGAGGGAAGGCAGGGGCGAGGTCGCCCGGATGCCACACGTCGAGCGCGGAAGCCAGCGCCGGGATGGCAGCGCGATAGCGCTCGGTCATCCGGCCGCCACCAGAGAGGGGCTTCGACTTCGCATGTTCGAGGAGGCGTGGGAGCCGCATACCGGCGACGCAGATGCGATCGACGCGTCTGCTCGCCAGGTATCCGGAAAGCAGTACGTCGTCCGCGAAGAACCAGGGCCGACTGGCATCGACGAGCTCGAAGATGTCGTCGCCGAACCAATCGCGTCGCAGCACTGTCCCGAACCCGAACTGCAGGAGGTCGACCGGGGTGTCTTCGAGTGGCTCCGCCAGGAAGGTCAGCCGCCAGGGCAGGGGTGGCTCGCTCTCGATCTCGGATCCGACGCGTACATCCAGGCGCGACCACCTGCGTGGGAGTACGGCACCTGAAAGACCGATCGCCCTCCGGTCATCCGGTCGAAACCGTAGCTCTAGGCCCTCGAGCAGATCGGGGTTGCACTGCCAGTCGTCGTCGACGACCACGATCCGGGTTGTAGGTGCGGTCTCCCATGGGAGCACCCCGAGGAGCTTGTTGGCAGGTCCGTAGTCCCTGGGCGAGACGGCAACCCGCACGAAGGGATCCTCGAGTAGCCAGGGCGGCACCTCGTAGCCGCGCCCCTCCCACTCGCAGAACTCGCAGATGCATACATAGACGCAGTCGGGTCGTCGAGTCTGGTGCCTGATTGAGTCGATGACCGGGCCAAGGCTCCCGATCCGCGAGGGAATCGTGGCTAGCGAGACCACGAGTCGGGCGTCCCGTGAGGGTTGCGTTACCGCCGACGCGGATGGGTTCAGGGCTCTGTCGCGCTGGGGTGGGACGGCCACGTCCGCACAGTGTACCTTCCGTTTCGCCTCTCGCAATCCCATGCCCACCCCCCACGACCGCCTCGCGCCGTACCGCGCCAAACGCACGGCCTCACGCACCCCCGAGCCGTTCGGGGGCCGCGTCGTGGCCGGCGGCAGCATCTTCGTGGTCCAGAAGCACGACGCGCGCAATCTGCACTGGGATCTGCGCCTCGAGCTCGATGGTGTGCTGCTGTCGTGGGCGGTCCCTAAGGGGCCTTCTCCCAACCAGGGCGATAAGCGGCTGGCGATGATGACCGAGGACCACCCGCTCGAGTACGCGGAGTTCGAGGGGATAATTCCGGAGGGCGAGTACGGTGCGGGGCCGATGATCGTGTGGGATCGGGGCACCTGGGTGCCGCTCGAAGACCCGCACGCCGGCTTGGAGAAGGGCAAGCTCCTGTTCGAGCTCCGGGGCCACAAGCTCCACGGGAAGTGGACGCTGGTGAAGACGCGTCAGTCGGAGAAGTCGTGGCTCTTCATCAAAGAGCGCGACGCGTACATGGACCCGAAGAAGTCGACTGAGGACTACCCGGACGACTCGATCTACTCGGGGCTCACGGTGAACGAGTTCGCGCGCGCCGACGAGCTGGCGGAGGCCATGCACGCCCGGCTGGAGTCGCTCGCAGCGAAGCGGCACGCGGTGGCTGCCAAGGACGTGAGCCTGATGCTCGCCTCCACCGAGGAGCGCCCCTTCAGCCGGAAGGGCTGGGTGTTCGAGCTGAAGTACGACGGCTACCGGCTGCTCGCCGAGCGCACAGGGCGGGAGCCCTACCTGCGCTCGCGCGCCGGTCACGACATGACGGTCACTTTCCCCGAGATCGCACGGGCCGTGCGCGGCCTACCTTTCGAAGGTCTGATCCTCGATGGCGAGGTCGTGGTGCCGGACGGCGAGGGGCGGCCATCCTTCGGACGACTTCAGGGGCGCGGTCGCATCCTGAACCGCGACGACGCGCTCAGGGCCAGCGTGGAACGCCCCGCCATCTACCACGCGTTCGACCTGCTCGCCCTGGAGGGCTTCGACCTCCGCCCGCTCCCGCTTCTGGAGCGGAAAGCGATCCTGCGGGACGTGCTGCCGACCGTGGGACCGATCCGCTATGCCGACCACATCGTCGAGCGCGGCCAGGCCATGTTCGAGCAGGTGGAGCAGATGGGGCTCGAAGGCATCGTCGGCAAGAAGGCCGATTCCCCCTACAAGGGGGGGCGGTCGAAGAACTGGCTCAAGGTGCGCACGGTGCGCGTCGAGGACTTCGTGGTCGTGGGCTGGACGGAACCGCAGGGGTCGCGTGGCGGATTCGGTGCGCTCCACGTCGGTCGATACGAGGGCGAGGACCTCGTCTATTCCGGGAGCGTGGGCACGGGGTTCAGCGACGCGCAACTCGGCGAGCTGCTCGCGGCGCTCCAGGCGATCGAGGTGAAGAAGTGCGCCTGCGACCGGGGTCCGGTCCCCAAGGGCAAGTCGAACCACTGGGTACGCCCGGAGCTGGTGGTCGAGGTGCAGTACAAGGAGCTCACGGAGCAGGGACTCGCGCGCCACCCGTCCTTCAATCGGCTGCGTTCCGACAAGAAGCCCAGCGAGTGCGTCGTCGAGGGATCGGTCTCCGTGCCCGAGGAGCCCCCCCCACCTCCCCCGACGGTCGTCGAAGAGCGCACGGTCCCGTTTACGAACCTGGACAAGGTCTTCTGGCCCGAGGAGGGCTATACCAAGGGGGACCTGATCGAGTACCACCGACGTGTGGCCGAGTGGATGCTCCCGTATCTCGAGGATCGTCCACTCGTCATGACGCGCTACCCGGACGGCATCGACGGGAAGTCCTTCTTCCAGAAGGACGCGCCGCCGTATGCACCTGACTGGTTCCGGCGCGTCACGCTCTGGAGCGAGGGAAGCGAGCGCGAGCTGTCGTACTTCGTGGCCGAGGACCTCGACTCACTGCTCTATGTGATCAACCTCGGCACGATTCCCCTGCACATTTGGTCGAGCCGCATCGAGACGCTCGCGACGCCGGACTGGTGCATCCTCGACTTGGATCCCAAGGAGGCGCCGTTCGAGGACGTGGTCGAGATCGCGAACAAGCTGCACGAGATCTGCGAAGAGATCGAGCTGCCCTGTTTCGCGAAGACGAGCGGCTCTTCCGGGATCCACGTCCTGGTACCACTCGGGCGTAAGCTCACGTACGACCAATCGAGGACGCTGGGTCAGCTACTCGGGCGCGTGGTTGCGGCCGAGTTGCCGCGCATCGCCACGCTCACGCGCAGCCCCGACCGCCGCGACGGGAAGGTCTATATCGACTTCGTGCAGAACGGGCACGGGCGGCTGCTCGCGGCCCCGTTCACGGTACGTCCGCTGCCGGGAGCCACGGTCTCCGCACCGCTCGGTTGGCACGAGGTGACCAAGCGGCTGCGCATCTCGGACCATACCATCGCCAGCGTGCCGAAGCGCATGCGTCGTCTCGGCGAGGATCCGCTCAGGCCGGTGCTCGACCTCGAGCCGGATCTGCTCGGGGCGCTCGATCGACTGACGCGCTGGTTCGACTAAGTATTGCCTCGGCGGCACTTCGCCGAGGCGCGGCGGCACATCATCGAGGCGCGGCGGCACATCATCGAGGCGCGGCGGCACTTGATCGAGGCGTGATGCCCGCCTCGCGTTCGTCAGCCCGCGCGCGCTCGGTTGGCCAGCAAGGCCCGCTCGGCGTGGTGGTAGAGGGCCTGTCCCTCGCGCGCGTGGTCCGGGCAGGTCGCCGTACCCGCCGACAGCGTGACCTCGACCTCGGCACTGACGGGGGGTTTCGCTTCCGCCACCAGGGTGACGAGCCGTCCCGCGACGCGTCCGGCCACCTCGGACGAGGTCCACGGACACAGGATCGTGAACGCGTCTTCCTCGAACCGGAACGCGACGTCCGAGGCGCGCGTATGCTCGTTGAGCAGGCGGCCGACCCACGCGAGGATCTGGTCGCCGACCTCGAGTCCGTGCTTTTCGTTCACCGCCGCGAACCCGTCGAGGTCGACCAGGATGAGCGAGAAGGATCCGCCGTACCGGCGTGCTCGAGCGGTCTCTTCTTCGAGCCGCTCCTCGAAGGAGAGGCGGTTGTGCAGGCCGGTGAGCGCGTCGCGCACGGACTTGCTGTACAGTCCGCTGATCTGCTCGTCCGCCCGCCGCATTCTGCGTGACATGACGCCGAGTAGCTGGAGCCCCACCTCCGGGCGCTCACGTACGAGCTCATGGAAGTCGACCTTGTCGAGCACCAGGGCCTCGACCTCGCAGAGGGCCTTGGCGGTAGCGCTCCGCGGCGAGTCATCCAGCAGGGCCATTTCGCCGATGAACTCGCCGGGTCCGACGCGGGCCAGCTGGAGGTTCGCCGCGCGATTGGGGTGGAGCACCTGCACGGTACCGGCGGTGAGCACATAGAGCGACCGACCGGGCTCGCCGATCTCGAAGAGCAGCTCGCCTTCGGCGAAGGTGCGCAAGTGCGCCGCGGCGGCGATCCACTCCAGCTCTTGGGGCTGGAAGTCCTCGAAGAGAGGAACGCGCGCGAGCAAGTCGGGGGATGAGGCCATGGCTCGATAATAGAGGAGCCCCCCCGGGCGCGGCTACATTTTCCCCATGTTCATTCGTTCGAGTTGTGTAACGCTTCTGCTCGTGGCGTTCGCCATCACGGATGCCTCCGCCCAGACGGCATCCATCGCCGGTCGCGTTCTGGATGACGAGGGCCGTCCGGTCGTCGGTGCGGTCGTTACGGTCGTCATCGACGACGTGGCCGAGGCCGGCGCCGACACGGATTCACTCGGGAACTTCCTCGTACAGCGCATTCCTCCTGGCACGCGCACCCTCCGCGTGGAAGGGCTCGGATACGGGGAGTTCACGGACGAGGTGGAACTCGAGGCGGGCGAGGTCCTCGAGGTCGAGATCGAGCTCGACCGGCGCGCCATCGCGCTCCCCGGTGTCACCGTCGACGCCGCAGCGAGCCGCGAGCGCTTCCGCTTCGAGGCGCTGGGCGGTCCAACGGTGCGTGAGATCGACATCGACCAGTTGCGCTCGCTGCCCGGTGTCGCCGAGACCGATCCCATCCGCGCGATCGAGGTGCTGCCGGGCGTGGTGTCCACGTCCGACTTCTCGGCCGCCTTCCACGTGCGCGGCGGGTCGCAAGACCAGAACCTGATTCTGCTCGACGGCGTTCCCGTGTTCAGCCCGTTCCATCTCGGGGGGCTCTTCTCCGTATTCAACGCGGACATGATCGATCGCGTCGAGCTCCAATCGGGAGGCTTCCCGGCCGAGCACGGCGGGCGGGTGTCCTCGGTGCTCGACATCGAGTCGGATCCGGGGAACGAGGGCTTCGGAGTCGAGGCCGGCGTCTCGTTGTTGGCGACGCGCGTCGCGGTAGGGGGCCGACTCCCCGTCTCCTTCGCCGACGCGCTTGGGCGCTCGAGCGTCCGCTACCGATTCTCGGCTCGCCGTTCGTACTTCGACGTGCTCCTGAAGCCGGCGTTCGAGTTCCCCTACCACCTCACCGATTTCCAGGGCGTCATCGAGAGCCAGGGCAAGTCGGGAGATCGCCTGCTGATCACCGCCTATACCGGCAAGGACGTTCTCGACCTTACGCGCTTCGACCCTGAGGACTTCCCGCTCCGCATCGACTGGGACTGGGGGAACGATTTGGTGGGCGTTCGTTGGACGAAGCCGCGCGCGGGAGGTGGCTCGCTCGACCTACGCGCCAACTTCAGCCGCTTCGGGACCGGTCTGTCCTTCCCGGACTTCGCCGACACGGAATTCGTGAGCGGCATCCAGCAGAGTCAGGTGCGTGCGGACTTCGATCACCCGCTCTCGCCCCGATTTGCCCTTCAGCTCGGAACGAGTGCGGAGCGTCTCTCCTATCGGAATCGCTTCGCCACCGGTGGCACCGAGTTCACGGGTGGGGAGGGCAAAGGGTGGCAGCTCGGCACCTATGCGCAGGCGCGATGGTCCGCACCGACCTCGTGGTTGGTCGAAGCCGGTGTGAGGCTCGACGGCTGGGGCCCGGACCCCGGTTCGTGGACGGCGGAAATCGCTCCACGACTGGCCGTGAAGCGGTTTTTCGCGGGCGGGGATGCGGCTGTGAAGTTGGCTGCCGGCCGCTACACGCAGTTCGTGCATTCGGTGCGTGACGAGGAGCTCCCGCTCGGGCTCGATATCTGGATCCTGGCGGGGGAGCGGGCGCCGCACGTGGTCTCCGACCAGGTTCAGCTCGGCGTCGAAGGCTACCGCGACCTGGACTGGTTCTGGTCGGTCGAGGGATACGTGCGCACGTTCGACGGGGTCGTGACCTTCAACCCGGCCGACGACCCGAACGACGACCTCGACGACAACCTGGCCGGTGAGGGACTCTCGTACGGGGTCGACTTCATGGTGCGCAAGGAGACCGGCGCGGTGACGGGATGGGTCGCGGCCTCGGTGCTCCAGGCGGAACGCACCTTCCCCGATCCATTGTCGCCGCTCCAGCCGCGCCCCGAGATCTCCTATTCCCCCGTCTTCGACCGACGTCTCGATCTGGACGTCGTGGTGAGCTATCCCGCGCCCTGGGGATGGGAGGGTGGCCTGCGCTGGAATTTCGGCACCGGCATTCCCTACACGCGCGCGATCGGGTCGTACGCATACTACTCGCCGCGATTCGTGGGCGGAGGCTCGCTCGTATGGAGCGGGGCCGAAGACGGCTCGGGCCTGCTCGACGAGTACGGCGTCGTGCTCGAGGGCCGCAATCTCTCGCGGTACCCCACCTATCACCGACTCGACGTGAGCTTTCGCAGGACCTTCACCAAGGGGTGGGGGACGCTCACGCCGTACGTGAACGTGCTGAATCTGTACAACCAGCGGAATCCGCTCTTTTACTTCTTCGAGTACGAGAGTGCGCCGCCCGTGCGTTCGGGCATCTCGATGTTCCCGGTTCTGCCGACGTTCGGGCTCGAGGTGAGCTTCTGATGACCACGAGCAGATACGTCACGCTCGCGCTCCTCTCTGTCGGTCTGGCGGCGTGCGAGCTCGAGGACATCACCGTGATCGACTTCGTCGACGTCGTGGTCGCGGAGGTCTACGTGACCCTCGGAGATACGCCGGCCGACCATCGCGTGCGGGCCTTCCTGCATGGGACGGCGGCGGGTGGCACACCCGACTCGGAGACCTTCGACAGCGCGCTCGTGCGCATTACCCGGGGCGTCGACACGCTCGACCTCGCGCTCGGACCTGTCACCGAGTGCGTGGACTCCCTTCCGGCGAACGCGGCCGGGAGCTGTTTCGTCGACGGCGGATTGGCTGCCGGTCTCCTGCCCGGAGACGCGCTGGACCTCTCGGTGGTGCTGGCGGACGGTCGCTCGCTGTTGGGTTCCGCGCGCATCCCTGGGGATTTCCAGTTGGACGGGATCGTTGCCGCCTGCCGGCTGGCGCCCGACACGACTCTCGCGCTGCGTTGGTCCAGCTCCCAGGGCGCCTGGGCCTACGTGAACGAGACCCAGATCAACGGACTGGCGGCGGCGCTGGCCTCGGAAGGGATTACGGTCGAGGACGATCCGCTCTATCTCCTCGGGCTCTCGATCTCAGCGGCCGACACCACCGTGATCTTTCCCAGTGAGTTCGGCGTGTTCGACCGGTTCGACCTGGACCAAGATCTAGCTGTCCGCCTCCAGCAGGGGCTTCCCGAGGGGACCGACGCGCTCATCTCGGTGACTGCGGTGGAGCGCAACTACACCAACTGGGTGCGGGGCGGGAGCTTCAACCCTTCGGGGCAGGTAAGGGTGGCGAGCCTCCGAGGGAACGGAACCGGCGTGTTCGGCGCGGCCGTGACGCGGCAGTTCACCGTGACCGCGACGAGCACGTCGGGTGGCTCGCCAGACTGCCCGCTCTCGTAGGTCCTTCCGTCATCCTTCGTCGGGCACGACGTAGATCTGGCGGGCGAGCTCGCCCTGCACGGCGCGCGACTTGGCTTCCTTGCCGAGCCGGACCTCCACTGCGCCGGCTACACGTTGCGCGTCGGAGACGCGCACGCGCGCTCCGGGAATCAATCCTTCCGCGGCCATCGACCGGAGAACGGCCGAGTCTTCGTCGCGAACCGCGCGAATCCGCACCCGTGCTCCGGGCGACGCGTCTGCGAGCGTCGAGGGTCCGAGCATTTCAATGTCGCCCCCGACCGTCGGGATGGGCGCACCGTGCGGATCGTGGCGTGGAAACTCGAGGGCCGCAGCCATCTTCTCGATGAGCTCGTCCGAGGCGGCGTGCTCGAGGCTCTCCGCTTCGCCGTGCACGTCGTCCCAAGCGTATCCCAACCGCTCGCAGAGATACGTCTCTAGGATCCTGTGTCTCCGAAGCACCCGGAGCGCTTCACGGGTTCCGGCCTTGGTGAGACGGACCCCTCGATAGGGGACGTGCTCGAGGAGCCCGGACTCTGCGAGGCGCTTCACCATTCCGGTGACGGACGCGGGCTGGATGTCGAGCGACTCGGCGATGGCCGTCGTGGACGCCGGATCTCCCGATTCGGAAAGGCCATAGATGGCCTTGAGGTAGTCCTCGACGGACCTGGAGAGTGGGCGGCCGGTCATCTCCCGAACCTACCCGCGCGTCGTGCCTCCGTCGACCCGCCAGGCCCGGTGGCTCGGCCCGGCGGCTGGCCCTATCTAAGGGCCGCGGGCTTGAATATCATCCCAGCTTCTGGCCGTCGTCGGCCGTCGACTCGCCGGAAGATCACGTAATCCAAGGAAGTCCGCTGGTGACCGAGGGGCCCTCACAAGATCGTCCGTCGGACAAGGACCAGATCAAGCCGTTCCACGCCAAAGACGTCGCGACCGGCAAGGAGACCGCCGATGTCGTGGCGGCCGTGCTCAAGCACGCCCAGGCGAGGGACGAGGCTGCCAAGAAGAAGGTGGCCCCGAAGGCACAGCCGATCTGGATGCTTCCGGTGGGGCTCATGATGAGCGTGCTCGCGGGCTTCCTGCTGGTCGCTCCGCCGGCGTGGGTGGTGGTGAATCCGATCGCGGCGCAGGCGCCGGAGGATCAGGTGCGCAACGTACGTGCGGCGATCGTCTTCTACGGACAGAAGATCGAGGGCTATCGGATCACCAACGGCACCCTCCCGCGCACCCTGCCGGACGCCGGCATCACGGTCGAGGGCTTCGACTACACGGTGCAGGGGGAGGCGTACGTCCTCATCGCCAGCGTCGGCGATCGGGACGTGATCTTCAACTCAGGTGTCGAATCGCTGGGGGATTGGGCTGCTCGCGAGGTTCCCAACTTGTCTCGAGACATCGGAGGGTGAGCAGCATGAATCGAGTCGGCACCGGGTCGAGTCAGGGAAGGGGCCTTGGGCGTGGTGGGTTCACGCTGGTCGAGCTGCTCGTGACGGTCTCGATCGTCGGCATCCTGGCCGGACTGGCGATCCCGAACATGCGCAACATGACGTTCCGCGCCCGCGCCACGAGTGTGGCAGGGGACCTCGGCGTGCTTCGGCTCGCGGTGCTCAACTACAACGGCGACGCGCATTCCTGGCCCGCAGAGACGCCCTCGGGCACGGTGCCTCCGGAGTTGGTCGGCTTCCTTCCGGACGGCTTCTCGTTCTCGGGCAATGGGTACGAGATCGACTTCGAGAACATCCCGCTCCCCCTCGGGCTCCCCGGGGACCCGAACGCGAGCCTGCTCATCGGGGCCTCGGTCACCGCCCCGGACAATCGCCTGTCGAACGGGATCGCCGAGCTCCTAGGGGGCTCGATCGTCTTCAGCGTCGGCAACACGCACACCGTCGTCATCGACGCCAGCTGACCCGTAGGCGGCCCTCCGAGGGAACCCGCGACCCTCGGGAACGCCGCTGTGTATCACCGGGCATGCGCTACGAAAAGGCGACCGAAGGAATCAGGGTGTGGGTGCACCCCCACTACTCCCTGGCCGAGTCCGACCCGGCAGAGGGCACGTTCGTGTTCTCCTACCAGGTTGGGCTGGCCAACGAGGGGGCACAGCCGGCCCAACTCCTGTTCCGCCACTGGCTCATCCATGACTCCGCTGCGGGGGATTCCCTCGTGGACGGGGAGGGCGTGATCGGGCAGCAGCCCGTGCTGGCGCCGGGGCAGTCGCACCAGTACAGCAGCTACTGCGTGCTCAAATCCCCGGCGGGCTTCATGGAGGGGTACTACACGTTCGCCCGGCCCGACGGGAGCCGCTTCAAGGTGGAGGTCCCACGGTTCCACCTCAGCGGACCCCTCATTCTGCCGGTGCCCGGACGGGAGCCGGTGGAAGGGGTGGACGATCCGGGCCTCATGAATTGAGCGGGGCCCCGACCCTGGCTCGGCGCCAGGTGTTTCCATTATCCTTGGCCGTTTTCCTGCTCTCCCCGAGCCGAAACCCGAGGCTGACGTGACCGACGCGGTGGCCATCGACGCCAAGCGGATCCTTCTCCGGTACGGCGCCCCTATCGCAGTCCTCGACAAGGTGTCCGTCCCACACCGGATCGAGTTCGCGCGTGAGATTGCGAAGACCTCGCTGCCCGACCGTGAGGACCGGTTGCGCGAGCTGCTGGTCGAGGGCGGCTACCTGGACGCCTCCACCAAGCCGAAGAAGCGACGCCGTTCCACGGGTTCGTAAACCCGGTCGTCAGTTGGTGGCCGCGAAGTCTCCGGCCTTCACGATCGTCATCTTCGACAGGTCCAGCCGTGCGCGCGCGACACGGTTCACGTCCGCGAGCGTGAGTTCGCGCACGCGGTCCTCGATTTGCTGGTCGACCATGAGTGAGCGGTCGAAGTAGAGGCCCTGGGAGATCTGGCCCGCGAGACTCGAGTCCTGCGCGCGCGCGTATTGACGACCCTCCAGCCATCCCGACTTGGCGGTCTGGAGCTCCTCGTCGGTGAATCCGTCGCGAAGAATGGTCGCCATCTCCTCCCGGAACGCGCTCTCGACTGCCTCGGCGTTCTCGGGCGCCGAGATCGCGTACACGAAGAACTGGCCGGCTCGGTCCACGGGGTGCCCCGAGATGTCCGCCTGGACGGCGTAGCTCAGGCCCCGCTCCTCGCGGATGGTGCGTACGAGACGCGAATTCAGGAAGCCGCCGCCGATCATGTAACCGGCCATGAGGAGCGCAGGATAGTCGGGGTCGGAGTCGCGTAGCTCGAGGTTCTGCCGCGCGAGGAAGACCGCGTTGGCCTTGTCGGGCGTCTCGATGACGACCTCACGAGCCGGAGGATCGTAGAACGGCGTGGCGATCCTCTGGAAGGGATGCGGGCTCTCCCAGTCACCGAACACCTCGTCGATCACCCGGCGCACTTCGGCCTCATCGAAGTCGCCGACCACGACTAGGTTGCCGCCCTGGGGGCCGTAGAAGTCCCGGTGGAAACGGCGCACGTCCTCGATCGTCGTTCCTTGCAGTGAGGCACGCGCCTCCTCGAACGTCTCGGCATAGTTCACATGTCCCTGCGGCCAGTTGCTCATCGCGCGCGAGATCTCGAGGCCGGCGAGCGCTTCGGGGTCGGTACGCGACTCCTCGATGGAGGCCAGGCTCTGTTCTTTCAGGATGTCGAACTCCTCGTCCGGGAATGCCGGTTCGCGCAGGATCTCGGCCGCGAGGCGGAGCACGTCCGCAATGCTCGCGCGCTCCGTCTGGAACTGCCCCGTGCCGAGGATGCCGCTGGCCCCCACCCGCCCGGATGCCTGTAGGCGGTCGAGCTCGTCTTCGATCTGCTGCCGAGTGCGGGTCCTGGTGCCGCGCATCAGGAGCGAGCCGGCGAGGTCCCCGGCGGTGCCACGTCCCATGAGGGATGCCTCGTCGCCGAACATGAACCGCATACTGACCATGGCGAGGTCGCCGCGCGTCTGCTTGGGCATGAGCGCGATCTCCATGCCATTGGCGAGGGTGTAGCGGATGGTCCGCGCCTCGACGTTGGCCGGAGATGGGTCGAACGCCTCGCCCTCCGCCACGGCCGCGC
The DNA here is from genome assembly GCA_040081395.1 of Longimicrobiales bacterium. GTDB lineage: Bacteria > Gemmatimonadota > Gemmatimonadetes > Longimicrobiales > Gaopeijiaceae > UBA2982. The sequence continues at coordinate 19,259 of JBEBGN010000045.1, forward strand.
GCCCCCGGTAGGCGCCGACCATCTCGTCGATGTCCGGCACGTCCGGGATCTCGGCGCGGTCGGGGTTCGCGGTCGGGTAGAAGAGCCCGACCGTGCGGTTGTCCGGTTTCAGGTAGGCGCGTGCCACACGGTTCACGTCCTCGGCCGTGACCGCCTCGATGCGGTCCCGATTCAGGAAGAAGAGCCGCCAGTCCCCCATCCCGATCCAGTCGCTGAGATCGAGCGCGATGCCGGTCGAGGAGTTGATGCGCTGGTTGATCCCGCTGAGGAGCGCGGTGCGGGCGCGCTGCACCTCTTCGTCCGTGATCGGATCTGTCAGCACACCCTCGACGGTCGCGTTCAGCTCGGTGAGGACCGCGGATAGATCACGACCGGGGTCGACCGTCGCGGACATCGTGAGCGGGTTCGCTTCGCGGAACTGGTACGCACGCGCGCTCGCCTGGGTGGCCATCTGGGTTTCTACCATAGCGCGGTAGAGGCGGCCCGAGGGCGCGTCACCGAGGACGAACGCCAGCACCCGAACCGCCGCGAAGTCCGGGTGAGACCCGGGCGGTACGTGATACAG
>JBEBGN010000196.1:0-5532 GCA_040081395.1 Longimicrobiales bacterium
GAGGGGCACACGCGCGGGGCTCGGGCCGGGGCCATCCGAGTTCCCCGAGGCCTCGTTCCAGCGTAACGTTGCAGCATGAGCGAAACCACGGCGCCCGAGCGCCGGGTCCGGGATCCTGCGACCCAGATCGAGGCCGTGCGACGGGCGCTCGCCGAGCGGCCCGACCTCTCCCGGTGCGCGCCCCTCCTCGACTTCGCCGAGATCTTTCTGGGTCGCGCCCCCGATGCGTTCCTGCGCGGGCGCAGCACACCCGAGCTCGCCGCCGTGACGCTCGGTGCCTATCGGTTCCTCGAGGGGGAGCGCCCCGATCGCGTAGGCGTCTCCGTCACCAACCCGGAGTTGGCGAACGAGGGGTGGTCCGCACCGGTAACGGTCGTGCGCACGAACGTGACCGAGCGTCCCTTCATCGTGGATACGATCCGCGAGTTCCTCCATCGCGAGGGGCTCGCGATCGAGCACATCGTGTATCCCCTGCTCGATGTGGAGCGGGATGCGCTGGGCCAGGTGGTCGCGATCCGGCCGGCGAGCGACACGGGCGCGAAGGAATCGCTCGTACACTGCGAGATCGCCCGCGTCGCCGATCCGGCCAGGCTCGCATCACTCGCGGCCGAGCTCGCGCGTAGACTCCAGGACGTCGTGCGGGCCACGGACGACTTCGGTCCCATGCTGCACACGCTCGGTGCGGTCGAGAGTGAGCTGGAGAGCCGGGTGGCCTCCGACGCCGCGACGACCGACGAGCTGGCGGAGATCCGCGCGTTCCTGCGCTGGCTCCGCGACGGCGCGTTCGTCTTCCTCGGCTATCGCGGCTACGACCTGGTGGCCGGCCCCGGGGGTGAACCGAGCGTACTCGTTCGCCCGGGCTCCGGGCTGGGCGTGCTCCGCAACGAGGCCGAGTCCCGCTTCGCCGTGCCGGTGCCCCTGTCGAGGCTGCCGGCCAATATGCGCGCGCTCGCCGAGCATGGCCCGGTGCTGATCGTCAACAAGAGCAACGCCGAGGCCACGGTCCACCGCGCGGCGCGTATGGACTACATCGGGATCAAGCGCGTCGACACTGCTGGGCGCACCATCGGCGAGCACCGCTTCCTGGGCCTCTTCACCTCGAGAGCGTACGGGGAGATCGCCGAGAATGTCCCCATCTTGAGGAAGAAGCTGGCGCGCGTCCTGGAGAGCGCGCGCGTCCGCAGGGGCTCGCACGACTACAAGGCGATCATCACCATCTTCAACTCGCTGCCGCGCGAGGAGTTGTTCGTCTCCACGACCGACCAGATCGTGGCGGACGTGCGCACGGTCCTGACCTCGTTCGGCACCAATGACGTGCGGGTGACCCTGCGCGACGACCCTCTGGCGCGCGGGCGCTCGGCGATGGTGATTCTGCCGCGCGATCGCTTCTCAGGGGACGTGCGCAAACAGATCGAAGCTGCTCTGCTCGAGGCGTTCGGGGGTGAGGTGCTGAACTATCACCTGACCCTCGGCGAGGGAGATCAGGCGCGACTGCACTTCTATCTCTCCGCCCCCGAGGAACGACGTTCGCGGGCAGATGCAGCTTCGGTGGAGCACGCCGTGCGAAGGATCATCCGCACCTGGGCGGACCTGCTCGAGGAGGGTCTCGAGCGTGTGCGGACCCCAGAGGATGCATCGTCGCTTGCCCGTCGCTATGCGGGAGCGTTCGATCCCGAGTACCGAGCCTCCACCAGTCCCGAGACCGCCGTTGCGGATATCCTGGAGATGGAGGCGATGCTTTCGGAGGGGCGGGACACTGCGGTGTCCCTCGTGAACCGCTCCGCGGAGATTCCGGTGGCCGGCGTGACCGGCGCTACCGAGCTCAAGGTCACGCTCACGGGCGCGCGCATCGTGCTCTCGGAGTTCATGCCGATCCTGGAGGACCTGGGCCTCACCGTCATCGCCATGAACCCGTTCGACGTCCGTCGCGACGGGGAAGCAGCCGCGATGATCTACGTGTTCGCCGTACAGGACGCCGAGCGCAGGCCGCTCGACATCGATGCGCGGGGCGCCGCGATCGCGGAGACCGTTCTCGCCGCGCGCTCAGGCGATGCCGTGAGCGACTCGATGAACGCGCTCGTGGTCACCGCGGGGCTGCATTGGCGAGAGGTGGACGTGCTGCGCGGGCTGGCCGGGTACACGTTCCAGAAGGGAGCGGTGCCTAGCCGCCACGCACTTCCGGGTGCGCTCGTGAAGCATCCCGGCATAGCCAAGGAGCTCTTCGACCTCTTTCGCGCGAAGCTCGACCCGGCGAGCGGTGCCAGCCTCGGGGAGCGCGCGGCGGCCGTAGCCGATATCCGCACGGCGTTCAGGGCTTCCCTGGAGAGCGTGTCACTCCTGGCCGACGACCGTGCGCTCCGTCGCCTCGAAGAGGTGATCGAGTCCACCGTACGCACGAACTTTTGGCGCCGCGGTGGCCGCACGCCGACGCTCCGATCGGGTGGCGTTCCCTACGTCTCGTTCAAATTCCTCGTGGGGGACCTCGAGCGGTCGCGTCCGACCGAACTGCTCTACGAGGCGTGGGTGCACTCGTCGCGCATGGAGGGGGTGCATCTGCGGGGTTCGAAGGTGGCGCGCGGCGGCATCCGTTGGAGCGACCGACCGGACGACTTCCGCAAAGAAGTGCTCGGCCTGGTGAAGACGCAGATGGTGAAGAACGCCGTCATCGTCCCGGGTGGCTCCAAGGGTGGGTTCGTCACCCGCCGCATCCTCGCCGACCCCGAGGCGCGACTCGCAGAAGGGAAGGAGCAATACCGCACGCTCATTCGGGGCCTGCTCGACCTCACCGACAATCTCGTGAAGGGAGCGTCCATCCCCCCTGACGATGTCGTGTGCCACGACCCGTTCGATCCTTACTTGGTTGTGGCGGCCGACAAGGGGACGGCGACCTTCTCGGACATCGCCAACGGCGTCGCGGCCGAGTACGGGTTCTGGCTCGGCGACGCGTTCGCCTCCGGAGGTTCGCACGGCTACGACCACAAGTCCGTCGCGATCACGGCGCGCGGCGGGTGGGAGTGCGTCAAACGCCACTTCAGTGAGCGAGGGAAGGACATCCAGAGCGAGCCGTTCACGGTCGTGGGCATCGGCGACATGAGCGGAGACGTGTTCGGGAACGGGATGCTGCTCTCCGAGCAGATCAGGCTGCTCGCCGCGTTCGACCATCGGCACGTGTTCATCGATCCGGATCCTGATCCCGCCGCGTCCTTTGCGGAGCGGAAGCGCTTGTTCGGGCTGGGGCGCTCGAGCTGGGGGGACTATCGCCGGGAGTCGCTGAGCCAGGGCGGCCTGATCGTCCCGCGTGGCGCGAAGCAGGTGGACCTCACGCCCGAGGCGCGGCGTGCGCTGGGCATCGAGGGGGACGCCACCGCTCCGCTCGACGGCGAGACGCTCATCCGCCACGTGCTGCGCGCGCCGGTCGAGCTCCTGTGGAATGGCGGCATCGGTACCTATGTGAAGGCGAGCACGGAGAGTCATGTCGACGCGTCCGACCCGACCAACGACGCAGTCCGCGTAGACGCTTCTCAGCTCCGTTGTCAGGTCGTCGGCGAAGGGGGTAACCTCGGGTTCACGCAGCGAGCCCGCGTGGAATACGCGCTCCGCGGCGGTCGCATCAACACCGACGCTCTCGACAACTCGGGTGGCGTCGATATGTCGGACCACGAAGTGAACCTGAAGATTCTCCTGGCCCCGGCGGTCGCGTCCGGCGCCATGACCGAAGCGAAGCGCAACCGGCTGCTCGCCGACCTCACGGAGTCCGTCGTGGAGTTGGTGCTGCACGACAATCGCTCGCAGAGTCTCGCCGTGTCGCTCGACGAGCAGCGCGCACAGGAGTCATCGGACGACTTCCGCGATTTCATGTTCGCGCTGGAGAAGTCGGGCGACCTCGACCGGTCGGCCGAGGGGCTGCCTTCGCGCGACGTGCTCGCCGAGCGCGCCGAGTCCGGGAAGTCGCTGATGCGTCCCGAGCTGTGTGTGTTGCTGGCACACGCGAAGCTCGGCCTGAAGACCGCGCTGCTCAAAGGCACGCTGCCGGACGACCCCGTCGCCGAGAGCTACTTGGTCGGGTATTTCCCGGCCGCGGCATCGATGGCCGCCGGAGGCGAGAACCTCGGGGCGCATAGGTTACGTCGCGAGATCGTCGCGAGTCAGCTCACCAACGACCTCGTGGACCTGATGGGCTCGACCTTCGTCTACCGGATGACGCGCGACGACGGTGCTGACCCCGAGCAGGTCGTGATGGCGTGGCTGGTGGCGTCGCGTCTGGCGGACCATCGCGCGCTCCTCAATCAGATGGGGGAGCAGCACGGCGTGGTAGATGCACGCGCGACGAGTCGGTGGTTGCTCGGCCTCGGGCGTGTGCTCGAGCGCACTACCCGCTGGGTTCTTCGCAACGTCGATCGGTCGACCCCGCCGGTCGACGTGGTGGACGCTCGCATCGAGGGGCTGGCGACGCTTCGGGACTCGTTTGCGGAGTGCGTGGCCGGCGAGGAACGCGCGCTCTTCGAGTCCCGTGTGGCCGAGATCAGGTCGCTGGGCGCCGAGGAGGCGTTCTCGCGGAGGCTGATCACCCTGAGATTCCTGGATCAGCTCTTGGAGATCCTGGAGATCGCGAACAGGACCGGCGCCGACCCGGTGGCCACCGCGCATGCGTTCTATGAGGCATCCGATCTGTTGTATGTGCCCTGGCTGCGCCGCCGTGCGTTCGAGGCGGCGCGTGGAGGCTCCTGGGAGCAGCGCGCGGCGCAGCTGCTCTCCGAGGATCTGTCTCGCGCCCACCGAAAAGTGGTCGTGGAGATGGTGAGCCCCGACGAGGCTGGGGAGGGGAGGCTGCGCGGGCCCGACGTCCAGCGCTTCCGCGGCACGGTGGAAGAACTGAAGAAGGAGGAGGGCGCGGGACTCTCGGCGCTGTCGGTGGTCGTGCGCGAGCTGTCGACCCTCGCCGACCGCACGGCCAGCCACTCGAGTGCGGAGCGGCGCCGATGAGCGCGTCGCGAGGCTTCACCCTGATCGAGTTGCTCGTCGTGCTGTCGCTGAGCGCCATCGTCATGACCATCGGCGCCGTCTCGTTTGGAGGGTACTTCCAGCGGGTCGCGGCCGAGCGCGCCGCCCAGGTCTTCGCGCAGGATCTCACGATGGCGCGGAGCAGGGCCACGCGCAGCCGGCGCCCCGTGGTGATCCGCTTCTACGAGTCCAGCCTGCGCTACGAGGTCGAGGATCAGGGTGCGGGCACTGACATCGCGATTCGCCGGTTCGGCACCAACGCCGACATCGACCTGAGCGGCGTGACGCTGGACTTCGTGGGGGACTCCGTGGTATTCGACTCCCGGGGGATGGCCGATCTCACGGGGGCGGCCGGACCGCTGGGCACGGCAACGTTTTCTTCCGGGGCTGCGAGGTACACTGTATCGTTCAACAGCATGGGAGCCTCGAAGCTAGATCGGACTTGAGCTGTCGCTCATGGTCCTCCGCACGCCCGCCCGACGGGTTCACGCTGATCGAGGTCATCGGCGCCCTGGTGATCTTTTCGGTGGG
>JBEBGN010000046.1:0-19475 GCA_040081395.1 Longimicrobiales bacterium
CCCCCTACCCAGGCCGCCCGGCCCCCCACTGCTCATTCTGCCGGGGCCGGCGGAGTCGTTCTGGTCGGAGGTGGTGCCCCTGCTCCTCACCAGGCGCTACGAGGACGCGCTCCCGATCTTCGACCGCTACCTGGTCGACTACCCCGCCGACACGGACGCGCGGCGCGAACTCGCGCTCGCTCTCCTTGCCGCGGGACGTCCCGTCGATGCCGTCTGCGAATTGCAGCGTCTGCTCGCATCCGAGGAGGACTTCGACCAGCAGCTGGTCCTCGCGCGCACGCTGCGGGAGCTCGGGCGCACGGACGAAGCTGCTGCCGAGTATGCGCGACTGCTCCAGGCCCGCCCCGGCGACACGAGCCTCGTCCTCGAGTGGGCACAGGCCTATGCGTGGGCCGAGCGCTACGCAGACGCTGCTGACGTACTGGAGCGAGCACGCCAGCGCGATCCGACCTCGATTCCTCTGCGCGTCGAGTTGGCGCGCGTCTACTACTCAGGCGGACGCCTGTCGGACGCCCAGGCACTGTTGGCTTCGCTCTCCGAGACCGAGTTGACGTCTGCGGGGGCCCGCACGTTGCGCGATGACATCACAGCCGCGCTGTATGTGCCGCCCCCCCCACCTCCGGTCCCCCTCACGCCACTCGAGCTCGCGGTCGCCGCCCGCGAGGCCGACGACTTCGCGCTCGCGCGCGCCGTCTTCGAGGCCGCTCTGCGCGAGTCGCCCAACGACGCGGCGCTCTGGCAGGCGTACGCGGACTTGCTCGAGTACGAGCTCGCTGACTTCGACGACGCGCGTGCGGCGCTGCTCGAGGTGGAGCGCGTAGCTGGCCCGAGCCCCGCTCTGGAACTCCGCCTGTCGCGGCTCGAAATCGGGCTGGATCGCACGGCCGAGGCCGAGGTCCGGCTCACGCGCCTGCTCGCGGCGCTCGAGGCCGAGGGTTCAGCCGACGCCACTCTGCGTGCCGAGGCCTTGGCGATGCTCGGCGATCTGCGGCGCTGGCAGACCGACCGCCCCGGGGCGGCGGAGCGCTACCGGCTCGCGCTTGTCGCCGATGCGAGCAACGAACGCGCGAACGCGGGCCTCGCGGCGCTCGACGCCGAGGTGGCGCGGCAACTCGTCGAGATCGAGGCGCCCCGCTTCGGAGGGTCCGCCTATTCCCTGGCCGACACGGACGAGTTCACACGCGTGGACCTGGGCGGGGATTGGGTCCAGGTCGGTGGGCCCTGGGTCGTGGGGGGCACCTTGGGGAACCGCTGGATCTCGGGCGTAGCGTTGGACGGAACCAGCGCCGACCGGCAGGGAGCCTTCGTGGACCTGGAGGGCGCACGCTGGTGGCGCTGGGGCACGCTCCGCACCGCCGTCGACTTGGGGCTCCAGCGCCTCGGCTCCACGTGGGACCCATCCATGGGCGCGTCCGTCGGCTTCCGGGGGCAGGACGGGTCGACGAGCGAGGTGCGCTACGAGCACGGACCGGCGCACCCTCTCGCGGCGACGCTCCAGAGCGTGCTCGCCGAGGTGGTGCAGGATCACGTGTCGGTCAGCCATGCGCGCCCGCTCGGCGAGGACTGGAGCGTGTCTGGAGCGGTCGACGGGGCCTGGTTACGCGCCAACGCCGATTCGGTGGCCGGCGGTACCGCACCCGGTGTCGGTCGTCTTCAGGCGGCGCTCACGCTCGGTCGGTCCGTGTCGCCCTCGGTCACGTTGGGCCTCGCCACGCGCGCGCTCGGATTCACGCGCGGCGCGCCCGTCACATCGCTCGCTGGAGGAGGCGTGCTGCGCCTCTTCTGGGATCCGTACATGGTCCTGTCGGCAGGGCCCTTCGCTCAGCTCACGCGCGACTTGGCAACGAACTGGAGGCTCACCGGCAGGGTCGGGCCGGGCGTCGCGTTCATCGACGAACGCGGTGTCGGCGAGGCCGCGTGGGTGCCCCACGTGTCCGCCGAGGCAGGCGTGAGACGCGAGGGCGCGCGTTTCTGGACAGCACTCGACCTGTTCTACTATCAGGGCCAGTTCGACGGATACCGCACCTACGGTGCGCGCCTCACGCTGAGCGCGCGCGACTACTCATCGTTGGTCGGCCGATGACGGGCGAGCGGCATTCGATCGTCGGAGCGCTCGGCGTCGTCATCGCCACCGTGCTCATCACCATCGCCTTCATCGTCGCGGCCCTGCTGGCGGGACCGGAAATTCAGGCCTTCCTGGTCCGCGCGGTGTTCGTGACGCTGGTGATCTTCCTGACGATCCTCTTCCTGAGGTACTTCGCGCTGCTCTGGTTCGCGTATCTCGGTCACGCCGAGCGCAACGTGCTGGGCGTGAAGAAGCACCACGAGATGCCCTCCGTCTCCATCATCGTGCCTGCATACAACGAGGGCGTGCTGATGGAGCGCGCGCTCGGAAGCTTGATGGAGTTGGAGTATCCCGAGTACGAGATCGTGGTGGTCGACGACGGCTCCAAGGACGACACGCTCGCGCGCGCCGTGAAGTGGGAAGGGCGGCGCGGACCCGTCGAGGTCAAGGTCGTTACCAAGCGGAACGGCGGCAAAGCCAGCGCGCTCAACGCCGGCATCGCCGCGTCCAAGCATCCGTTCATCCTGTGCATGGATGCCGATTCCTATCTGCACCCGAAGACGCTCGTCCGCGCCATCGAGCACTTCGGTAATCCGTCGGTCGGCGCCGTGGCGGGGAACGTGAAGGTCGAGAATCGCACCAAGATCATCACCCGACTCCAGGCCCTCGAGTACATCGAGGGGCTGAACATGCCCCGGCGTGCACAGGGGTTCGTCGCAGCGGTGAACATCGTTCCCGGCCCGGTCGGCATGTTCCGGCGCGAAGCGCTCGAGGAGGTGGGTGGCTACGACACGGACACCTATGCCGAGGACGCCGACCTCACCTTGAAGCTGATCTCCGCCGGTTGGCGCGTGGTGTACGAGGACGGTGCGATCGCCTGGAGCGAGGCGCCGGAGCGCTGGAGAGACCTGGTGCAACAGCGGTACCGGTGGACGAGGGGCATCCTGCAGGCGATCCGGAAGCGGAAGGGCCTCTTCCTCCGGCCCTTCCCCGACTTCCCGCTCTGGATATCGACGATCCAGCTCGGCTTCGAGGCGCTGGTTTGGCCGGTGATGAACATCTGCGCCCACCTCTTCTTCGCGATCGTTGCGCTCCTCTTCGGCGCCGGCGAGTTGATCGTCTATTGGATGATCCTGCTCACCCTGCTCGATCTCGTAGCGGCGTTGGTGACCGTCTCCATGGAAGAGGAGTCGCTCACCCTCGTGCCCATGGCGTTGCTCTATCGATTCGTATTCATCCTCTTCCTCGATGTCGTGAAGACCTTCGCGACCTTGGAAGAGCTCTTCAGGTTCGACATGGGCTGGGGCAAGCTCCAGCGCGTGGCGAACACAGGGTGAGATCATGGACGTCATCGACCTGCTCATCACGATCGTGGTCGTCACCATCTTGGTGACGATCATCCTCGCCGTGGTGACCTACGTTGCGTACAAACTGCGGCTTGCCCGGGAGCCGAGTGCCCTGGACAGGTCCGGCGACGGACTCCGCTACTTCGTGCGCTACCCACCCCCCGGCACCCCCGCGGCCGCCGAGTCGCAGATTACCGGCGCGGAGCGTCATGCGACCGAGGCGTGATCCGGTCCCACGCGCCAAAGACGCGTGGGTGTGGTTGGGAGGCCTGGCACTCCTAGGTGTGCTGGGCGCCGGCGTCACCGGTGCGGCCGTGGTCCTGTGGGAGAACATCGACATCCGGCAGCTCGTGCCGCAGCTCGCGGCCGCAGCGCCGGACCGCCTCCCCCTCCCCGTTCCACCGGCGCCACCCGCCCGTGATGCGGGATCGTTCGACGCAGTCATCTTCGATTCGCCGCGCAACGAGGCGTTCTTCTCGGAGCCGGGCTATTACGACTCCGCACTGGACGCATGGCGCGCCATCACGAGGGACTTGGGTGGCGTGGTGCGCATGGCGAACTCGGCCGACCAGCTTCGCCAGATCGATGCCGACGACGTGATGGTGCTCGTCGAGGCGCCGTGCCTCTCAGAAGACGAGAGGTCGGCGGTGCAGTCCCACTTGGCCGCCGGCGGCGGGGTGGTGGCCAACTGGGCTGTCGGTGCACGCGACGAGGCCTGCGAGTGGCTGGGTTGGCAGACCATCGCTGACCTGACGGGGGCCGAAGACGTGCGTGAGATCCCCGTCCGGGAAGGACTCTTCCTGACCCTGCCGGCGGGCGTGCCCCTCTCCGCGGGACTCGACGCCGGCGCGCGCGTCGAGCTGCGTCCCGACCCCGCCCTCGCCCTCCGGCTCTCGGGGCCGCGTGTTTACTGGTCCGACTGGGCGCTCAACCCCGCCCCGGATGAGGACGGGGGCGGGGCGGACGCCGCGGCGGTGGCGACCCGATCAGCTCAGGGTGGCCGGGTCGCGTGGTTCGCCTTCCGTCACGGGCAGGGCGTGACTGCGACGGACAGCCTCCGACTGCGCCGCATCTTCGAGAACGGCATCGTGTGGGCCGCGGGCACAGCCGTCGCGACCCCGGCGGCCTGGCCCCAAGGGGAGCGCGCCGCGCTCATGGTCACACTCGACGTCGAGGACCAGTCCGCCAACGCCGTCTTCATGGCGTCCATGCTGCGTGACCGTGACGTGCCTGCCACGTTCTACGTGGTGTCCCAGCTCGTGCTGGCTGACACATCCCTGGCCGGCGTCCTGAGCGCGGCCGGCGAAGTGGGATCCCAGACCTCCGACCACAACCCGGTCCTTGGGCTCACGCCTCAGGACCAGCGCTTCAGGCTGAGGCGATCCTGGACCGACGTGGAGTCATGGACAGGAGTCGCGCCGAGTGGGCTACACCCCCCCGAGGAAACCTTCGACGCGAACACGCTGGCTGCATGGCACGCGGCCGGAGGTCGCTACCTCGTCGCGACCAACGACGGTCGCTCGGCCAGCCCGGAGGTCCATGCCACCCCGGACGGCACCATTGTCGTCCTTCCCCGCGTCCTCAGGGACGACTACAACCTGATCGTGCAGGACCGAGTGATTCGCGCCGCCAGTCTGGAGCGCGCGTTCGTGGACGACATCCGCAAGATGCACGCGATCGGCGGGTTGGCCATCGTGGCCAGTCACACCCAGATCATGAGGGCGGGGCCACGCATCACGGCCGTAGGCGCCGTGGTCGACTCGGCGCGCGCTCAGGGTGACTGGTGGCTGGCCCAGGGCGCTGAAGTGGCCGATTGGTGGACCCGTCGCGCGGAGACGCGCGTGACCTTCGTTCCGAAGGAGTCGTCGACCTACCTGGGCGACGAGCTCGAGCCCGTCCCCATGTCGGACATCCTCGTCGAGGCCCCCACGGACCGCGGGATCGCCGGCCTCTGGATCGACCTCCTGCTTCCCCGGGCCTCGGTGTCGATGCGCCCGCTCGTGGACGGCGCCTCGGTGGACTTCGAGGCCACGGAGTGGGGGATGCGCGTGCCCGTTCCGGCGCTCACGCCCGGGGGCACCGCACGCATCTCGATCGTGAGGCTGGCCGCGGAGGACGGCGGCGTACGTTAGGCGACCGGAGTAGGTGCCTCGGAGGATCGAGCCCCCAGACCCTGCTCGCAATCCTCGTTGTGTCCGCCGCAGCGTGCACGGGAGGCCCCCGACCGAGCGCGATCACACCGACGGTCGGGGACCGCTTCTTCGTCTCCGGTTACCATCCGTACTGGGCCGGAGACGCCTGGCAGGCGTACCCGTGGGAGGCGCTCGACGAGCTGTATTTCTTCGAGCTCGAGGCGGGGGACGACGGTACCATCGCCGATGCGCACGGCTGGCCCGGCGAGTGGCAGACCCTGGTCGACCGCGCGCGAGTCGAAGGGACGCGCATCGTCCCCACCGTGTCGCAGCACGACCCGGCCGCCTTCAGGGAGCTCTTTGCCGACCCCGCCCGCGCCGCGCGGCTCGTGGAAGAGATGGCGACGCTGGTGACGGCGACCCCCGGACTCGGCGGCATTCACCTCGACTTCGAGGTCTTCGAGCCGGTGGGCACCGCGGCCCGCGACGGGTTCACGGCATTCGTCGCGAGGCTCGACGCCCGACTCGCCGCGATCGACTCATCCCTGCTGCTCTCGACCTTCGCGCTCGCGTTCGACGACGACGATGTCTATAACGAGCGCGCCCTGGCGGAGGTCACGGACTTCTTGGTCGTACAGGGATACGACTTCCACAGCCGCGCGGAGGCCAGCGCCGGCCCCGTCGCAGCCGTCGTGGGATGGGGGCGCCTGAATTGGCAGACCGTGCTCGAGCGGTACCTCCAGCTCGGCGTGCCGGCACGGAAGATCGTGATGGCCGTGCCGCTCTACGGCTATCAGTGGCCCGTCACGGGCGACACCCCGGGCGCCGACACCCGCGGCGACGCAATCGAGATCCCTCTCGCCCCACCGATCGGCGTAGTCCCCGAGATGCCGCGGGCGTTCGCGGAGGCCGCGCGACACGGTGCACGTCGTGACGCCATCAGTGGATCGCCCTACTACGCGTTTCAGGACGCGAGCGGATGGTACCAGGGGTGGTTCGAAGACGCGGAGAGCCTACGCGCGAAGTACGCGTTCGTGCGCGAGCACGGGCTGGGAGGCGTTGCTCTCTTCCCCCTCGCCTACGGGGATGCGACGCTCTGGCCCGACCTGATCCGGGCGTTCAGCCCTCCGCGAGGGTAGCAGGCAGGCACGACCAGGTCAGGACGTCCGCCTCCCCGCGCGGTCGCGTGCAGTCACGGTCGGCAAAGCGCATCGCCCTGCCGATCGAGCCGAAGTCCTCTCTCACCAGGGCCGCGGTCGGCGCGGCGCTCTGCACGATGTCCCAGGGGCCCGCCCTCAGCCACGTGCCGCCACCCGCGAGCGGTGCGCACATCAACTCCACGTGTCGGGGTGTCGCCGTACCGCGCGTCAGGCGGATGTCTCCCAACGAGGGTCGCGCCGTCGGATCCCATTCCCTCTCGGACAGCTCCTCGAACTCACGGAGCACGTCTCCGGGAACGACGGCCTCGCGTGGCGAATCACCCACCAGCGGAATCCGCCACACGCCCGTGCTCACGGAAATGTGCGCCTTCAGATCCCAGTAGACCTGATCCCGGAACGCGCTGTCGACGAACAGCTGTCGGCTTCCCATCGACACGTATGCAACGGGCATCTCGCGCGTGGGCGCGTCCATCCAGACGGCTTCCTCGGACCACGGGAACAGGATAGGCCGCACGATGTCGCCGCGGAGCAAAGCGGGGTCGGCTGTGGGAGCGCCGTCGGGTGCGCCTCCGACAGCGCCGACGTCAGGCGCCCCGTCCCCGCACCCTACGAGCGACGCCGCCGGCGCCGCCAGAGCGGCGGCACCGGCACGACGCAGAAACGAGCGGCGATCCAATTCCGTCAAGTCGACTCAGTCACCCGCCCGCAGTACGAGACGGTGGGCCACGTTGGCTTCCACCGCTTCGCGGCTGAACGAGAGCGGGAAGTACTCGGCGTTGGCGTGATTCTCGATCAGGTTGCCGTAGAACGGGCTACCCGGCCTGGCCGACTGACCCGGCGTGTTCGTGGCAACCGACCCGTCGAGGTTGGAGAAGTCGATGATCTCGCGGAAGGTGGCACCGACGGCAGCCACCGTACCCGGACCGCCGCGACGCTCCGCGGCGGGCAAGTCGAACGCGGACACCAGGCCGTGCGGGAACTCGCTCCGGTTCGACCGACCCCAGTTCCATAGCGCAGGATCAGGGCCCTGTTCCTGCTTCAGGCGCTCGATCGCCGTGGCGAGCGCGGCCTCGGGGTCGAACGGCGCGTCGGCCGGCGGGGCGCCGCGCCCACCACCCGGCATCAGCGAGCGCAACTCGCCGAAGATCGCGGGCGCCCGCTGCTCACGACGCTGGTAGCCATCCCAGGCAGCGAGCTCCGCGCGATACACCTCGAGCTCGGCATTCTGCGACGTCCAACCCTTGTACCGCTCGATCACGGCAAGTGCGGCGCGGTTGAAGGTGTCGTGTTGAAGTCCTTTCACGTCCTCGACCGTGACATTCTGCATCCCGGGAAGCACTTCACTCAGGCGATCGAAACGATCGAACGTACCCGCAGTCTTGAAGAAGAGCGGCGGGTCGTAGTCCGGCACGTTGATGTGCGTGTCGTTGTTCGCGGTTGCGACGAACCCGGCCGGAGGGTTCAGCACGAAGGGGAGGTCCTGACGGAACCCCTCCCACTCGTACTCGCCCGTGCCGGGCACCGGAAGGCGCCCGTGCCATCCATCGCGGTCCGGCGAGAGCGCCGACCCGTGCCAGGCGATGTTCCCGTCCGCATCTCCGCAGACCATGTTCTCGGTCGGCGCCTTCCACGCCATGATCTCGACGAGGAACTCGTTGCAGTCGTCGACCTGGTCGAGACGGAGGCCTGCCAGGTAGCCCGTCGTGCCGGGCTCCTTCATCGTGGAGCGGACGGCGTACGCGACGTGATTCTCGGCGTCCTCGAAGAAGATGGGCCCGTGGCGTGAGGACTTCAGCTCGACGACGTCGGGAGCGGCGCCCTTCACCTGAATGGTGTCGTACTCGATGCGCAGCGGCTCCCACGCGCCGTTGTAGCGCACCTCGTTCGGGTTCTCGGGATTGACCGTCTCGACATAGACGTCCGACTGGTCGGTCCCGAGAATGGTGAGCCCCCAGCCCACGCGACCGTTGTGGCCGATGGACACACCCGGCAGCATCGGCTCCGTGGCGCCGATGACCGTCCAGCCCGGTGCATCGAGGTGCACGATGTAGCGGAGCGATGGGTTACCCACGTTCCTGTGCGGGTCGTTGGCCACGATCACTCGGCCGCTGGCCGTCTTGGAGCCCGACAGCGCCCAGTTGTTGCTCCCCGGCGAGTTCTCCTGCGCACCGAGGTTGATCGAAGCGGTCGCCCCGGCCCAAGCGTCGTACGGAGCCACGAGGGGCGGATTCACTGCGCCGCCGCGGAACCCTCTCGTGCCGTCTGCAACCGCGCTGTTGATGATCGAGTAGTCGACGCCGCGAGGCACCACCAAGTCGCGATACGGTGTGGGACGCGCGCGCCGGTTCGCCTCGGCAGCCCCCAGCTCGACCACCTGTTGGGCCAGAGTCAACTCGTTGCGCGCGTCGCCCAGGGGCAGCGCGGTCTCCATGCGCTGGAGTGACGACTCCGCCGTCCAGCGATCGGGCGTGAGTCCGGTCAAGGTGTACTCCACCGGCAGCGTGCCCTCGGCGGTCGCGTGATCGATGTAGGCGTTCACCCCCGCCGCGAACGCGTCGAGGATGCGGCGACCCTCGGGGTGGTAGCTGTTGAACTCCGCGTCGGTCCACGGACCCCGGAACTGGAAGCGTCGCGCCGCGCGGTCGTGCTCGAGCAACTCAGGCCCGAAGATCTCCGACAGGCGTCCCTCACCCGAGCGACGCCACATATCCATCTGCCAAAGGCGGTCCTGGGCCTGGACGAAGCCCTGGGCGAAGAAGAGGTCGTCCATGTTGTCGGCGTAGATGTGCGGCACGCCCCATGGATCGCGAATCACCTCGACGTCGGTCTGGAGACCGGAAACGTCGATCGTGCCCTCGATCTGGGGCAGATGCGCCTGCGCGAGCTCCGCGAACGTGGTCGGCTCGGGCTCGGCGCAGGCCGCGATCGTGAAAAGCAGCGCCGCGGCTGCAAGGGAACGTGGCGCGATGCTCGAGGGGGCGTCGGCACGCATGTCGGATCTCCTGGCGAACGGTTGTCGATGAGGCTGAACCGGCCGCCGAATCTACGTCCCCCTTCCGGACCCTGCACCCGCCCCTGAATCCCGACCCTGCGCGACTAGCGACCCACGCGCTGCACCCGCTCGAACTCCGCGATCGCGTTGATGTGGTTGATCAGGGCCCGGAGCTCCGAGAGACGGGCGGAGGTGAGCTCGTCCTGCGCCGCCACCACCTCGAAGTTGGTCGCCACCCCAGCGTTGAAGCGAGTGACCTCCGCCGCCGCGCTCTGCTCGGAGAGCTCCCGGCTCCTCGTGGCCGCCGCGAGCTGGAGGCGCGTGTCCGTCACGCCCAGGCCGGCATTCGTCACCTCGGTGACGATCGCGAGCTCCTGACTGCGGATCGCGAGGTCACGCTGATCCATCTGTAGCCGGGCCCGCTCCAAGTTGGCCTTCGCCGACTTCATGCCGATGGGATACGAGAAGCTCAGTCCGAGATTCCAGGTCGGCACTTCGAACGCGGCGATGGAGTTGATGCCGTCCACGTAGCCGCCCTGGCTCACCAGCACGGGCGCGCCGCCAAGGCCGCTGCGGCTGTACTCGGTACCGCCCACGCCCGCGAGCGAGTAGGAAGCAGTGAGATTGAGCTGTGGGAGGCGGTTGTTCTGGGTCACATCGAGGTCGACCTCGGCGATACGGCGCTCTTCGCGCGCTTCCCGAATGTCGGTTCGCTCACGAAGTGCATTCTCGATAGCGGCCTCGATGTTCACGGCCTGGTCCTGAAGCAACGGCTGGCTGACGGGATTGATCGTCTGGTAGAGGAGCGGGTCGTCGGCCCCACTGATGAGTAGGCTCTTGAAGGCCAGCTCCTGGTTGCGCCACTGGATCTCGGCGTTGAGCAGGGACTGCTCCGCGCCCGCGACCTGCGCTTCAGCCTGTACCACCTGGATCTGCGCCATGGTGCCGAGGCGGACGCGCACCTGGTTGTCCGCGAGAAGCTGCTGCGCCTGCGCGAGGCTCTGCCGCTGGATCTCGATCTGCTCGATGGTCGCCCGCAGGCCCCAGTACGCCTGGCGCACCTGCTCGGTGATGTTGTCGACGCGACCCGTGAGCTGGAGCTCGGTGATCGTGCCTTGGATGTCCTGCGTCTGGATGGCGGCGCGTTGATTGTCCGTCCTGAGGCCGGCGAGTAGGGGCTGCGTGTAGTCGAGACTCACGGACGAGCGGTAGCTCGGATTGAGCGTCGAGAACGCGTTGTCCGTCGAAGTGCGACTGTTGTTGAAGCCGGCGCTGAAACGGCCACCATACCAAGGCATGGTCTGCTGCAACGACGTGTTGAACGTGTGCGTCTGGGTGGTCGTCCGGGCCCCACCATCGAGCTGACTCGTCGACTGGTTCACCGAGTTGTTGTAGCGGTAGTTCCCGTTGATGGTTGGCGTGAAGGCGGCGTCCGCGGCCTGCTGCGAGTACGCCTGCATGCGCGGGCTCAGGCGGGCCGTCTGGATGTCGAGGTTCGTCTCGAGCGCCCGCGCGATGGCCGCGTCGAGTGTCAAAGTCACCAGTTCCCGGTTCGGATCGCTCGGGGGCAACGCCCGGCCCACTTCGTAGCCTTCGACACCGGGCTGGACCTGGGCCGAGAGGGCCGATGCGGTGAGGGAGACTCCGGCGGCCGCGGCCAGTGCGATGGCCACGAACCGATCAGCACGCTTCAACATGTCGACTTCCTCGCTCGAGTTTTCGGGCCATTCCGCCCCGCGGAGGCCCACCCCATGGATACGCCGAATTCGGGGGCACCTAATGGACAACGTTCCGAGGCCAATCGTTAGGCCTGGCCGGCGCCACTCGAAACGCCGAAAAGACGAAGGCGCCGGCGGGGAGACCCCCGCCGGCGCCTTCTGCGCTCGAAATGCGAGCGACGTTTACTGCTGTCCGCCCCCGCGACCACCGCGACCGCGGTACTGCGCCGTCGGAGTCAACTGCGCTCCGGACAGATCGGCCGGCACGCTGGTCTCACGGCGTACCGTATGGGTCAGCGAGCCGATGCCCACAATCGTAGCCGTCAGTGTCTCCCCGTCCACCAGGAAGCCCGACCCCGTCGCCCGCTGCACGCGACCTTCGCCCGTGCCGCCCGACGTGCCGCTCTGCATGACGTCACCGGGGTAGATCGTGATCAGGGACGACGCATACTCGATCAACTCCGGAATCGAGTGGATCATGTCGCCCGCACGTGCCTCCTGAACCGTTACCCCGTCGATGACGAGCTGTTGGTGCAGGTTCTGCATCGGATCGCCGTAGAACTCCTTCGGCACGATCCATGGTCCCTGCGGCGCGAAGGTGTCGTGCCCCTTACCGACGAACCAGTCGGAGCCAGAGCCGAAGCCTCCGGGCGGACGCCCGCCGCGATCGGAGATGTCCATCCCGACCATGTAGCCGAACACGTGGTCGTACGCGCGACGGGCCGAGATGTACTTGCCCTCGCGGCCGAACACGATGGCGAGCTCGACTTCCCATTCGATCTCGTCACGCCCGAAAGGCATGAGGATCTCGTCGCCGTCGCCGATGATGGCGCCGCGGGTCGGCTTCAGGAACAGGTACGGCACGCCGCGGTTCGTCTGGCGCTCGCGGGTCTGCGCCGCGAGTTCCTCGGGCGTGCAGCCCTCGCACGAGTGCGTGTAGAAGTTCACAGCCGCGTTCATGATCTTCGACGGCCAAGGATTCGTCATTGGCGCGAGGATGTCGACCGATGCTACCGGGTGCACGTACGCGGGACGCGCGGCGCCCGTCAGGCGGTTGTTCTGCACCAGATCATTCGTGATCTGGACGAGGCGAGCGCGAACGCCGCTGTCGTAGCGCTCGATCAGATCGATCATGTGCGCGGGGGCCTCGATACGGCCCGAGGCCATGGCGGTGTTCGCCGCGGCGATGTCGACAATGAATTGGTCGCGAAGAACGAGACCGACAAACTGTCGGCCGTTCACCGCGAACGTGCCGACCTTGTAGGGCTCGGCGGCCGTCTGCGCCTCGAGGACGGCGGGGCTCGCGAAAGCGGCGATGGCCGCGATGGCGAACCCGAGTCGTGCGATTCGTTGCATGGGCTGCTCCCGGATGAAGCGGTACAGATTGGGTTCAAGAGCAGGTGTGATAGCCCCCGCCCGCGCCGTCTGTCAACCCAGTTTACCAAGGCCTAACGCGGCCTCCAATTCTCCGATCACATCCGGGTCGCCCTCCACCCCGAGCCGCGCCAGGAGGGCCTCCCCAGCTTCCTGCGACCCCAGGCGCCCGAGGGCCCAGGCTGCGTGCGCTCGAACGAGCGGGCTCGCGTCGTCGAGCGCTCGCTCGAGCGGAGCCAGGGCCCCGTCGGCGCCCCAGTTGCCGAGCGCGATGCACACGTTGCGAAGCAGCCCCTCCCGCTTGGCCCTTAGCACCGGTGCTCTCCGAAACTCGGACCTGAACCCTGCCTCGTCGAGATCGAGCAGCTGTTCCGCAAGCGCGGTGAGTGGCGGGCCATCGAGGCTTCCGCGCGCCGTGTAGCCTGGCTCGGCGCTCGGCCGCCCGAAGCGCTCGTTCCAGGGGCAGGCCTCCTGGCAGATGTCACACCCGAACACCCGGTTCCCGATACCGGGCCGGAGCTCGACCGGAATCGGTCCCCGCAGCTCGATCGTCAGGTACGAGATACAGCGTCGCGCGTCGATGACGGGCGCACCGTTCTCGTCACGCCCGAGCAGCGCGCCGGTCGGACACGCGTCGAGGCACGCCCGGCAGGTCCCGCAGCGATCCTCCGTGAAGGGTAGGTCGATCGGCAGCTCGACTTCGAGCAGCAGCACGCCGAGAAAGAAGTACGAACCCCGCTCGGGGTGGATCAGCATGGTGTTCCGGCCGAACCACCCGAGCCCCGCACGTCTGGCCAGCTCGCGTTCGAGGATCGGTCCCGTGTCCACGTAGGACCGACCCCGCACACCGCCGTCCACGCGGCCGTCGACCCACTCGCGCAGGCGCTCGAGCTTCGCGAGCACGATGTCGTGATAGTCGTCCCCCCGCGCGTAGCGTGCGATCACCGCGCGAGCCGGGTCATCGTGCACGTCGGGTCCGTCACCGGACCCGTACTCGTGCGCCACGACCAGGCAGGAGCGCACATCGGCGAGCGTCGCGCGCAGGTCGGCCCGCCGCTCCACCGTGTCAGGTCGGGCGAGGTAGGCCATTCGTCCGTGGCGCTCGGCTTCGAGCCACCCACGGAAGAAACTGGTGTGCTCGCTGGGCTCGGCGGACGCGATGCCCGCGAGCGAGAACCCCTCAGAGATCGCGCGTGCCTTCAGTGCCTCCGCCAACGCCACGCGGGATGCCTCGGTCACGGCCGACTCGACACCGGCGGGAGCGTGTACCTGCGTCCCTTCCACTCGACCTCACGCCCACGCACCCAGGATCGCACGAAGATGTACGTCCCCATCGCCGCGCCCAACGGGTAGAGGAGCCCGTATGCTGCCGGCACCCCCATCAACCGGGAGAACGCCGTCCAGATCGCCGCGGAGAGTCCGGTAGCGACGACGGACCACGTCAGGAGGCCCATGCCTCCCACCCCCGCCAACGCAGCCACCAAGACCATCGGCGGCGCGAGCCAGAGCGTGACCCCCGTCAGCAGCGAGAGAGGCAGCGTGACCAGACGCAGCCACGGCGGCACGCTCTGGAGACCGCCCATGACCAGATTCTTGGACCACCCCTCGATCATGTGCGGGAGCGAGCGATACATGCGCGTGCCGAGATCGGTCTGGGCGGCGCGGATGCGGAGCTTTCCGCCCGACCGCTTCACGTGTTGCGCCAGCGCCAGGTCCTCAGCGACCTCGTCGCGAACGGCCGCGTGACCGCCATGCGCTTCGTAGCTGGCTCGGGGAAAGAGCATGTATTGGCCGTTGGCGATGGCGTTCCTCCAGTTCGCACTCCTCGCCATCGGCTCGAGGCGCGGGAAGCGGAACAGCATCAGCATGAAGATCTGAGGCTGCACGACACGCTCCCAGAAGGTCTCGAGGATCTGGCGTCCCATCACGGTGAGCAGATCGGCGTCCTCCTCTTCGAGGCCGCGCACGGCACGCGCCAGCAGATCCGGGCCGTGCCGCGTGTCCGCGTCGGTGAACAGGAGCAAGTCCCCCTC
This sequence comes from Longimicrobiales bacterium, assembly GCA_040081395.1. GTDB lineage: Bacteria > Gemmatimonadota > Gemmatimonadetes > Longimicrobiales > Gaopeijiaceae > UBA2982. The sequence goes on from JBEBGN010000046.1 coordinate 14,821, forward strand.
CGCCACGGCGGCCCCCTGCGTGCAGGCCCACGGCTTACCCAGCCACCCGTCGGGAAGCTCGGTGCCCGTGACCAGACGGAGGCGGCGGGCGTTCCCCGCTCCGAGCGACCGCACCAGGTCAGCGGTGCCGTCGTCGCTCCGATCGTCCACCACGACGATCTCGAAATCGACGCCCGCGGATGCCGAGATCGAACGGATGCACGCTTCGATGTTGGCTGATTCATTGCGAGCCGGCACGATGACGCTCACGAAGCGGCTCGTGCGAGCGCGCGGCCTGGCCGGAGGTAACTCGCTCGGCGGTCGCGCGACGAAGGCCAAGAACGCGATCACCCCCAGCCACGGAAGCGCCAGCAGCAGAGGGAACACCACGGCGACCCTACGGACGAACCGGTGTCCAGCGCTCCGCGTCGCGGGTGCGGTACTTCACCAGGACCCGCTCCAGGGCTTCCTCCAGATCGATCTCCTGTTCGTTCGCGATCACTAGGAGCACGAAAAGCACGTCCGCCAGCTCGATCGCCAGATCCTGATCGGGCTCGTCGGCCTTCTTCGGCTTGTGACCGAAGCGGTGGTTCATCTCGCGTGCCAACTCCCCTACCTCTTCGGTGAGGCGGGCCAAGTTCGAAAGCGGGGGCCAGTAGCCCTCCTCGAACTGCGAGATCCATGCATCGACCTGAGCCTGAGCGTCGCGGAGGGTCACGGCACGATCACCAGCTTCCCGAAGACCTGGCCGCTCTCCAGGAGTTCATGCGCCCGCCGTGCCTCCGCGAGGGGCACCACCTCGTGCACCACCGGGTGCAACGCTCCGGAAAAGACCTGCCGCATGACCTGCCGGTACTCGGTGGGCGTACCCATGGTGCTCCCGATGATGGAGAGCTGCTTCCAGAACACGAGCCGAAGTTCCGTCACGCCATGCGAGCCCGTCGTGGCACCCGACGTGACGAGTCGACCACAGGGCGCGAGTGCGCGCAGGCACCCTGCCCACACCGCCTCGCCCACGGTGTCGAAGATCAGATCGACTCCGCGTTTGCCCGTGTCACGCCAGGCCTCGCGTGAGAAGTCGACCGCGAGTCGGTCATACACCGTCTCGGCGCCGAGGCCCTTCAGGAGGGCCACCTTCCTGGGACCGGAGGTGACCGCGAGGACCCTCGCGCCTGCCCGCGCGGCGATCTGTACCGCTGCCGTTCCGACGCCACCCGATGCCCCCGTGATCAGCACGCGCTCGCCCGGGCACAGGCGTCCCCGGCTCATCAGGGCGCGCCATGCGGTCACGAAGACGAGGCCGGCCGCCGCCGCGTCCACGCAGCTGAACTCCTTCGGGATCTCCAAGAGGTTGGACGCGGGCACCACGGCATATTCGGCGAACCCGCCCTGCGTGTGCTCGCCGATGAGCCGCAGCGGCGGCCACGGGAACGACTCGCCCTGGTCCTGACCCTCGTACCAGACATAGCCGAGCGACGGATCGACGACCACGCGCGTACCGATCGGGACGTGCTCCGCGCCGGGGCCGACCGCGTCGACCACGCCAGCGACGTCCGCGCCGCCGATGTGCGGCATCGGTGTTTCGATCGGTAGACCACGCCGGACCCAGAGATCGAGGTGGTTCATCGAGGACGCCTCGACCTTCACCCGCACCTCGCCGGCGCGGGGCTCCGGAAGCGGAGCCTTGCGGAGCTCCACCACCTCGGGTCCCCCGAACTCGGAGAAGACCGCCGCGCGCATCGTCTTGGGCATCGGGACGGCTCCCTCGGGGTCGTTGCGGAGCCAAGTCTAGGCAGGCTGCCGGGCGCTCACAACCAACCGACGCCGCCCCGTCCGGCGGCTCCCTCGGAAGGCTAGATTCGTTTCCATGCCCCCGACCCCCACGGACGAGCACGGAGCGGAGCTCGCGGACGACTCGACGCTCGGCGGCTACTTCGCGGTTCACGATCGGCCACCAGCGTACACCGGTCCCGATGGGCATCCGTACACCGTTTCGCCGGAAACCGAGAAGACCTCGAATCTCAGGTCACCCTACGCCGGCTACTTGGTGTTCCTGCGTTGGGCCCAAACGGGAGTCGGTATCGTGGGGCACGTGGAGACGCCTACGCTGGTCGAGTGCACGAGCCACGACGAGGCCATCCAGCGCCTCGGCGAGCTCACGCTGCTCGAGGTGCAGCACCTCCTCGGCGAGGCCGTCACGCGCGCTGTAGCCGAGGGTAGCGCGTGACGACGGCCGAGCGCTCGGTGCAGGTCACCGAGATCTTCCATTCGATCCAGGGGGAGTCCACCTGGGCGGGAGTGCCGTGCACGTTCGTACGTCTCACGGGGTGCCCGCTGCGATGCACCTGGTGCGACACCGCCTACGCGTTCCACGGTGGCGAGCGCATGACCCTGGACGACGTCCTCGCCCGGGTCGCCGCCTTCCCAGCCAAGGTGGTCGAGGTCACGGGTGGCGAGCCCTTGGCCCATCCCGCAGCCTACGAGCTGACGGAACGCCTACTGTCCCAAGGATACACCGTCTTGGTCGAGACGTCCGGAGCGATCGACGTCGCCCCGCTGGACCAGCGGGTGCACAAGATCATGGATCTCAAGTGCCCCGGCTCTGGTGAGAGCCACCGCAACCGGTGGCAGAACCTCGACCATCTCACGGGTCGCGACGAAGTGAAGTTCGTGGTGAAGAACCGCGCAGACTACGAGTGGACGCGTGCGGCCATCCGCGAGCGCGGCCTCGACCGGCGGGTCGAGGAGGGCTCGCTGCGCGCGCTCCTGATCTCTCCCGTGTGGGGGGCGATCGACCTGGAGGAGCTCGCGGGTTGGGTGCTCGAGGACGCGCTCCCGGTTCGCTTCCAGGTGCAGATGCACAAGCTCATCTGGGGACCGGAACGGAAGGGCGTGTGACACCAGGGGGCCCGCTCGAGACCGATCCGCGCTTCTGGGTACTCTCCGAAGCGCTCGCGTCCTACGCGGGCGACCCGAACGACCCCCTCGTCCTCGAGGGCGGATATCTCCAAGCCGCGGTCGCGCTCGTCCTGCGCGCTCGGGATCCGCTCGAGCTCTTGCTCATCAAACGCGCCACGTCGGAACGCGACCCCTGGTCGGGGCACATGGCCTTGCCCGGAGGCCGGCGCGACGAAGCGGACATCGATCTCCTACAGACCGCCAGGCGCGAGACACTCGAAGAGACCGGGGTGGACCTGGTCGCCGACGGCAGGCCTCTGGGGCGCCTCGACGAGGTCGCCCCGATGAGCCCCAGGCTACCCAAGCTGACCATCTCGCCCTTCGTCTTCGGTGTGCCCGCTCATACCGAGGCGCGCGTGGCGAGCCGCGAAGTCGAGCGCGTCTACTGGGTCAGCGTGGCCGAGCTGCGGTCCCCATCCGCCCGCTCCGAGGTGGAGATCCCCCTCCCGGGTGGGCCGCGCAACTTCCCCTCCTACCAGGTGCTCGGCGAGCACGTCTGGGGTCTCACCTACCGGATGCTGGAGCGGTTCCTGGAAGTGTACCGCTGACGGCAGTCCCGTCGACACCGGACGCGCCTCAGTGCGGCGCGACCTCCAGCTCCAGCAGATCGAGGTCGATGTAGGTGAAGGGCGACTCGCCGGGCGGGTGCCAGCGACCCTCGCCATGGCGCGTGACGCGAACACCATCCAGCGACTGATACGACGACACCGGAGTCGACCAGCGCCGGGGCGTGAACGTCCTGCCGTCCGGGGAAGCCACGAGACGATCGTCCGAGACGAAGTCCATCAGGTCACCGGAATCGTCGAAGTGGAGCACGGCGCTCACCGCGTTGCTCCCGACCGTGTAGCGCACGCGGGCTGAGCGACCGTCGATCACCTCCCAGCCGAACGCAGGTCCGACCAGCGCGCCCGGGGCAAGCAAACACAGGTCGTTGAGCAGCGTCACCGTCTCCGCGCGGGTCGCCTCGGAACCTCGCGCGTCCACGACCGAGAAGGCCGAAAGGATGCGGGCGCGCATCTTGGCCTCGCCCCCCTCGAATTCATGCAGGACATCGACCGGGACGCCCGCACGCCGCGCGCTCATCCAGAAAAAGCGCGCGGGTTCGTCGACGAAGTTGTACTGCTCGGCGGTGAAGGCCATCCAGGGATCGGTCGAACCTGCGCGGATCTTACCCGCCCACACGGCCCGAAGGTGAGCGGGCCTCGCCCGACCGATCGCACCCGACGCGCGCAGATACCGGCGCACGGGCTCCGGAAGATGCGCGGCGTCGGCGTCGGTGAGCGGCACCGGCAACTCCCGGCGACGGAGTCTCACATCGACCTCCGAACGGTACGCGGCGCGCAGGCTCCATGGACCCCTCGATGCCAACGCGTGCGCCGCGACCGCCAGTACCAACAGGTTGATCAACGTGCCCCAGCGCGCATCGGCCCACGCCGTGAGGATCATCACCTGGGATAGCGTCGCCGCCGGAATACCGATCGCCCACCACGACGCGCGTCGCGACCCCAACCTGTACACGGTGGCCATCAGGCCAGCCCCCGCAACCAACCATGCTAGGCCACCGAGCCGAGAAACCGGCAACGCCAGGGCGGGCACTTCCGCCAACCCCAAGCCCTTGGCCGCGCCCAGCAGATGAAGCAGCGCGTGCAGGAAGACCACGACGGCCAAACCCCACCGCCCGGTCCGCTCCCCCAACCCGGTCGGGACCATGCCCCCAA
>JBEBGN010000197.1:0-5458 GCA_040081395.1 Longimicrobiales bacterium
ATTTATTTCTTTGGGGCCAGAGAGGGTCGAGCGGCGGGAATCGAACCCGCCGGGACCGGAGCGCAGCGACGGGACCGATAGCGGGGGCGCGCTGACGAGCAGGCCGGTTGGAGTCCGCTCCACGAGAAGCGGCTACCGTGGAACGCGCCGCCGCAGCTCTTCGAAGAAGTTGTGGACGAGCACGAGTCTCGGCCCGTCGGGAACACCGTCCGAGCCCGCCACTGATCGCCCCATCAGGAACCGCTCGCCGTCGGGCGTGACGTCGACGGTGGTGACGCCGAGCCCGCCGATGTGACTCGGCGGGATCTCGAAGAGCCTCTCCTGAGCCGTGACTGCGAAGCCGCTGCTCGCGTCGAAGCGAACGGCGACGAGCCTGCGCGCCCCATCGATGTAGAAGAGTTCACGGCCGTCGCGCGACCAAAGCGGTCCGCTGCCCCCGTCCGTCGAGACCTGGATCTTTGCAGCATCGACGTCCGGAAACGGGCGCACGAAGACTTCCTGTCGCCCAGTCTCATTGGACGAGTATGCGATCCAACGCCCGTCGCGCGAGATGGCGGGGTCCCGCTCCGCGTATGCGGCGGCAGCTAGGAGCGGCAGCGCGGCCGTATCGATGGTCGGGCGGAACATGAGGAGGTTTTCGGCCACTGGCTGCCCGGGAATGATTGCGGAGGCGTTGCGGAGCCCGAGCGCGCTCGCGTCGGGACTCCAAGAACCCTGAGCGAAGCCCGGCATGGCGGCGAGAATCAGCTCGGGCTGGCCAGTGCCGTCGGCACGGCTCCACCACACGTCTCCGCTACCTAGGGTCCCCGCCGGCCCCGAGAAGTAAGTGACCCGAGCACCGTCGGGCGTCCAGAACGGAGCCCTCTGCTCGGCTTGGTCGAACGTCAGGCGCCGGAGCGGACCGGCCGGGAGGTCCTTGATCCAAATGTCCAAGTTGCCGCCCGGACTCATCTGCTGGACCGCGATGCGGGTTCCGTCTGGGGAGAGCGACCAGCCGGGGTTTCCCCCGCCCCGGTCGAACGTCCAGCCGCTCTCCACCGGGGTCGCGTCACCCGACCGCGTCACCCAGATCAGCTCCGTACCCGTGCTCGCGGTACCCCCTCCGGAATAGGCGAGCCTGCCGTTCGTGGAGAGCGAATACGCGGTGATTCCGTCCACGAGCGCGACCGGGGGTCCTGTCAGCTCCATCGCGCGCGCGTCGAACGGAGCGGCCATCAACGCTCCGTCGGAAGAAAACACGAGGTGACCCGTGTCGGTGTAGTACGCTACGATCCCGGATGTGAGGAACACGGACTCTCCCGTGCCGAGGTCGACAGCATGCAGCTCGTACGCTTGGTTCAAGAGCTGCACGCCCACCAACGCCCTGTCGCCTCCGGGCAGGCTCTGGAGGAGGTAGCGCCGTGCCTCGCCCTCCCGCGCCGCCGACACCAACTCCACGGCGCCGCCCGCTGCGGGTACGCGAACCGCATCGCCGTCGGGCGTGACGAACGAGATGTAGTCGTCCGCGTGCCATCGCACCACGCTCACGACATCGCCAGCCAGAACGCGCGAGGGGCCCCCCTCGAGCGCCAGAACCTTCAGCTCGCCGCCCTGGCTGAAGGCCAACTCGCGTCCGTCAGGGGACACCGCGACCTCCACGGCGCCCGCCGTGCCCCTCACGGGAACGGCCTCGGGATCGTCCCAGCGTCGGACCCAGAGCTGACTTCCGGCGGCGTCCGGGACGGGTCCTAGATAGGCCAATAGGGATCCGTCGGGGGAGAGGCGGAACCCTCCGGGGTTGAGGTACACGGGCTCTTGCCCCGCGCGGAACGGAGACTCGTACCGCTCGACGGGCAAGGGCGTCGCGGGTCGCAGGAGCGCCCACGTGAGGACACTCGCCAATGCGATCGCCGAGGCGCTCGCGGCGAGCGCCAGCGGCTTCCACACCCCTTCACGGACTCGGGCCGCGGCTCCGGCCTCACCGTGGCGGAAGGACGGGTTGGCCAGGGCGGCCGCAAAGTCCCTGGCGGTGGCGAAGCGATCCGCGGCGTGCCTTTCGATCGCTCTGCGAATCACGGAGTCGATGTGCGGTGGCACCGTGCGGCGGGACTTGGCCGCGGATACCGGCTCGCCCTGGATGATCTTGCCCAGCACGGCCTGCGCGGTGCTCCCCGTGTACGGCGGATCCCCGACGAGCATCTCGTAGAGCACGCAGCCGAGTGCGTAGATGTCCGTCGCTGCGTAGACGTGTTGGTCGCCGGTCGCCTGCTCGGGGCTCATGTAGTGCGGCGTCCCGAGCGACAGACCGGTTTCGGTGAGGCGGCCGCCTCCCGCCACGCCCACGGCCAGCGCGATCCCGAAGTCGGAAAGGACCGGCTTTCCGTCCTGCAGTAGGATGTTGGCGGGCTTGATGTCCCGATGGATCACCCCGTGACGGTGCGCGTAGTCGAGTGCCTCGGCCACGCTCGTCGCGATCGCGACCGCCTCGCTCACGGGGAGCTGATGCTCGCGGTCGAGCCGCTCACGCAGGCTCTCCCCCTCCACCGATGGCATCACGTAGAAGAGGAAGCTGCCGGCCACGCCCGAGTCGAACAGCGGCAGGATGTGCGGGTGCTGCAGGTTCGCCGTCGTCTTGATCTCGGCCAGGAAGCGCTCGGCCCCCACCACCGCGGCGAGCTCGGGCTTGAGCACCTTGAGCGCGACCTTACGCTGATGGCGGAAATCGGCGGCGAGGTATACGGTCGCCATGCCGCCCTCTCCGAGCCGACGCTCGATCACGTACCGGCCCGCGAGCGCGGCGTTCAGGTGCGAGATCGCGTCGACGCTCATGGGACCTGGCAACCCTTCGCTCGGGACGCGCCACAGTAGACGTAGGGTCTCTCCGGCGAAAGTCCGACGGAACGCGGCGGTTCGCGCGAGCTTGCTCGTGGACTCGTCACAGACGGGGGGGGCGTCGCCACCCCAATTCAAGAGGATGAAGCGCCTTCGACGCAGTCCTTGATTCACGGGTCGAGCGGCGGGAATCGAACCCGCGCAGACCGCGAAGCGGGACGCGGAGCGGGGTCGCGCCGACGAGCGGGTCGGCTGACGGTGACCACGCGTCCTACCGAGGAGCCGAGGGGGGCTGAAGGCCGCCGTCATTCCCGCCGCCCTACTAAGGCCCCGGGGGCCCTCTCGGCTTCCAGCAGGAAGCCCAGCGGGGCCGAACGCTCGAGCCAGGGTCCCGACCCCCCAGGCCAGCGCGTTCGGAGAGGCCGACCCCGCGCTTCCTGGACTCCGCCCGGGCGTCGCTCGATCTTTCTGTCCGGACCCCACGTGAGTTTTTGATTCTCGAGGAGAATGATCGATGAAACGGTTTTCCACCCTGCTCCCCGCCCTTGGCCTCCTGAGCGTGCTTGCCGCTTGCGGCGGGCAAGAGGCGGCGATGGACGACATGGACATGGACGCAGCGCCGGAAGGCGTTGCGGCCGAGGCGGCGACCCCGGGCGGGTTGTCCTGCTACCTCGCCGGCGCGACCCCGACGGAAGCGGCTGCGCGGGTGAGCCCGCACACGACGCTGAGCTTCAACCTCGGGGCCAACCCAGCCCTCCTTTGCTACGGCGCACCTTCGGCGCGCGGTCGGGAGATCATGGGCGGCCTGGTGCCGTACGGCGTGCCGTGGCGGATCGGCGCAGACGAGCCCACCACCCTGCACTTGAGCGCCCGTGCCAACTTGGGCGGCGTCGCGCTCGAACCCGGCAGCTACTCGCTGTACGCGATTCCGGGTCAGAACGAATGGCAGTTCTTCATCAACACGAATTGGCAGCGCTGGGGCATTGAGATCGACGCCGCAGTCCGCTCGACCGAGATCGGCAGCTTCACCGTGGTTCCGCAGCCCCTCCCTGAGATGGTCGAGCAGCTCACGTACGAATTCGAGGAGGCCGCGGGCGGCGAGCCCGGTGGCGAGATCCTGCTGGAGTGGGCGAACACGTTGCTGCGGATACCGATCGAGGGCTGATACGAGGTCCGCTGGACCGCAGAAGGATGCCCGGGCCGAGGGATCGGCCCGGGCATCCTGTTTTATGGGGCCTCGCGTTCTGGGGCGGTGGGGTCGAAACTCGCGCGGACCACGAAGGGGGTATGCCGAGCCGGGCGTTGAGCCGGGATCGCCTGTCCGTTATCCTGCGACGTCGAGGCCTCGCGTGGTGACACGCGCGCCACGTTCCGGGACGCCCCGCATCAGGCGGGGCTTCCGCTGATCCAAGAGTCGGAGCGCGGTATGACTTGGCCGAGCGAGCCCAGGGCGTCTGCCCCGAGTGATCCTGGCCCGATGACCCGATCGGATGCCGAGACCGCGCTATCCGCCGAGGTCGCGCGGCGCCGGACCTTCGCGATCATCAGCCACCCGGACGCCGGCAAGACCACGTTGACGGAGAAGCTCCTTCTGTATGGAGGTGCCATCCATACGGCGGGGTCGGTGAAGGCCCGCCGCGCCACGCGCCATGCCACGTCGGATTGGATGGCCATGGAGCAAGAGCGCGGCATCTCGATCACTGCCAGTGTGCTGCAGCTCGACTACCAGGGCTTCCGCATCAATCTGCTGGACACCCCCGGCCACGAGGACTTCTCGGAGGACACGTATCGCGCACTCACCGCGGCCGATAGCGCGGTCATGTTGCTCGACAACCGAAAGGGGGTGGAGGAGCGCACTCGCCAGCTGTTCAGCGTATGCCGGAAGCGCCGCCTCCCGATCTTCACGTTCGTCAACAAATGCGACCGAGCGGGCGTCGACCCGCTCGCGCTCATCGACGACGTACAGGCGGACCTCGGACTGCGCTGCTTCGCCTATACGTGGCCGATCATGCGCGACAGTCGTCTCGTAGGACTCGTGGACCGAAGCGACCGTACCGTTCACCTCTATCATCGCGCCGAGGATCACGGTGCGTCACGCGCGGAAGTGGAGACGCTGGCGCTGGCTGACCCCGCGCTGGATCGCCTCTTGGAGGCGGAGATCCTCACCCCACTCCGCGATCAACTCGCCCTGTTGGATGCGGCCGGTGAGACGTTCGACATGGAAGGCGTCGCCCGAGGGGAGGCCAGCCCGGTCTTCTTCGGCAGCGCACTGACCAACGTGGGTGTCGAATTGCTGCTTCGGCACTTCCTCGAGCACGCGCCGCCTCCGTCGGCTCGACAGAGCGACCGGGGGCCGATCGATCCGGTTCAAGGGCCATTCTCGGGCTTCGTCTTCAAGATTCAGGCGAACATGGATCCGAAGCACCGTGACCGTATCGCTTTCCTACGGGTATGTTCTGGCCGCTTCGAAGCGGGCATGCAAGCGACTGTTTCCAGGACCAGGCGCACGCTCCGCCTCGCTCGGCCGCAGACCTTCTTCGGGTCCGAGCGGAGCCACGGCGATACGGCGGTGGCGGGTGACGTCGTCGGCATCCATGACCGCGGCGATCTGCGCGTGGGAGACACCATTGCCGCAGAGCCTCTCGAA
>JBEBGN010000198.1:0-5436 GCA_040081395.1 Longimicrobiales bacterium
GCGCGTCGTACTCCGCCCAGGTGGCGCACGGAGACAGGTTGACCTCGAGTACGCCGGGGTCGCTCGCCAGGCCGACGGTGGGCAGTGCGGGGTCGGGGGGTGGTGCGTAGCCGGCCAGGACGACGTCACCTAGGTCGAGCCGCTCCAGGGTACTCTCGATCGCGCTGAGCAGTGCCACGTAGTCGGCGAGCAGGAGCGGCGGCACGAAGATGGTGAGGGCTCCGTCCCTGACCTCTGCGGTCAGGGCGCGGCGGACGCTGTCGTCGCCGAGCTCGCCCAAGGGAAGCCGGAGGCCGGCCACGCTGTCGCCGTCCACCAGCACCACTGGCCCGGTGCCCAGGTACGGTGCCCAGTCATCGGTGATCCACTTTGCCCCGTCGTGATCCAGCGGGAGGACGAAGCCCAGCGTCTCATTGGGTTCATGCGCCTCCGCGAGTGGCAGCACGCGCGCGGGGTCGAGCGCGAGAGCACGAGCAAGCGACACAATGAAGGTCCCGCAGGTGCCCGGGGCGTTCGCACCCGACTGGCCGTCGGCACGCAGGCGACGGAGGTCACGCCAGATCGGGCTCCCGTCCGCAAGCCACTGGATGAGGAGTGCCCAGCGCGGGAGCGGTTCGCTCGGATAGAGCTTCCCGGACGTCTCGAGGAGGACGGCGCCGGGGAACGCGGTGCGCACGAGCTCGTGCCCGAGGCGACGAGCGTACCCCAGCTTCGTGGGACCCAGCGCGTCTGTCAGCCACTCGGCGCCGTCCGGGGACGAGGGTACGAAGGTCGGCTCGCCACCCATCGTGAGGAGGACGCCAGAGCGTTCGAGCGACGCCTCGACGGAGCGGCCGCAGGCGAGAATCTTCTTCCACCTACCGGCGGTGTAGGGGGCGTTCGCCATGGTTCTAGAGCCTCTCCACGGAAAGCGAGGTCGTCAGCCGCGAAGTCGTTTCGCTCGGTCCGAAGAATGTGCCCTGGATAGGGTTCACGTTCTCGGCGAACGCCGCGTGCGCGACCGGAACGAACGCGTCGTCGCAGATGATGCCCCGGGCAGCGTCCAGCCCGCGCCAACCGGCGCCCGGCAGGTAGACCTCGGCCCACGCGTGCATGGCGGGCGTCACGGCGGGCGAGGGTCCTGCGGCGCCGGGTTCGAATACGTATCCGCTCACGAAGCGCGCGGCGAGCCCGAGCGACCGACAGAGCTCGATGAACAGAACCGCGAAGTCGCGGCACGAACCGCTCCCGAGCGCCATCGTGTCGCGCGCCGACTGGATCCCTTGCTCCTCGCGCACGGTGTAGGAGAGCGCGCCGTGGACCGCTTGGTTGAGTCCCATCAGGAACGCGATGGTCTCCTGCGGTCGGCTGGGATAATGCCGGTCGAGCCAGGCTCGGAGATCCGCCGCGGGCGGGCTGTCAGCGCGCGGCGTGAGGGTGGGAATGAGCGCGGTGCGCTCCGAGAGTTCGTACTCGAAGGGGAAGGTCGACGCGGCCGGCTTCAAGAAGAAGTCGAACGGATTCTCGTCGAGCGTCTCCACCATGACGTCGGTGCGGACCTCGAGTCGCGTATCCAGACTCCCGACGGGGAAGTAGGCCCAGTCGAGCGCGTTGTCGAGTGGATCGGTGGTGGCCACGCGCCGCGCGGCCGGCTCGATCTCGATCGCGAAGTGGTGCAGGCGATGCCGCGACGTTTCTCGCGGCCGCAGGTAGAGCGCGTGCGGTGCGAAGGACACCGCGTGCGAGTAGTCGTAGCGCGTGTGGTGGGCAATGCGGAGAAACATTGCCGGCTACCAGCGCGTCAGGGGGTCGCCGTGGCGTGCGAGGCTTCACGCACGGTGACGTCGACCTTCATCGAACGGGTGGGTGCGCCGCGATACGTTCCGTTCACCGGGCGGATGTCGGCGTAGTCTCTGCCGATCGCCAGTCGCACGTAGCGGTCGTCCGCGACGCGGTCGTGCGTCGGATCGAAGGATGCCCAGCCGAAGCCGGGGATCCACGCCTCGATCCATGCGTGCGAGGCTTCGACCTCGCGAGGACGGAGCGCGTTGTTGAAGAAATATCCGCTCACGTAGCGGGCCGGGATGCCCAAGCTGCGGCACAGACCGAGGTGCAGGTGCGCGAAGTCCTGGCACACGCCCATGCGGATGTCGAGCACGTCCGTGGCGATGGTGTCCACGCCCGTGACCCGGGGGCGGTAGGCGACGGTCTCGTGTATGTGGGCGCCTAGGCGCCGCACGTCGGTCCATACATCACTCCGACCCGTCGCCAGTGCCACCTCCGCCTCGCGCCGCAGCTCCTCGCCCAAGGGAACGTAGGGCGACTCGCCGTAGAATTCGGCAAGCATCTCCCGCTCGGAGGACTGCTCGAGGTCGGCACGTGATGCGAGCGGCACGATCGGTCGGTCCGGCATCGGGATCGTCTCGACCGTGGAGGTCGCCTCGACGATCAGCCGCTTGTGAGATGCGATGACCTCGAAGTAGTGCACTGCGTTGCCGTAGAAGTCCTCGAACTCGCGATCGACCGCTGCGGGTGAGATGCGCAGGTTGAAATCGTGACAGTGCTGCGTCCCGTCATCGAGGGGGCGTAGACGAGCCTCGTTGAAGCTGTCATGCGCGTTCCCCGCGTACCGGAAGGTCGTTCGGTGGAGGATGTTGAGGAGCATGAGGTCTGGCCTCGCGACAGCCTAGCGTGGTTGCTGTTGCTGTTGCTGCTGTTGCTGTTGCTGTTGCTGCTGTTGCTGCTCATCCAATGACGACTCCGCCGGATAGAACATCGACGTTTGCACGACCTCGTCGCCGATCTCGGCGAGCGTCGCCTGGAAGTCGGTCAGGAACTCGTGCAATCCCTTGTCGAGCACGTCGGTGATCGTGAGAGACTGGAGGTCCGCGAGCAGGCGTCGCGACCCGCGGGCTGCGGGCGAGCGTGGGCGGTTGCCGGTCTCACCCAGGATCTTCCGGAGATATTCGTCGATCTGGGCGACGCAGAAGTGGAGCGACCTGGGGAAGGACTCGGAGAAGATCAGGAACTCCGCGGCTTTCCACGCGAGGATCTCACGTACGTAGTATCGCCGGTACGCTTCGAGCGCTGAAGCCGAACGGAGCACCGCCTGCCACTGCGCGGTGTCGAGGGCTCCGCCCACGTCCGCGGCGCTCGGCAGCAAAATGTGGTACTTCACGTCGAGAATTCGCGTGGTCTTGTCGGCGCGCTCCATGTACTTGCCGAACTGAATGAACTCCCAGCCCTCGCTCCTGGAGTAGGTGGCAGCGGTGAGGCCTTGGAACAGGTGCGAGGCGCGGCTGATCTTGGCGAAGAACTCCTGCGGGCCGGCGGCCCACACCTTGGCGGTGCTCTTCGTCTTGAGGAGGAGGTGCAGTTCGTTGATCGTCTCCCACATCTCCAGGGAGATCTGATCGCGGATCATGCGAGCGTTCTCTCTCGCGGCGTATACGCTCGAGAGGATGGAGCCGGGGTTGCGCAGGTCGAAGGCGAGAAACTCGGTCACGCTGCGACTGTCTGCTGCGTCGTAATGCTCGGCGAAGAGCTCCTGGTCCCCCGTGCTCAGGATCAAGGACTCCCACGTGTTGAGCCGGGCGCTGCCGCCTTCCTGGAAGTCGGTCAGGAACTGGAGGTTCACGTCGAGCAGCCTGGCTACGTTCTCGGCGCGCTCGATATAGCGGCTCATCCAATAGAGCGAGTGCGCGACGCGAGACAGCATGACCGTCGCTTGCGGACGGAGCGGTGGCGGCGCGGCGCGGCGGGTGGAGGAGGTCATTCGTCCCCCATGAGTACCCAGGTGTCCTTGGAGCCGCCGCCTTGGGAAGAGTTGACCACCAGCGAGCCCTTCCGCAGCGCGACTCGCGTGAGGCCGCCGGGCGTGACCGTGATCTTCTCGCCGTACAGGATGTAGGGACGCAGGTCGATGTGGCGGCCTTCGAGCTGGCCGTCGCACCAGGTCGGCGAGCGCGACAGCATGATCGGATCCTGCGCGATGAAGTTGCGCGGGTCGGCGGCGACCTGTCGCCGAAACTCCTCGCACTCCGCCTTGGAGGACGCAGGTCCGATCAACATGCCGTACCCGCCCGCCTCGTTGGCCGCCTTCACGACGAGCTTCTCGATGTTCTCGAGAATGAACTTCCGGTCGAGGGGCTCGGAGGCCAGATAGGTGTTGACGTTCGGGAGAATGGCGTCTTCGCCCAGATAGTACTTGATCAGCTTCGGCACGTACGCGTAGATGACCTTGTCGTCGGCTACGCCCGTGCCGATGGAATTCGCGAGCGCGACATGGCCTGCCCGGTACGCGTTCACCAGACCGGGGACTCCGAGAATCGAGTCCGTGCGGAAGACCGTCGGGTCCAGGAAGTCGTCGTCGATCCTCCGATAGATCACGTGAACGGGCATGAGGCCGGCCGTCGTGCGCATGAACACGCGCGAATCGCGTACGACCAGGTCTCGTCCCTCGACGATGGGAATCCCCATCTGGCGTGCGAGGAAGCAGTGCTCGAAGTACGCGCTGTTGAAGGCGCCCGGGGTCAGGAGCACGACGTTGGGCTTCTCGTCGCCGTCAGGTGCGAGATGTAGAAGAGCCTTCAGCAGCTCGTCGGCGTACCCCTCCACCGCACGGACACCATAGCTCTGGAAGAGATGGGGGAATGCGCGCCGCATCGCGGCGCGGTTCTCCTGCATGTAGCTGGCGCCGGACGGGCAACGGAGGTTGTCCTCGAGCACCAGGTAGTTGCCGGCGTCGTCGCGAATGAGGTCCGTTCCGCACACGTGCACATAGATGCCTCGCGGCACCGAGAAGTTCATGAACGCGCGCCGGAAGTGTTTGGCGCCCAGGACGAGTGCAGGCGGGACGATCTTGTCCTTCAGCGCCTTCTGTCCGTGGTAGACGTCGTCGAGGAAGAGATTGAGCGCCGTGATGCGCTGGATCAGTCCAGCCTCGATTCTCGCCCACTCCGTGGCTGGAATCACCCGGGGAATGAGGTCGAACGGGAAGATGCGCTCGGTGCCCTGGGTGTCGCTGTAGACGGTGAAGGTCACCCCGCGGCGAAGGAACGCGAGATCGACGGTGGCGCGACGCTCGTCGAACTCTTCGAGCGGAAGCGTGCCGAGGCGCTCGGCCAGCCGTCGATAGTGGGGTCTGACAGCGTCTACACTGCTGGCCGCGAACATCTCGTCGAAAAAGGGGCCAGAGTCGTAGGAGGTGTTGAGAATCGACACGGAGTGCGGAGCCGGCGAGGGGTGAGCGATCCGAGCCTGTCACCATCCGTGCGTCGATCAGGGTCGGAGGTGCAAACTACCCTTTGTGCACGGGAGCACGGTAGGACGCCGCTGCATACCGAAATGTAGGTCGGTCCCGTGGGGCCTGGTGGCGTCGGCAAAGGAGCCTGAGCCCGTGACGACTCCAGCCGGGCCGGTACTCTTTCGCCCGAGCAGCCTCGCTTAGCGGCGCCG
>JBEBGN010000047.1:0-19267 GCA_040081395.1 Longimicrobiales bacterium
GCCTTCTGGGCGCGGGCGAGGATCGCTGGGTCGGGGTCGTACCCCTCAGGACACGCGAGACGCAGATCGAAGCCCAGCCTGAGCGCGGCGTTGATCCAGGAGTTCGCCATGTTGTTGCCGTCCCCGATCCAGGCAACCGTACGGTCACCGAAATCGGAACCGAACTCGGCCGCGACGGTCTGTAGGTCCGCGATGACCTGACAGGGGTGCAGCAGGTCAGTGAGAGCGTTGACGACCGGAACCGAGGCGTGCTCGGCGAGCTCCTCGACTTCGGCGTGCGCGAACGTGCGTATCGTGATGGCGTCCACGTAGCGCGACAGGACGCCGGCCGTGTCCGAGACGGTCTCGCCACGCCCGATCTGGCTGTCCTTGTCGGACAGGAAGATGGCGTGACCGCCGAGCTGCGTCATGGCGACTTCGAAGGAGACTCGTGTGCGCGTCGAGCTCTTCCGGAAGATCATCGCCAGGCTCTTCCCTGCGAGCTTCGACTTGTCCATGCCAGCCTTGAGATTGGCAGCGCGGTCGAGGAGTGCGAGGAGCTCGGCGGTGGAGAAGTCCGTGATCGCCAGGAAGTCGCGGTGTTTGGCCATATGAAGGGCGATTAGAGGATGAAGCGGCTCAGATCCTCGTCCTCGGACACCTTCTTCAGGCGGTCGCGGACGAAGTCCCGATCTACGTGGACGTGGCCGAGCGTGCTCTCGGGAAGGTCGAACATCACGTTCTCGAGCAGTGTCGTCATGACCGTCTGGAGCCGTCGGGCGCCGATGTTCTCCATGCGGTCGTTCAATCCCATCGCGATCGTCGCGATCTCCTCGATGCCATCGTCCGTGAAGTCGATGGTGGCGCCCTCCGTCTCGATGAGCGCACGATACTGCACCAGCAGGGCGTTCTTCGGCTCCTTCAGGATCCGGACGAAGTCCTCCTGGACCAGGCTCTTCAGCTCCACCCGGATGGGAAAGCGTCCCTGGAGCTCAGGGATCAGGTCCGACGGCTTGGACACGTGGAACGCACCCGCCGCGATGAACAGGACGTGATCGGTGCGGACCAGTCCGTACTTCGTGGCCACGGTGGAGCCCTCGACGATGGGCAGAAGGTCGCGCTGCACGCCCTCGCGGCTCACATCCGGTCCCGCGCCGCTCCGCTCCCCGGCCACCTTGTCGATCTCGTCGATGAAGACGATCCCCATCTCCTCGGCGCGGTAGAGAGCCTCGTTCACCACCTCGTCCATGTCGACGAGCCGATCCAGCTCGTCTTGGAGGAGGATGCGGCGGGCCTCCGCCACCGAGACCGTGCGCCGCTTCTTCTTCTTGGGGAGCATGTCCTGGAGCATCTCGGTGAAGTTGTGATCCATCCCTTCACCGCCCCCCATCGGAATCATCATCCCCTCGATCGACGGCGCCTGCGTCACCTCGATCTCGATCAGCCGATCTTCGAGCTTCCCGTCGACGAGCAGCTTCCGGAGCTTCTCGCGGGTGCGCTGACGGCGCTCCGGTATACTCTGGTCGTCCTCACGTTCGACCCCCTCCGGGCCGGCCACGAACACCGGCGGCAGCTTGGCCGCCCCGTCTCCCGGTGTGGGCTCCGGGTTGGTCGCCGGAAGCAGCAGATCGAGCAGGCGATTCTCGACACGCTCCTCGGCGACGTCCTGCACGTCGTATTCGCGATCGGCACGTACGAGGTTGATGGCGATGTCGACGAGGTCGCGCACGATGGATTCGACGTCCCGCCCCACGTAGCCGACCTCGGTGAACTTGGAGGCCTCCACCTTGAGGAAAGGTGCGCCTGCGAGGCGCGCAAGCCTACGCGCGATCTCGGTCTTTCCTACACCCGTCGGCCCGATCAGGATCAGGTTGTTCGGGGAGATCTCCGTGCGCATCTCCTCCTCGACGCGCTGGCGCCGCCAGCGGTTCCGGAGCGCGATGGCGACCGCCTTCTTCGCATCGTTTTGGCCGACGATGTACTTGTCGAGCTCGGCGACGATCTGGCGAGGCGTGAGCTCGTCGAGCCAGACGTCATCGGACTCGGGCGCGGCCTGCGGGACCGGCTCCTCGATGGGCCGTTCCACCACTTTGGGCGTCATACGCCTTTGGCCTCGTCGGACCCCAGCTCCAGCACGACGATGTCCTGGTTCGAGTAGATGCAGATCTCGCCCGCGATCTCGAGCGAACGACGTACGATCGTCTTCGCATCCAGATCGGAGTGGTGCTTGAGGGCACGTGCCGCGGAGAGGGCGTACGAGCCGCCTGAGCCGATCGCGACCACGTCGTCGTCGGGCTCGATCACGTCACCCTGTCCGCTCACCATGAACAGGTGGTTCGCGTCGGCCACTGCGAGCAGGGCGTCGAGCCGGCGCAGGTACCGGTCCATCCTCCAGTCCTTTGCCAACTCGACCACGGCCTTCGTCATGTTGGCCGGATAACGGTCGAGCTTCTCCTCCAGCTTCTCGAAGAGCGTGAAGGCGTCGGCAACCGCGCCCGCGAAACCCGCGAGGAACTTGCCGTCCTTGAGCGACCGGACCTTCCGGGCACTCCCCTTCACCACGATGTCGCCCAGGGTCACCTGGCCGTCCCCACCCATGGCCACCTTCCCGTCCTTGCGAACGGCGAGGACGGTGGTGGAACGGATCATTCGGGGGGGTGCGGAGGCGGAGGGCATGGAGCGAAGGGCGCCGGGAAAGAGGGGGAGGAATCTAACCAGAGCGCTGCCGAACTGGCAGGCTCCACGGGCACATGAGGGTGCGAGCTGCCGTCCAGCGACCGGGCTAGGTCGACCGGGGGTGCGCCTCGCGGTACACGCGGAGGAGCCGCTCCTTGCTTGTGTGGGTGTAGATCTGCGTGGTAGACAGGGACACATGCCCGAGCAGCTCCTTCACCGCCAGCAGGTCGGCTCCCCCTTCCATGAGGTGGGTCGCGAACGAGTGGCGGAGCGCGTGCGCGGAGAGGCCCCGGGCGCCCGCGGCCGCCTCGAACGACCTTCGCACGGACTCCTGGATCGAGCGTTTGGACAGCCGCCCTCCCCGGGCGTTGACCAGGAGCGCGCCGCTCGTCCGGTCGGCGACCTCGGCGCGCCTCGGTTCGTAGCGGCGGATCGCTGTGATCGCGGCCTCCGTCACGGGCACGATGCGCTCCTTCCTCCCCTTCCCGAGTACCCGCACCTGGCGCGCGCGGGCGTCGATGGTGCCCACGTCGAGGCCGTGCAGCTCCGAGAGTCGGAGCCCGCTTCCATAGAGAACCTCCAGGATCACCAGGCCGCGCGCGCCGGCGAGCGTGTTCTCGCTCGCCCTGGCCTCCGCGACGGCGAACACCTCGTCGACGTCCCCTCGCGAAAGGTGTCCAGGGAGCCTCTTCTCGAGCTTCGGTCCCCGCACCGAACGTCCGGGACTCGACTCGATGCGTTCCTCCGCATGCAAGTAGCGGAAGAACGTGCGGGCTGCGGCGAGCTTACGCGCTGCAGATCGCTTGGAAAGTCCCCGCCGCCCGCACCACCCCAGAAACGCGCGGAGCGCGAGCCTGTCGACGTCGTCGTCGGACCAGCGCCACACGGCCCGCCCCAAGTAGTCGCCGAGGAAAGCTTCCAGCTCCGCTAGGTCCTTGGTGTAGGCCCGCACGGTGTTGGGGGAGAGCTGACGCTCGTCGGCCAAGTGCTTCAAGAACTCCTGCACCTCGACGGTCGACGGCGCTGCGACGCTCATGCGGGGTCAGCTCGCGGCCGCCGGGATCCCGTGCTGGTCCATCCATGTCACCAGGTCCGCCTGGGCGCGTTCAGCGAGGAGCTCGCGCTTGCGATCCTTGTCGCGGACGACGGTCGGGAGCGGGTCCACGAGCCCCCAGTTCGAGTTCATCGGCTGGAAGCGCCGTGGGTCGGCGTCGCGTAAGTAGCGCAAGAGGGCGCCCAACATCGTGGTGGGCGGAGGGACCACCGGCTCGCGCCCCTCGATCGAGCGCGCCAGGTTGATACCCGCCAGGATGCCGCTCGCAGCCGACTCCGTGTACCCCTCCACTCCGGTGAGCTGGCCTGCGAAGAAGAGATCGGGCCGTGACTGTGGCGTGCCAGCTGCGGTGAGACGCCCGGGGAAGTTCAGGTAGCTATTCCGGTGAATGGAGCCCCAGCGCAAGAACTCCGCACCCGCGAGTCCGGGGATCATACCGAAGATGCGGCGCTGTTCGCCGATCTTCAGACGCGTCTGGAACCCCACCAGGTTCCACATCTGGCCGGCGCGGTCTTCGCGGCGGAGCTGCACGACGGCCCAAGGCCGGCTTCCTGTGCGCGGGTCGGTGAGGCCGATCGGCTTCATGGGCCCGAAGCGCAGAGTGTCGACTCCGCGCGTCGCCATGACCTCGATCGGGAGGCACCCCTCGAAGTAGGGCACCGCGTCCCAGTCGTGACCCTCGTGAGACTGGCCACTCCGCAGAGCCTCGACGAAGGCCTCGTACTCGCCGCGGTTCATCGGGCAGTTGAGGTAGTCGTCGTCCTCGTCGAAGCGCCCGGCCGCGAAGGCGATGGTCTCGTCCACGCTCTCGCGGTCGACGATGGGGGCGATCGCGTCGAAGAATGCGAGCCCGTCGTCTCCCAGCAGCGCACGAATGGACGCCGACAGTGCGTCCGACGTGAGCGGCCCGGTCGCTATGATGGTCGAGCCGTCGGGAACGTTCGTCACCTCTTCGCGCACGACCTCGATGCGGGACTCGCCCTCCACGGCGCGGGTCATCGCGTCGGCGAACACGTGTCGGTCCACGGCCAGAGCCGAGCCAGCCGCAACGCGGGCGCTATCGGCGCACGTGAGAAGAACGGACCCGAGCGCGCGCATCTCGCGCTTGAGCTGTCCGTGCGCGTTCGCAGGGTCTTCGCTCTTGAACGAGTTCGTGCAGACGAGCTCACCCAGGCGGTCGGACTGGTGAGCCGGCGTGCGTCGCACGGGGCGCATCTCGATCAGCCGCACCTCATGGCCGGCCCGAGCCAAGCCGAGCGCTGCCTCGCAGCCGGCGAGCCCACCGCCGACCACCGTGGCGCGCGCGCTCACGCGTCCTCCTGGTCGCTCCCCTCGGTACTCTTCGCCTTCGCGCGCTTCCGACCACCCTTGGCCTTCTTGGCGGGTGCCTTGGCACCTGCCTTGGCAGCACCCTGCCTGCCCCTGCCCCTGCCCTTCCCGCCGCGCCCGGCCTTCTTGGCGAGCAGGTCGACGGCGCCCTCCAAGTCGATGTCCTCGGGCTCCGAGCCCTTCGGGAGCGTCGCGTTCACCTCGCCATCGGTCACGTACGGACCGTAGCGCCCCGAGAAGATGACGACATCAGCACCCGACTTCGGATGCTTGCCCAGCTCGCGCAGCGGCGCGCGCTTGCCGGCCGCCTTGGCGTCGAGCATGGCCGTCGCCTCCTCCAACGTCACCGTCCACAGTGCGTCGGTCCCCTTCAGACTCGCGAACGTCTTGGCACGACGCACGAACGGGCCGAAGCGGCCGATCGCCGCCACGATCTCCTCACCCGACGCGGCATCCACGCCCACCGTGCGCGGGAGCTCGAGCAGTTTGAGCGCCTGCGGCAGATCGATGTCCTCGGGCTTGCGGTCCTTCGGCACGCTCGCGCGCTTCGGCTTCTCTTCCTCGGAAGGAGCCGCGAGCTCCACGTACGGCCCGTAGGGGCCGACCTTGAGCCGAACCATGCGCCCGATCTCGGGGTGCATACCCAGCTCTTTGCCCTCGGGATCGACGCCGTCGAGCGAGCGTGTGTTGCGGCATTCCGGATAGCCGGAGCACCCCAGGAATCGTCCGAAGCGATTCCACCGCACGATCATCGGACGGCCGCACTTGTCGCACGTCTCACCTTCGGCCGCGAGGATCTCCTTGATGATCGCGTCGGAGTTGACCTCACCGGCCTCGAGTCGCTCGACGAAGCTCGGATAGAAGTCCGAGAGCAACTTCTGCCACTCGATCTCACCGTTTTCGACGCGATCGAGGTCCTTTTCCATCTCGCTGGTGTACTGGACGCCGAAGAGGTCCGGGAAGAGACGGACCAGTAGCTTCGACACGACCTCACCGAGGTCGGTAGGCTTGAAGCGGCGCTGGTCGAGGTCCACGTAGCCACGGTCGACGATGACCGAGATGATCTGGGCGTAGGTAGACGGCCGTCCGATGCCGTTTTCCTCCAACTCCTTCACCAGACTCGCTTCGGAGAAGCGCGGAGGCGGCTGAGTGAAGTGCTGTCGCGGCTCGAGCGACTTCAAAATGGCCGAGTCGCCCTGGGCCAGGTCCGGAAGCGGCTCGAGGTCGTCGAGGCGCTTGTAGTCGCCCACTTCGGTGGCTTCGACGTACAGGCGGGTGAAGCCCGGGAACTTCACGATCGAGCCGGTTGCGCGGAACACGTAGCGTGTGCGGCTCGTGCCGGCGAGGTCGAAGTCTACGGTCGTGGTGTCGTACACCGCGGGGGTCATCTGGCTCGCCACGAAGCGCAGCCAGATCAACTCGTACAGGCGTGCCTGGTCGGTCTCGAGCCAGCGCGCCGCCTCGCTCGGGAGGAGCGTGACGTCGGTCGGCCGAATCGCCTCGTGCGCGTCCTGCGCGGCGGGCGCGTTGGATGCGCCGTAGAGCCGCGGCGCCTCGGGAACGTAGTCGGCCCCGAACTCTCCGCGGATCCAGGCACGCGCCTCGTTCACCGCTTCCGGCGAGACGCGCGTCGAGTCGGTACGCATATAGGTGATGAGTCCGACTTCGCCGCGATTGCCGATCGACTGTCCTTCGTAGAGCCGCTGCGCGTTCGACATCGTCTGGCGCGCCGAGAAGCGCAGGCGTTTGGCAGCTTCCTGTTGGAGGGTCGAGGTCGTGAAGGGCGGGAATGGATTCTTCCGCCGCTCGCGTCGCTTGATCTCGGAAACGACGAACGGAACGCCCTGCAGGTCGTCGACGACCGTGCGGGCTCCGACCTCGTTCTCGAGCGCGAAGGCCTTGCCGTCGATCTTGTGCAGCTTCGCCTCGAAGGCCTGGGCGTCGCGCTCCAAGTGCGCCGTGATCGACCAGTACTCCTGCTGCACGAACGCGCGGATCTCGTCCTCGCGCTCGCAGATCAGGCGGAGCGCCACCGTCTGCACGCGTCCCGCGGAGAGCCCTGGGCGAATCGGCTTCCACAGGAGCGGGCTGACCTGATAGCCCACCAGCCGGTCCAGGATTCGGCGCGCCTGCTGTGCCTCGATCTTCTTGATGTCGAGCGGGCCGGGCGAAGCCAGCGCGCGCTCCACTGCCGCCTTGGTGATCTCGCGGAAGGTCACCCGCTGGAAGCGATCCGGGCTCTTCTCGTAGCCGAGCTGCTCGGCCACGTGGTAGGCGATCGCCTCCCCCTCGCGATCAGGGTCGGTCGCGAGGATCACCATGTCCGCCTTCTCTGCCTTCGCCTTCAGCTCCGAGATGACCTTCCCCTTGCCGCGGATGGTCACGTACTTGGGCTCGAAGCCGTTCTCGATGTCGACGCCCAGCTCCTTGGGCGGCAGGTCCCGGACGTGCCCCACCGAGGCCGCGACGTCGTAGCCGCGACCCAGGTACTTCCCGATCGTCTTCGCCTTGGCAGGCGACTCGACGATGACGAGGTGCTTGAGGCTCATTCGACTCGCAGTCCGGGATAGGCTTCGGCCAGAATCCCGAGGATTCGGGCCGAGACATCTAATACGGTGGACCGCTCCGTGTCCACTGCCCACATGGCATCCTTATAGTACGGAGCACGCCGCGCGATCAGCCGGATCGCCTCTTCCTGGGCGTCGGGCCGGGCCAGAAGGGGCCGCGTTCCCGTTGCCGCCCCGGCCCGCCGAATCGCCTCTGGGGCAGACACCTGCAGCCAGAAGGTGGCGGTCCCTGGGGGCACGCTGCCCAGCCGCCCGGCCGCGGCGGCCCAGCCACCTCCGCTGGCCAGAACGACCCGGTCCTGACCCAGGAGCCTCTGGGCGACCTTCTCCTCCAGGGCCCGAAACGCCGGCTCCCCTCGCTCGGTGAAGATCTCCGCGACCGAACGCCCCTCCTGCGCCTCGATCGCCTGGTCGAAGTCCACGAAGCGCCAGCCGAGCCGGTCTGCGACCGATTTGCCTACGCTCGTCTTCCCGGAGCCCATGAACCCGACGAGCAGCACCCGGTCGAGCGCGGGCGACGTCACCGTTCCCGGAAGCCCCGTTCCCTGAGATAGGCGAGGTACCCGTCGAAGTTGCGCCGCACCTCTCCGACCGAGTCCCCCCCGAACTTCTCCAGGAACGCGTCGGCCAGCACGAGCGCCACCATCGCCTCACCCACCACGCCGGCCGCGGGAACGGCGCACACGTCACTGCGCTCCACCGCCGCGTCCCCCGGCGACCCGTCCCGTAGGTCCACGCTGGCGAGTGGCTTCCGCAGCGTCGAGATCGGCTTCATGGCGCCCCGTACGGCGAGCGGCTCGCCGGTCGTCACACCGCCTTCCAGGCCACCCGCTCGGTTCGACGCGCGTCCGATCCCACCGGTGCGTGGCTTCTCCTCCGCGCGGACGATCGGGTCATGCACCTGGGACCCCGGCCGACGCGCGCCTTCGAAACCGATTCCGATCTCGACGCCCTTCACGGCGTGGATCGACATGACGGCCCGCGCGAGGCGGCCGTCGAGCTTCCTGTCCCAAGAAACGTGCGAGCCGAGCCCGACGGGGAGACCCGTGGCCACGACCTCGAACACGCCCCCCAGGGTATCCCCGCGCTCCTTGGCACCGTCGATCTCGGCGATCATGCGCGCGGCCGCCCCCTCGTCGAGGCAGCGGACCGGGCTCGCGTCGGCGGCGGCATTCAGGTCGGTCGGCAGTTCGCGCGGTTCGGCCTCGACCGGTCCGATCGACAGGATATGACTCCCGATGCGCACGCCGAACTCGGCCAGGAAGCGCTTGGCGATCGCGCCGCAGGCCACACGCATCGTCGTCTCGCGGGCGCTCGCGCGCTCCAAGATGTCGCGTACATCACGCCGATCGTACTTCAGCACGCCCACGAGGTCGGCATGCCCGGGGCGCGGCAGGTAATGCGGCTTGAGCGCCTTCGGATTCGTGTCCGGGGCCGGGGGCGAGTGACTCATGGCCACCGTCCAGTTCTCCCAGTCGCGGTTCCACACGACCATGGAGATGGGGGACCCGAGCGTCTCCCCGAGTCGTACCCCGTTCAACAGATCGGCCTTGTCGGTCTCGATCTGCATGCGACGGCCACGCCCATACCCACCCTGACGGCGAGCCAGATCCGGGTCGACATCGCGTGCCATGTCCAGCGAGAGCCCGGCCGGAATCCCTTCGAGGATGGCCGTCAGCGCACGTCCGTGCGACTCTCCCGCCGTGTGAAAATGGATCCGGTCGGTCATGCGGCGGAAGGTGGTCGAGACCGCCGGGCGCGGTCAACCGCCGACGGTTCGTGAGACGGCTCCGCAGGGTGCGGTAGCCGCAGCGCGCGCCCCTCTAGTTGAGGACGACCGCGACCGTGTCGGCGCCCTTGTCCCCGAGCGCGTCCGTAGCTTCGACGATGATCTTGGCGCCGCCGGTCGTGACGCCGGACCGTCGCATATAGGTCGTCAGCGTCGTATCCGAAACGGTGCCTGCCGAAGTGAAGACGTAGTTGATGAACGCACCCCCACCCGCGTCCAAGACGCCCGAGAACTGCACCGCCGAGATACCGCGAGTCGCCGTGATGCTGGCCGTCACCAGCACAGAGTCGTTGGCGGCAACGGCAGCCCCAGCCGTAGGCGTGTTGATCTCGACCTGCGGCCCCTGATCCGACGTCACGAGGCCCGTGAACAGGTTCTCACCTGCGCAGGCGGGCAAGGCCACCGCGGCCAACAACGCCACCGCGAGGCGCGGCCCGCTGGGGCGTCCCGACCTCGCGAGACGCGCCCTCTGGTTCGGTGTCATGAGGCCTAGTTCCGGCTGCGGATGATGTTCGGCGTGACGAGGATGATCAGGTCCTGCTGGATCTCCTGCTCCCGGACCACGCGGAAGAGGCGTCCGATGAGGGGCAACTCCTGGAGCAGCGGGATGCCCGTCCGGGCTTCCGTGCGCTCCGACTGTGTCAGGCCGGCGATCACCACCGTCTCGCCGTCACGGACGAGCACGCGGGTCTGAGCGCGCTGCGTGCGGAAGATGAACCCTGCATCCGAAGGTGCGAGCTCCGCCGCGGACCGCTCCGCCTCGAGCTCGAGCAGAATGTGACCATCCGCGGTCACGTGCGGCGTCGCGGTCAGGATGACGCCGGTCTCCTGCTGCGAGACCTGCGCGGTCGGGAACTGAGCACCACCACCACCACCGCCGGCAGCGCCCGCGTCGATGGTACGGATCGGGGTCAACTCACCGACGTGGATAATGGCCTGTTGGTTGTCGAGCACCGTGACCTGAGGAGAAGCCTCGATGTCGCTCAGGTTCACCGACGTGAGCGCGTCGATGAAGCCGATGAGCGTGTGGCGACCCATCACGAGCGACGTGAGCAGCTGGAGCGAGGGACCCGCGACACGGGCCCCAGCGTTCCCGAGGGCTGCGATCGAGTTTCCACCGAGCAGAATGCTCGCCTCGCCCTGGGGTACGACGTCCTGCACGCCATCGCCGTCGGTATCCGCGAGGCCCGAGGACAACGCGTTGATCTGGTTACCACGCGAATCCTTGAGCTCGTACGTGACGCCGAACTCGTCCAAGTTCGTGCGGTTCACGAAGATGAGCTTGGCCTGGATCGACACCTGAGGGGTCTCGATGTCGACCTCGCGGAGCAGTGCCGCGATCGCGTTCTGCACCCGTGCGATATCGGACACGATGAGCGTGTTCGTTCCCGCGTTCACGGTGGCCTGGCCCCGCGCCGTCAGCAGCGGCCCCACTGCCGTCTGCACCTCGGCGGCCGTGGCGAACGAAATGCGGTGTGCGCGAGTCTCGATCGGTTCGATCTCTTCGCGGCTGTTCAGGTCCGTGATGTTGTCGACGCGAATGATGCCGTAGTCGTCTTCGCTCGCGACTAGGCCCTGACCGGAGAGGATGGTCTGGAGCGCCACGTCCCAGGGCTGATCGTTGATGTCGGCGGTCACGAAGCCCGTGACGTTCGCGCCTGGCACGATCGATGTGCCCGAGAACGCGGCGAAGGCGAGCAGCACGTCGTTGATCGGAGCTTGCGTCCAGGTGACCGAGATGCGGCGGGCCTGGCTCTGAGCTTCCTGCCGGACCATGGCTGCGGGTATCGCAGACGGGCGGGCTGGTGCTGCCGCGGGTGCCGCGAGCGCGTACACGCCCGACGACCAGGGCTCGAAATCACCGCTCGGATTCTCGAGGGTGATCTTCAGGCCGCGGCCTTCTGGAAGGATCGTGTACCCGACTCGGTCCTCGAGCACGAACACGACGCGCACGACGTCCTCGGAGTACTGGCTCGAGCGCACGGAACGGATGCCACCACGGTTCACCTCGGTGAACTCGCCGCGGGGCAGCGCATGGCGCGCACCCATGAGGTCCACGACCAGACGCTGGGGTCCTTCCATCGTGAAGTCGCGGTACTGGACATCCCCGTCGATCGTGATGAACACGCTCGTCTGGGATTCGGTGGCGGTGATCGTCACTTCCGTGACCGACCCCGCGAGAGCCAGAAGCGCGCTCGCCCACAGAGCGATCAACGACGTCATTGGTTGCCTCCCGGCCGCCTAGAAATGAAGACCATAGTCCTTCTGTCCGTGAGTCCGAATTCCTCGACATCCACGATCACCCGGTCCCGCTGGATCTCGCGGATCGTCGTATTGCCGATGCGCTGCCCGACCTTGGCGTTGTACGCATCGCCGTCCACCGGCGTCACCGTCCCGTCATCCGCCAGAGTCACACCACCCGTGCTCAACACCGCAACGCTCGCCGACGGATCCGGCGAGTACATGATGCCGATCAAGCTCAATTGCTCGAAGCGCAACTCGCCCCCCGCGCCCTCCAGCGGGACGAACGGATTGCGCCGCGTGAACGAGGGGTACTGAAAGATCTCGCGCTCGAAGACCAACTCCGGTTCCGGAGCTGGTCCCCCGGGCGCTTGGGCCGGCGCAGGCTCCTGCCCCGCCACGGCGAGCGGCAGCAGCGCAGCCCACACGCCAGCCAATCCGAGTGCGCGATGAAACTTGTTCATGGTCATGCTCCGGGCTGGGCTGCCGGCGGGGGTACCGCCGTGGAATCCGGAAGCACGTAGGTCTCGATCTGGAACGTGGCCAGGATCGGAGAGCTCAGCTCCGGATACCGGGCCGCATCCGTATGGAGCTCGATGTCGACCTGGATGGGTGTGACGATGCGCGACAGGCTCGCGATATCCGCGAGGAAACGACCGACCGAGTGGTATTCGCCCACGACCGCCATGTTGTAGGCCGTGCGATCGTAGAGCGCGCCCGGCTCGCGCGGCTGCGGCTCGAGCAGCGTCACGTCTACGTCCACGATGCGCGCCCGCGTCGAGATGTCGTCGAGCAGGACCGGCACTTCCTCTCCGGCCGGTATCAGCTCCTCGAGCTTCGCGACGTGCTGTTCGTAGAGCGCAAGCCTCTCCTGGAGGTCGCCACCACCCTGAGCCGCGAGAACCGAAGCCCGTCGATTCACGGTCTCGAGGTTCTCGACCTGGGTGAGGAGGGTGGCATTCGCCTCCTGGCGCGGGGCCAAGAGGTACATGCGGAACAAGACGATCGCGACCAAGAACGCGAGGCCGCCGAGCATCCAGTTCCGCTGCTTGGGATCTGCGGGATTGTACCAGGCCATGGTTCAGTTCCCTGCCGGTGCCGCAGCCGCCTGTGCCGCGACGGGAGTGTCGAATAGAGGAACCGTCTCCAGCTCCTCGAGGGGAGGCGGCTCGTACGTCACGGTCATGTCGAACACCTGAACCGTTTCGTCGGGATTCGCTTCCGAAGGCTGGGCTTGGGTCGACTCGATCACCGCCCCGCGCAAGAAGCGCGACGCTTCGAGCCGCCGAATGAAGTTCGTGATCGAGAAGATGCTCCCCGCACGGCCGGAAATGCGGACAACCAGCGGGTTCTCGCTCGTATAGACGATTTCACGCAGCCACAAGTAGTCCGGCACCGCAGCCCCGATCTCGTCGAGGAGGTGCGGCCAGACGTAGCGGTTCGCGTCGATCTGTTGAATCATCTCGACGCGCTGCGCCAACAAGTCGCGCCGGGCAATGAGCTCGTTCATCTGCTCGATGCGCGCCGACTGTAGGATGGAATCCTGGCGCTCCTCCTCGAGGCGGACTTGGAGTTCCTCTTGCTCTCCCCGGACGCCGAGGAACGCGTAGGTCATGTAGCCCACGCTCACCAGGGCGGCGGCCCAGAAGAAGAGGGTGTACGGGTCGCGCGCTGCAGCCGCGCCCCCACCACCCCCGACCTTGAACGAAGGGAGCTTGAGGTTCTTGAAGGAGAAGCCGGACGGAGCACCCTTCGCTCCTCCAGGCAGCAGGTTGACTTCGATCACGGGTCAGCTCTCCTAGGCGACGCGCAGGGCCAGTCCGAGCGGCAGGAGCAGCATCGGCGCGGCTTCGTCGATCGAGATGTCCAAGGCGGCGTTCGGCTGCACCGGAGTCCTCTCGAAGGAGTTGACCAGCTGGGTGGGCACGTTCATGCGACGCCCGAGAGCTTCCGTCATGCCGGGAATGCGCGCCCCACCCCCACTGAGGAAGATCTTCCCTACATAATGTCCGTCCTCGCGCGTCATCAAGAACGCGCTCGCGCGCTCGATGCCGACCGCGACCTCGTCCGCAGCAGACTCGACCAGACGCGAGAGGTCGTCCAGCGCCTCCCGCGCCTGCACCACGTCCTCGGCCTGCTCGGCGGTCAGCCCGCGCTCCCTCTGCAGGTCTTCGCGGATGCGTCGCGAACCGAACGGGATATCCCGCGTGAGAATCGGCACGCCGTTCTCCAGGATGTTCACGTTCGTCGTCTCGTGCCCGACGTTCACCAGGGCGATGATCCCCTCGGCCGCCGCTTCGGGATAGTTGTGCTCGAAGGCGTTGTGCAGCGCGAACGCGTCGATGTCGATGATGATCGGGTTCACGCCGGCGTCCTGGAGCAGCCCCACCTTGTTGTCCACGAGTTCCCGCTTCGCCGCCACCAGCAGGGCCTGCATCTGGGGCCCGGCCCCCTGGGGGTCGAGGATCTGGAAATCGAGCTCTACGCTCTTGATGTCGAAGGGAACGTGCTGCTCGGCCTCCCAGCGGATGACCTCGCGCGCATTCGCCTCGTTCATCCGCTCCATCTCGATCTTCTTGATGATCACGTCGTGGCCGCCGATCGCGGTGACGACGCTCGGGTTCTTGAGGCCGAGGTCTTGGAAGATCCCCCGTACAGCTTCGGACACGAGACCATAGTCCATGATCTCACCCTCGACGATCGCATCGGGGGGGAGGGGTCGCATGGCGACCCGGACCACCTCCGGCTGATCGCTCGAGTGATCGACTTCCACGACTTTCACAAATCCGGAGCCGATGTCGAGACCGATCGAGGTCCGCTTGCGTCCGAAGAGGCCCATTCGCCGCCTTCGCCAGGGGGTCAGGAACTGATATTTCGTCCGAATGTTCTGGTCAGGGTACCACTGAAAGTCGAGCCTTGTCAAGAATAAAATGCCGCTGGGCTCCACCCAAAGAATTGGTAAACATTTGGTGCGGCCGCGCGCCCGCGCGAGGCCGCCCCGCCTGGTCGGGCTCCCCCCGGGGACGCCGCGCGAGGGGCGGCACGCAGGTCTCGCGAGCGACCCGGGGAGGGCATCCCGGAGTCCGCACGAAGCGAGCCATCCTCGGCGGGGCACGCCATCCCTGCGGTGGGCCCCCTGGCCCCGGGGCTCGGGTCGGTCCCTCGGACCCGCTGGCTGAGCTCCTTCCGTATATCCGGATGACCCGGCAGGAAGTGCCTCGATGGGTCAGGGAGTGCCCTCCGATCAGGCCCAGAAACAGCCGGGAACGTCAACGTGGCGCAATCGTACCTTCAATCCTAATATGCCGTTATGCCATTTCTGGCCCGTCCGAGATTGAGGTGCACGCGTCTTGCGAAGCATCCCCCTCCGGGCCGAACGGATGCGTGCACGCATACCGTACCGGCCCCCCTTCCCTATCCGAACGAACGCGGGATCCCAACCATGAGCAGACAAATTGACCGAGCCGGCGTCTCGCTGGTCGAGTTGGTCATCGTCATGCTCCTGATCGGCATCATGGCCGGGATCGTGGCCCCGCTGCTCCGGCCGGAACGCTTTCAGCTCGATGCGGCGATCGTGCTCCTCGGGAGCACCCTTACCGCCCAGCAACGCAACTCGATCATGAGGCAGCACAACGTTGTCCTCGCCTTCGATTCCGCGAACTCGTTGGTTCGGGTGCACTACGACCTCGACAACGACAACACCGTGGACACGGGTGAGCAGACGAGCACGGTGCAGCTCGAGGATGGCGTCCGCCTCGGGCGCGGGGTCACTCCGGCGCGTGCGATGAGCGGCCAAACGGTCTCGGTGACGGAGACCCAGGGGACCTTCCCCTCGTTGACGTTCCGCCGGAACGGCGCGGCCAGCGAGGAGGCAATCGTCTATCTCACGTCCCAGCGGGCTACCAACGCTGCGGCGTACGCCGAGGACGGTCGTGCCATCGAGATCGAGCGCGCTACGGGGCGTATTCGTTGCTATTCCTACGGCTCAGGGGCCTGGGTGCAGACATGCTGAACAAGAATGAAAGCGGTTTCACCCTGGTCGAGATCTGCATCGCGATCGTGATCCTTTCGGCCGCGATCCTCGGGCTCGGCTCGTCCACGAGCCGCTTGCTCCAGCCGACCAACGACGCGGAGCTGGAGTTCGTGGCGCTGTCGGCCGTGGACGACCGGCTGTCTGCCATACGTCTCGACCCCCGGTACGGCGCCGTCCTCGATTCGGTCTATGACATGACTGAAGCGAACAACCCGCTGACCGGCATGTCGCGTGTCACGACCATCACGCGGACGCAGACCGCGATGTCCGGCGGGAAGGTGCTCGACTTCCAGACGATCGTCGTCACGGTCTCCGGAGGCCGGCTCGCGACCCCCGTTTCTCGCACGTTGATCATGGGGGCTCCATGAACACGAATACGCTTCCTCGGGATGAGCGTGGTTTCACGCTCATCGAGATGATCATCTCGATCCTGATCTATGGGATCGTGCTCGCCATCGGCATCGGCTTCGTCTCCACGCAGAACCGGATGTTCCAGCGGGGCCTCGACCGGATGACATCGCTTCAGAACCTCCGGTACGCGCTCCAGTCGCTGGAGACGGACATCCCGACGATGGGCACCAACGTGCCCACGCCCCAACCGACTCTGGTCTACGCGGACACCAGCCTGATCGCGTTCACCGCCGACTACGCGTCGAACATCGCCAACGACGTGTTCGCTTCGTACATCGACTTGGGCGCACCGAACGGCCAGGTGACGGTTCCGAATCCGACCATCGCGCTCCCGAACACGGGGGTGAGCTGGCCGGACACGCTCTACCTCAGCAACGTCGGCTCTCGCAGCCCGGCCGAGCTGATCTTCTTCTGGTTCCAGACGGACGCGACCACGACGCGCGCCGACGACTTCGTGCTATTCCGCCAGATCAACAACGGGACCGCCGAGCCCGTGGCGCGCAACATCCTGAAGGCCGCCAACGGCGACCCCTTCTTCTCCTACCTGCGACGCCAGGATTTCGTGAGCGCCGCGGCCACACTGATTCCCGTTCCCACCGCCTCCCTGCCAGTCCGACACACGTCGCGCTTCCACCGCGTGCCGGCCGACACCGGCGCATCGGCTCTGGCCGACTCCATCCGCGCGGTGCGCATATCCTTCCGCAGCACGAACGGCCTGTCAGGCACCAACGAGCGCATCGTAGCCGCGGCCCGGACCATCGATATGCCGAACGCAGGCTTCACCCTCATGCAGACGTGTGGTGACTCACCGATCTTCGGCGCCGCGGTCACGGCGACGCTCGTCAACCTGGGCGGTGGCGTCTACGAAGTGGGGCTCGCTTGGACCTCCGCCACCGACGAGACCGCCGGCGAGCGCGACGTCGCGAGATATGTCATCTATCGCCAGACCGCTCCCATCACCACCAACTGGGGGGATCCGCTGGCCAGTATTCCCGCGGGGCTCGCGAATTACACCTACACAGATCCAGCGGTGGTGTCGGGAGAGACGTATCAATACGCCATCGCGGC
Organism: Longimicrobiales bacterium; assembly: GCA_040081395.1. Taxonomy (GTDB): domain Bacteria; phylum Gemmatimonadota; class Gemmatimonadetes; order Longimicrobiales; family Gaopeijiaceae; genus UBA2982. Next base: position 17,148 of record JBEBGN010000047.1, read on the forward strand.
GCAGGACTGCACGCCCATGCTCTCGACGCTGGTGCAGTCGATATCAGTAACGGTGCCGTGACGTCGGACGACGGCATCGCCGTACAACAAAGGAACCAACAACCATGACCGCTCAACCCCGCAGGCAGTCCAACGAATCGGGCTTCGCCCTCATCATGACGGTGCTGGTCGTCGTCATCGTGGGCTCGCTCATCGCCGGGGCGATGCTGATCGGATCCAACCATATCCTGGTCAACAACTACTACGACCGCAGCTCCGAGCTCGAGAGCGTCGCGGACGGCGGGCTGGAATGGGCACGCGCCCTGCTCAACGCCGACACGATCTATCCCGACAGCGGTTTCATCACCATCGAGAACGGCGTCACCGTGACGGACGGCGGCGGGAACACCATCCCCGGCGTGCGGCGGTGGATCTACGCAGGTCCGAGCGGTGTGACCTCCGGCCAGTACGGCGTATTCGGATCGATCGTGGCGGTCGTCGAGGACGCCGGGGGCGGGCGCGTCATCCGACGCTCTCAGGTCTACCAGGAGAGCTTCTCCAAGTACGCCTACTTCACGGATATCGAGCCGTCGACGATCTCGTTTGGCAACCGCGACCAGATCTTCGGGCCGGTCCACAGCAACGACGACATCAAGATTTACGCGCCGAGCGGTGGCGACACCGCCACGTTCCACGGCCCGGTGCGCACGGCCCAGCAGGTGCCCCAACCCAACTACGGACGCTTCCGGCAGGGGTACCAGGAGAACGTGGCGCCGATTCCGCTTCCGGCCACTGCCTCACTCACGAAGCTCCAGGTTCAAGCCGCCCTCGGAAGCACGGCCATCGTCGGCAACAGCAACGGCAGCACCGGGGAGGCCACGACGCGTGTCCACTTCGTCGCCATCGACCTCAACGGTGACGGCGACCGGAGCGACGACAACGAGGGTTTCATCCGGGTCTATCAGTCGAACAACGCCACCTGGGTCACGGCGACCGGTGACGAGGAGGCCTCCAGCCAGTGCGGCGACGTCCACGCAGGTGTGTTCATCACGACGAACGCACACCCAGGCGCGACGGGACACAGCAAGCAGGCCGCGCTCAAGACTGCTACCTCCCGGTGCTATCTCGGCGGTGACGACCGCATCGGGGGAGTCTTCCGCGCCACCACGGATGGATTCGGCTCGTGGCTACAGTATCCCGGCGCGACGCCGCCCGTCCTGTTGGCAACCACACGGCCAGACTCCGCCTACCTCTTCCCGATCTCGCGCGCGCTCAACCCGAACTTCAAGGGCGTGATCCACGTAACGGGGAAGGTCATCATCAGCGGCGAGATTCGCGGCCGCGTGACCGTGGCGGCGACGGACGACATCATCTTCGGCGACGACATCACCTACGTCACCGACCCGAGCGCCGGAACCTGCGTGGACATCGCAGGCTACTTCGCCCAAGACGACATCATCGTCGCGGATAACAACGTCAACTCGCCCCGCGACATCACGACCGCGCCTACGGGCTACCGCACGCTCGACGACACCTCCGACGAGTTCATTCACGGCACGGTGCTGGCGCTCGATATCTTCACGGTGCAGAACTACAGCACCGGGGCCTCCAACTACGAGGACTGCGAAGGCGCCGATAACGGCCGTGGCTGCCTCTACCTCACCGGCGGCATCATCCAGCGCCAGCGCGGCGCGGTCGGCCTGACCAGTGGCCAAGGGTACATCAAGCGATACGCGTACGATGCGTGCGGCGCGACGAGCCCCCCGCCCTACTTCCCCACGACCGGCGTGTTCGCCCGGGGGCAGTACTACCAGGTCGATCCGGCGGGCTTCGACATCAACGCCTACTTCGCGCTGATCACGCCGTAACGCCCGACGTACTCTGCTGGATCGGAAGCCCCGGGGGTCGTGAGACCTCCGGGGCTTCTTCGCGTCTTGCCGCCAGTACGCCGCGTCGCTCCCATCACCCAAGCGGCCCGATGAGGCCCGTCCCCGGCAGAGGTCGTAGCCCACCCACGGTGGCGCGTTGGTGCGCGAGGGCGCGTGCCGCCCAGCAGGCGGAGGCGCGCACGCTCCCCGCAGCCTCGATGAGGACACCACCCGCGGCGATCGCCATTCCCTCCAGGCTGGCCCCGCTCTCGA
>JBEBGN010000199.1:0-5418 GCA_040081395.1 Longimicrobiales bacterium
GAGATCTCCCGGCGACGCCGGCGTGCCTCCACCTCGTCGATCATGCCCGCGTTGAGGTCCGCGTCGATACTCATCTGCCGCCCGGGCATCGCGTCCAGCGTGAACCGGGCGGCCACCTCGGCGACGCGGCCCGCGCCCTTGGTGATGACCACGAAGTTGATGGCGATGAGAATGAGGAAGATGACGATCCCCACCGCGTAGTTGTCAGCGATGACGAAGTTGCCGAATGACTCGATGACGGCGCCGCCGCGTCCCTCGCCCAAGATCAAACGCGTACTCGCCACGTTGAGACCGAGGCGAAAGAGCGTGAGCAGCAGGAGGAGCGTCGGGAAGGCGCTGAGGTCGAGCGGGTCCGAGGTTTGGAGTGACACCAGCAGCACGACCAGCGAGCTGGCGATGCTCACCGTCAGGAGCAGGTCCAGTAGGAACGCCGGCAGGGGCAGTACGAGCAGGGCCACGATGAACACGACCGCTGCGATGACGACGAAATCCGCGTTGACGTAGCCGCGTCGCGTGCTCATGCGCGCGCCTCGACCGTGGGGGTACCGGGGCGGCGGCGCTTGTAGACGAAGGCCAGAATCTCGGCGACGGCCATGTAGAGCGCGGGCGGAATCGCCTTACCGACCCTCGTGGTCGCGAACAACGCGCGCGCGACCGGTGGGTTCTCGATGACGGGCACACCCGCCTCGAAGGCGATGCGCCGAATCTTCTCGGCGACCTTACGCGTGCCCATGGCCACGACGATGGGTGCGTCGGAGACACTCGCGTCGTAGCGGAGCGCCACGGCGATGTGTACGGGATTCACGACCACGACGTCGGCGGTCGGCACCGCGGACATCATGCGCATGCGCGCCAAAGAGCGACCGAGGCTGCGCAGGCGAGCACGGATGAGCGGATCGCCCTCGGTCTCCCGCTGCTCCCTCTTCACCTCGTCCTTGGTCATGCGGAGTTCGCGCTGGTGCTGCCAGGACTGGTAACCGTAGTCCGCAACGGCGAGCGCGAGCATCGCCAGCCCAGCCGCCAACATGACGCGCGCCACCTCGGAGCGGAGCGCCTCGACCAGGGCAGTGGGGCCGCTCTGGGGAAGCTTGCTCAATTCGTCCAGCGCTCCCGCGAGCACGAAGTACACGACCGCCCCGACGACCGTGAACTTGAAGAGGGCCTTCACCAGGTCGATGAGCGGGCGGATCGACAAGAAGCGGCCGACGTTCTTCACCGGCGAGAGCCGCGACCAGTCTGGCCGCAGGGTCTGGGTGGTGAACGTGCCCCGAGCTTGGCCGGCACCGACGAGCAGAGCCACTCCCCCCACCGCCGCCGCGAACGGCAGGAACGCGAGGCCGACCTCGGTGCCCACCCACCGGAGCCACTCCACCGTCGCGCGCGGATCGGACAGCGCCGACGGCCCGGCAGCGAGCGACGCCCGCATGGCGCGCGCGATCGCGTCCACCAGGATGGAGCCGCCGGGGCCGAGAGCCAGTCCGGCAGCGAGCAGCATGACCGCCGCATGGAGATCCTGCGACCGCGGCAGGCGACCTTCTTGGAACGCCGCCTCTTGGCGCCTCGGCGTCGCTTGTTCGGTCTTGTCCTCGTTCGACGCGGCCATGCCTCAACCCGTCGCGAGTGCCAGGAGGAATCGGTCGACGAGCGCGGCCATGCGCTCGGGCCACATCGCATAGGAGGTCGCGACCAGCGGGAGCACGCCCGCCAAGACCAACAGACCCAGCGCGATCTGGAGCGGGAACGCAACCGCCAGCATGTTGAGTTGCGGTGATGCCTTGGCGAGCACACCCAGAGCGATATAGCCCACCGATGCAGAGGCGATGACGGGCGCGGCGAACTGGAGTCCGTCCGCGAACACGAGCCCGCCCGCCCGAACCAGTTCCCAGGCCCCGGCGCTCACGGCGAACCCCGAGCCGACGGGCACGACGGCGAAGCTGCCGGCGAGGGCCTCGATCATCATCAGGTGACCGCCGCTCACGAGGAGCAGGAGGACCACGAAGAGCTGGAGCAGCTGGCTGAGCACGCCGGTGCCCTGCCCCGAAATCGGGTCGAGCGCGGTCGCGCCGGAGAGTCCGATCTGCACCGCCAGGACTTCTCCTGCGAGCTCCGCGCCGGCCAGCAGTGTGGCCGCACCGAGTCCGATGCCCAACCCGACCACGAGCTCAGAGGCCAACGCGACCGGTCCGACGACGAGGTCCGCGGGTGCGGAGCCCACCGCCGGAATGAGCACGACCGTGAGGAGGATGACCAGCGCCGCGCGCGTCATGGCAGGCACACTCCGCGACGACAAGACCGGAGCGACGAGCATCAACCCGCTCACGCGGAAGAACACGAGCGTGGCGTGTACGATGTCCGGCGGGAGCGCATCGTCCACGCTCAGTACACCATCGTGGGTACCGCACGCACGACCTGCGTCGCGAACCCGACCGACAACGAGAGCATCCAGGGAAGGATGGCGAGCAGGATGAACCCCGACGCGAACAGCTTCAGCACGAACGCGACCGTCTGCTCTTGGATCTGCGTGACCGTCTGCACCACGCTCACGGTGAGCCCGACCGCGAGCGCCACCGTCAGGATTGGGGCGCTCAAGTAGAACGCGACGAGGACCGACTGCCGCACCAACTGGACGACCATCTCGTAGCTCATACGAAGCTCTCCGCGAGCGTGCCGAGAACCAGCGCCCAGCCATCCATGAGCACGAACAACATGAGCTTGCATGGCAACGCGATCATGGTGGGCGGCAACATGAACATGCCCATGCTCGTGAGCACCGCCGCCACGACCAGGTCGATCACGATGAACGGCAGGAAAATGGCGAACCCGATCTCGAAGGCGGTGCGCAGCTCGCTGGTCACGAACGCGGAGGTCAACACCACGTTCGAGATGTCCGCAGTGGTCGTCGGCGCGGGAGCACCGCTCGCCCGCATGAACGTGGCGAGGTCCGACTCCCGCGCGTGATAGAGCATGAACTCGCGCATCGGGATCGAGGCCGCGCGCAACATGGCTCCGTCGTCCAGCTCTCCCGCCAGCCAGGGGTCCACCGCGGTCGCGCGCACCTGGTCGAGCGTCGGTCCCATGACCACGGCCGAGAGGAGAAGCGCGAGGCCCGCCAGCAAGTGCGAGGGCGGGGTCGTCTGCGTGCCGAGCGCCTGACGAAGTAGATGGAGCACGACCAGGATGCGCGTGAAGCTGGTCGTGAGCAGGATCAGGGTCGGCGTCAGAGCCAGGAGCCCGAGCACGACGACCGTGCCGACGGGCCCGTTCAGGCGGAGCCCTTGCTCGTCCGTGCCGACCTGGAGCGAGATGGGTGGGAGCGCGTCGAAGACCGGGGCGAAGCTCGGACCCTGCGGCGCCCCGGGCCCGACGACGTCCTGGGCCGCGAGCACGGCCGGAGCGCCGAGGAGGACGCAGGCAAGAGCGAGCGCGGTCCCCGTCCGGCGCCAGGCCCGCGCGCCCAATGAGGGAAAGCGAATCGGAGTCGGAGCCGGAGTCTCGACAGGTACCTCGGGGCGGAGATCCTCCTCGGAGAGTTCCGCGAGCGTGCGGGCCCCGCCCTCTCCGCTCGACACGAGCAGGTGGCGACGACCCACGCGCACCACGGCGAGCCCTTGGTTCTGGTGCAGACCGACCCGCGCCAACACCTCGAGCGTTCGCTGCGGGTGAGCGCGACGATGGAGGCGTCCGATCTGCCGCTTCAGCCACACCCCGGCCAACACCGCGCCACACACCAACGCGGCCATGGCCAGCCCGCTCGCGAAGAGCTGGATCACGCACCCCCCTGCTTGGCCGCCGAATCGAGGATGCGGAGGATGCGAACGCCGAACTTCTCACCCGTCACCACGACCTCACCGGTCGCGAACGGCCGCTCGCTGACGTAGACCTCGACGGGCTGGCCCACCAGCCGGTCCAGCTGCACGACCGAGCCACGTCCGAGCGCGAGCACGTCCTCGATGGCCATCTGGGTACGACCGAGCTCGATCGATACCGGCACTTCGAGCTCCATCACCGCCGCCAAGGCGGCTCCCTGCCCTCCCGGCCCACCCAGGCCGGAGCGCCCTCCGTGATCCATATCCCGTCCGCCTTTGTCCTGCAGGTCCGGCAGCTTGTCGTCGGTCATCGAGTTCTATCCTCCTCGGTCGGTGGCTAAGCGGTGTCCTTGAGAACCTCGACGATCTGCACGCCGAGATGGGGTCCCAACTTCCCTTGCTTCGCCCGGAAGCGCAGCTTGCCCGCGACGTGAACTTCGACGGGATCCGACGCGGACGCCTCCAGATGGAGGACATCCCCAGCCTTCAGTTGGGTGAGGTCGCCCAACGTGGTGCGTATGCCGGGAAGCCTGGCGGAGAGCACCACGTGTGCCCGGCGGATCGTTCGCTCGATGGTCCGCGTGTCCGTGGCCCGCTCCGCGGGCGTCCGCGACGGCGTCTGCACCCTGACGGCCTGGGCAGGACTGAAGAAGGACTCGAGGACGGGGAACGGAAGCGCGAAGTGGATGACCCCCTTCACGTCCTGGACCGACACCTGGAGCGTGGTGAGGAGGACATCGTCCTCGCGGCCGGTCATCTCCAACAGCTCGCGCGCCGACTCGAAGCGCGCGAACTCGAAGTCGAGCGGCATGTGGTCCTTCCAGACCTCGCTGATCTCCTTCGTGATGCGATCGGTCACGAGTCGCATGACCACGCTCTCGAGCTGCGTGAGGGGTCGCTCGGGGATGGGGCTCGCGGTGGCACCACCCAACAACCGTTCGATGAGCAGGAACGCGATGCGCGGGTCGAGCGAGACCGCCATCGCCACGCCCGGCATGTTCCGAACGTCGTAGAGGAACGACGCGCTCGGATCGACGAGCGAGTTCACGAAGTCGCTGTAGGACTCCTGCTGCACCGATTGGAGGTGCACCTCGAATGACGTACGCAGCCGTCCGGACACCCAGCGCTGGAGCGCCTGAGCGAGCTGCTCGTGCGAGGCCGCCAGGTTGCGCTGGCGCTCCGCGGAGATCCGGCTAGGCCTCCGGAAGTCGTAGGCGACGACGTCGCCGCGTATCGTGCTGGGCCGAATCACTGGATGACGAACTGCGGGAAGAAGACGCGATGGACGCCTTCGTGGCCGAGCATGCCATTGAGCACGTCCTTGAGCTCGGTGCGGAGGACCTCGCGATGCGACACCTCACTCAACTGCTCGACCGTGCGGGAGGCGAGCACCGTAAGGAGGAGGTCGCGAGCCTCCGAGTCCCGCGCCGTCAACTCCTCCTGGGCCTCCGGATCGGCGTCGAGGGACACCGCGGCGACCAAAAAGCGCGTGCCGCCGGAGCCGGCCGGGTTCACGACGAGATCTTCGATCTGGTGGAGGGCCTCTGCCGGCTCGGCTGCCGGCGCGCCGTGGCCGCCGCCACCGCCGCCCCCCGCTTCATCCCCCTCCTCA
>JBEBGN010000200.1:0-5386 GCA_040081395.1 Longimicrobiales bacterium
GAGGATGGTGCGTGGGTCGAGCCCCGGCAACCCCGGATTGCAGGCCTTCCAGCCCTTCGCCGTCCCCCCGCTCGTGCTACCTTTTCGGGCTCCGTTTTTCGGCCTGGCACTAGCTCTCCACTCCGTATGAGCGCCCGACCCAAGCAGCAGGAACCCGTAGCCCCGCCCCGTGCGGACCTCCCCCGACGCGTTCTGAAATTCGGGGGCACGTCGGTGACGGGTGCCTCCCGGGTGGACGTGATCGGGCGGGTGGTGCGCGACCGGCTGGAGCGTACCCTTCCGGTGGTCGTGGTGTCGGCCATGTCCGGCGTCACCGAGCTGCTCCGGCGCGCCTCGGAGCTGGCCACGCGCGGAGAGTCGTCCGACCTCCTCAGGGAGCTTGAGGCCAAGCACCGTGAGGCCGTCGTCACGGTGACCGGAAACCGACCCGAGGTCGCCGAGGCGGTGGAACGCCTGCTCGCCGAGGCGGGGCGACTGATGCAGGGGATCCAGCTGGTCGGGGAGTGTTCGCCCCGCACACTCGATCAGGTGCTGTCCTTGGGCGAGCGGTTGTCGATGCAGTTGATCGCAGGGGGCCTGAACGCGCGCGGCATTCCGTCACGCGCGGTCGATGCCGCCGACGTGGTCGTCACCGACGACCGGTACGTCGAGGCAGAAGTGGACTTCCCGGCTACCGAGGAACGCGCGCTGGCGGCGTTGGCCCCCGATGGCCGCGTGCCCGTGGTCACCGGCTTCCTGGGTGCGACCAAGAACGGAGACCGAACCACCCTCGGAAAGGGTGGCTCGGACTACTCGGCCGCGGTGGTCGGGTGGGCGCTGCGCGCGGACGAGGTCGAAATCTGGACGGACGTCCCGGGGGTCATGACCGCGGACCCACGTGTGGTGCCCGACGCGCGCCCGCTCCGCCACCTCGGCTTCAGCGAAGTGCTCGAGCTGTCGCACTGGGGCGCCAAGGTGGTGCACCCCAAGACGGTGCGGCCCTGTCGTGACCGCGGTATCCCGCTGTCGATCCGGAACACGCTCTCGCCGGACGACCCGGGCACGCTCGTCACGCCCCGCGCGCCGGCCTCCACGATGGGGCCCATCCGCGGCATCGCGTCTATCGACAAGGTGGGGCTGTTGCAGTTGAACGGGGTCGGTCAGGGCACCGAGTCGATCACCTCGCGCTTCGTGAGCGCGCTCGACCACGCGCACGCGACCGTGCTCCTGCTCAGTCAGGGGTGCAGCGAGCGCTCCGTCTGCGTCGCGCTCACCTCGCAGACGGTGCGCCCGGCCCTGCGTGCGGTCGAGAAGGAGTTCGAGCTCGAGCGCCGCGTAGGCATGATCGACGACCCGACGCTGGAAGAGGAGTGTGCGATCGTCGCGGTGGTCGGCGAGGGCATGAAGGACCAGCCAGGTATTGCGGGTAAGGTGTTCGGTGTGCTGGGAGAGAAGGGGATCAGCATTCGGGCCATCGCGCAGGGCTCCTCGGAGTTGAACATTTCGTTTGTGGTGCGTCGCGAGGATGTGAACGACGCGGTGCGCGCGATCCATGCCGCGTTCTTCCCCCCGGAAATGCGTGCGGACGCCACGGTGACCGCCACGGCTCCCGCACCGAAAAAGGCGCCGGCGACACGGGGAGGCCCGCTCGATGTGGTCGAGTTGGCTACCCAGCTGGTCGCGATCCCGTCACTCTCGGGCCACGAGCATGCGGTGACCGACTTCGTCATCGACCTGCTCACGGCGCGCGGCTGGGACGTACGCACGCAACCGGTCTCGGCAGGGCGCGTGAACGTATGGGCGACACGGGGCACCGGGGACGTCACGCTCTCCACGCATCTCGACACCGTGCCCCATTTCTTCCCGCCCCGGCGCGAGAACGGAAAGCTCTTCGGCCGCGGTACCTGCGATGCCAAGGGCCTCGCAGCGGCCATGATCTGCGCGGCGCAACGCCTCGCGGACGAGGGTGAGGACCGTGTCGACCTGCTCTTCGTCGTGGGCGAGGAGCTTCGTTCCGACGGCGCTCGCGCGGCTGCGGCGCTTCCCGCGACGAGCCGCTGGTTGGTGAACGGCGAGCCGACCGAGTCGAAGTTGGTGAGCGCCTCGAAAGGCTCGCTGCGCCTCATCCTCCGTACCAAGGGTCAAGAAGCGCACTCGGCCTACCCGGACCTGGGTAGCTCGGCCGTGGAGGCGATGGTAGGACTGCTTGCCGAGCTGCGTCAGCTCGCTCTCCCGACCGACCGCGAGCTGGGCGCCACGACGATGAACGTTGGCACCATCCGCGGCGGCTCGGCTGCGAACGTGTTCGCGGGTGAGTGCGAGGTCGAGGCGATGATCCGGCTGGTCGGCGACGCGCAGAATGTGAAGGAACCGATCACGGCGACGGTGGGAGGTCGGGCCACGCTCGAGTGGGGGAGCCACATTCCCACGCAGCGGTACCACGTCATCGACGGATTCGAGACCACCACGGTCGCCTATACCAGCGACGTGCCGATCCTGGCCTCCTGGGGTACGCCGCTCATGTTCGGTCCAGGGTCGATCCATCATGCACATACAGAGGAGGAGCACGTGTCCCTGCAGGAGCTGACGTCCGCCGTCGGCGCGTACGAGCGCATCGTCCGCGCGGTGCTCGTTTCATGAGCCCCAAGAGGAAGTCGCAGGCCGGTGGCGAGCGCGTCCCGGTCGCGGTGCTCGGGGCGACGGGCGCGGTGGGCCAGACCTTCATTCGCCTGCTCCAGGGACACCCCTTCTTCCAGGTCACCGAGGTCGCGGCCTCCGAGCGCTCCGCGGGCAAGCGGTACCGCGACGCCATGAACTGGCACGAGGGGCCGCTCCCCGAGGACGTGGCCGACCTCACGATCCTCACCTGTGATCCGGGAGAAGTCGGGGCGAAGGTCGTCTTCTCGGCACTCGATGCTTCCGTGGCCGGCGAGGTCGAGCAGGCGTTCGCCGCCGCCGGGGCCGTCGTGCTCTCGAACGCGCGCAATCACCGCATGGATCCGGACGTACCCCTCGTCATCCCCGAGGTGAACGCGGACCACTTGAATGTGATCGATGCGCAGCGGAAGAATCGCGGCTGGGAAGGCGCGATCATCACGAACGCCAATTGCGCGTCCACGACCGCGACCGTGGCGCTCGCACCGCTGCATGAGCAGTTCGGCGCCCGCGAAGCCGTGATCACCACCATGCAGGCGGTATCCGGCGCGGGATACCCTGGCGTTGCGTCGCTCGACATCCTCGGCAGCGTGATTCCGTACATCGGCGGCGAGGAAGAGAAGATCGAGCGCGAGATCGCCAAGATGCTCGGCACGGCGGACGGCGCGCGTATCACGTCCGCGCCGCTCCGCGTCAGCGCGCACGCCAATCGCGTGGCGGTGGAGCACGGCCACACCGCATGCATCTCCGTGCGCTTCGAGAAGGACGTCACTCCGGAGGTGGCCAGGGAGGTGCTGGGGGCGTGGCGAGGACACGCGGCGTGCTGGGGGCTACCGAGCGCGCCGCCGCTGCCGCTCGTGCTCCGCTCCGAGCCGGACCGGCCCCAGGCCCGCAAGGACGTGTTCACCGGACGGGGCATGGCGACCATCGTCGGGCGGGTCCGGCACGATCCGCTCATGCACATCCGGATGGTAGCCCTCTCGCACAACACGGTGCGGGGCGCGGCCGGGGGCTCTATTCTCAACGCCGAGGTGCTGGGACGGATGGGTAGACTTCCCGGCGTCGCGGAGGGAGCCTGGTGACGGCGGAAACGCCTCGTGTTGCCATACTCGGGATGGGGAAAATGGGCCGGGAGGTGGACGCCCTGGCCCGGGAACGGGGCGTGGATGTGGTCGCTCGCCTCGATCTCGCCGAGATCGCGGATCGCCAGGGAGCCGTCGCGACGCTGAAGCGTGTGCAGGTCGCGATCGACTTCACTTCTCCGGAGGCCGCGGTGCCGAACATCGAGCTCTGCCTCGAGGCCGGTTGTCCCGTGGTGGTCGGCACGACCGGCTGGTACGGTGAACTCCCCCGCGTGCGTGGGCTCGTGGAAAAGAAGAGGGGTGCGCTGCTCTGGGCGCCGAACTTCTCGGTTGGCGTCGCGCTCGTGCGCGCGCTATGCACTCGGGCGGGGGAGTTGCTTCGCGGGCTCGAGGGCTACGATGTGCGCATCACGGAGACCCACCACGCGCAGAAGAAGGATGCCCCGTCGGGTACCGCCCTCCTGCTTCGCGACGCGCTCGCGTCCTCGGGGCGCGAGGTGCCGATCACGTCGATCCGCACGGGCGAGGTGCCGGGACGGCACGAGATCACCATCGACAGCGTGTACGAGCAGATCGTGATCGCCCACGACGCGCGTAGTCGCCGCGTGTTCGCCGACGGTGCGGTGCGCGCCGCGCTCTGGCTGCGCGGCCGCCAAGGAGTGTTCACCATGGACGACGTTCTGGCGGAGGGTCGATGAGCGCACGCCCCCTGCACGGACCGCTACACGGGTGCGGCACCGCCCTCGTCACGCCGTTCCGGAAGGATGGAAGCGTCGACGAGAAGTCGCTGCGCGCCCTCGTCGACTGGCAGATCGAGCAGGGGATCCACTTCCTGGTGCCCTGCGGCTCGACGGGGGAAGCGGCGACCCTCTCGAACGACGAACATCTCCGTGTGGTCGCGGTGGTCGTCGAGCAGGCAGCAGGGCGCGTGCCCGTGGTGGCCGGCCTCAACCAGAACGACACCGCCGCGGCGGTCCGATTCGCAAAGCAGGTGGCCGCGCAGCGCCCCTCGCACCTCATGGTGGTCGGTCCCCCGTACAACCGGCCGCCGCAGCGCGGCTTCGTGGCGCACTACGAGACGATCGCCGACGCGATCGACGTCCCGGTCGTCGTCTACAACGTGCCCGGGCGCACCGGCTCGAACATCCTGGCCAAGACCACGCTCGCGCTCGCAGAGCACGAGAACATCGTCGCGGTGAAGGAAGCTTCCGGAAGCATCGACCAGATCCTGCAGGTGATCCTGCACCGCCCGGAGGGCTTCAGTGTCCTCTCGGGAGACGATCCGCTCACGGTGCCGGTGATGGCGCTCGGCGGGGACGGCATCGTGTCGGTGGTGAGCAATGCGGTGCCGGGTCCCATGAGCCGACTCACCGAGGCGATGGACCGCGGCGACCTGGCGACCGCGCGTGAGCTCATGAGGTCCCTGCAACCGATCATGACCACCGGCTTCCTGGAGAGCAATCCGATGCCCATGAAGGCTGCGATGTCGATGCTCGGCCGCATGGAGGACGTGCTGCGGCTCCCGTTGGTGACGCTCGCGGACGAGCATCGCGGACCACTGCGCGACTCGCTGCGCGCCGCGGGGGCGCTGTGACACCGGTCGAACGGAGGTCCCTCGAGCGGCGCATCGAAGAGCTGTACGCCCTGAAGACGGGGGAGGGACTCCCCGA
>JBEBGN010000048.1:0-19120 GCA_040081395.1 Longimicrobiales bacterium
GGGGGGCCGGGCGGCCTGGGCAGGGGGCAGGCCGGGATCGAGACGGCGGAGTAGGGCGCGAACGGGGTGGACGGGGTCGGGAAGCCCATGCCGGATTCGCGGAACCCGGGCCGGAGCACATATCGCTCGGGAAGCACGTAGAGCACGAGCACGAGGGTGCCCGCGATCAGGATGAACGCCGCCGTTCCGAAGCGGAGCGGGTAACGTGCTTCGCTCTTCGCGCGATCAGCCCTGCGAGCCACGGAACTTCTCCACCAGCGCATCGATCCGCTTCGCGTCCGCTGGATTGCTCAGCACCGAGATCGTCGGCCCACCGGCTGCGGCCCCCGCCCGCTCGCCGAGGCGCGCGCGCAGGCGCTCGAGGAACGCTCCCAGCTGCCCCTCGCGCGCGCCTTGGAGCAGCACCGCACATCGAGTGGTGTCCGTTGCAACCAAGTCGCCCTCGTCGGCGCGAACCTGCTCCAGCAGAACCTCCTCGACCGCGGCCGTGTTCAGCGAGCCGGAGGCGACGTCGAGCACACAGAAGAACTTCATGACGGGGTCGGCGGACCGGCGCATCATTTCCTGCACGAAGCGCACGGTGGAGAGCCGCCCGCCGACCGCATGGCTCGCGCCGTTCTCCCGCGGGCCCGAGGGAACGGGCTTGGACCCGGTGGCGATCGCCTGACGGATGCGCAGGTCCAGCTCACGGAAGTCGATGCCACCGCTCAGACAGTCGTCTGCGCCGGCCTCCATCACCTGAATGCGATCCGTCGACCGGACCGCGTCGTCCGAGGTGAACACGATGGCTGCGCGAGTGAGAGGTCGCAGCGCTCGACAGGCGCTCACGGCCTCACGCACACGTGCCCGAGGTGCATGCACGAGCACGCCGCCGAACGAGTTGTCTGCCTGCACCCGTGCGACCGCGTCGAAGGGCTCGGTGACGACGTCGACGCTGAAGGAGCCGCGGGCCCACAGCTCGACGTCGGCCGCGTGGGTTCCACCCAATGAGATGAGCAGCAGGCGGTTCTCGTCCACACCGGGCCGGTCCCGTCCGCGGCGCGAAGGCCAGCTCTCCGGGACCACGAGGCCGGCGCCGGACTTGAGCTGCACGGCGATCGTCTCTTCGCGCTCGCCTACCCCGGGCACCGCTCGCGCGAGCGTGATGTCGTAGAGCTCCTCCGAACGCCACTCGACCACCAAACGCCCCGTCGTCGCGTGCACGAGCCAGTCAGCCGACGACGGCAGGGAGGTGGCGGCGCCGTCCACCGAGAACGTGGAGCAGATCGTCGCGGGATGTGTGCGCGCCCACTTGAGGTACGCCGCGCCGAGTATGGACTTGGCGCCCCCCGCCAAGAACATGGAGCCCGGCTCCACCGCAATGCGCGAGATATCGCGGGGTACGAGCGCGTCGAGCTCCTCCAGTACCTCCTCGGGCTCGATCGAGCGGATGGCGCGGAGCTCGAAGTCGTCCTTGAAGCCCAAGATCTGGAGCTGGCCTCGCTCCCATGGGTGGTCGAAATCGAACCCCCAAGCGCGCGCCACACCCAGCATGTCTTCGATGCCGGCGTTGCTGAGCAGGAGGCACTTCTCGCCCCTGCCGAGTCCCGCGTGCAGGAACTGGAGGGCGGCCACCATCTTGGCTGGTCCGGGCGCCCCGACGATGAGGTACGAGCCGGCGCCCTGGAGGCCCCCGACGCGCTCGTCGAGAGGGCCGATGCCGGAGGGGATCGTGGTGCTGGTCGCGGGCAGGCGCTGATCCAGGGGGGCGCTCGCGACTATGTGGTCTCCCAAGTCCCTATTCGCTCCTCGAAGCGGCGAATGACGATTGAGGCGGGAGACCCCCCGGCGCCCGCGAACCCTCAATCGTAACGCTTTCCCGGGGGTCCGTCGAAACCCTCACCAGCGGGGCGCCGTCCGGCCCACGCGCACCCTTCGCTGCGTCCGGCTCTCGTACGTGAGGAGTTTCCGGACGATGACCGCCCGGTCACTGTCCGTGAGCAGAACGCCCTCGGCGTCGAGCGTGCTCAGGGGCATGGCCTCGTCTCCCTGCGCGAGCGCCTCGTCGGAGCCGTCGCGCGGCGCGTCGGTGACCTCGGCGCCGTTCTCGAACTCGCGAAGGTCCTCCGACATCACGCGCTCGTCGGAGTTCGAGGCACCGTCCGAGGACTCGCTGCTCGACGCGCCCCCTTCGGCGTTGACGGAGTCGAGCATCCGCTGGGCGAGGGCGAGGTTCCAGCGGGCGTCGACGCGCCCCGGTTCGATGCGGAGCGCGTCCTTGTTGGCGCTGACCGACAGTCCTGCGTGCACGCGAACGGAATCGGCGGAACGGCTGTCCCGGGCGTGCAGCAGGTGCCAGCGCCCGAGGTTGTAGAGCGCGCGCACGCGCAGCGTGGAGTCGGCGTCGGCCGCGGCTACGGCCAGCTCCGCCTCGGCCCTCGGGCTCCCCAGGTCGAGCAGCGCGGTACCGTAGTTGTAGGCCAGTCGCGGTGGCACTCCGTCGGGATCTACGAGGCGGGAAGTCACCCGTGCGCCGTAGACCGCCGCCGCAGCAGCGGAATCCCCCTCCCGCTGGAGGCGGTTGGCGTGCTCCTCGGTCCCGCGTCCGAGAGCGACCGTAGCCGAAAGGCCGAGCAGGCATACGACAGCCGCGGCCCACGCGCGCATGCGGTGCGTTCGCCCGACGCTCATGCGCGTCCCTCCGAGGGGCGCCGGTGCGGGAGACCACGGCCACTGTCGAGGGCCCCCTCCAGCAGGATCAGTGGCAGGGCGAGCAGGATGAGCAGGAGCGTCACGTCCACCACTGCGGTATGCTCAGGGGGGGCGGCATCCGCGGCGCGCTCGAGGCCACTCGCGAGCGAGCGCACGCCGCGATCGTCGACCACGCGCTCGTACCGACCGCCTCCGGCGGCGGCGACACGGATCAGGAGTTCGTCCTCCAGGCGCGTCACCACGGGGGCGCCTGCCGCATCCAAGAGCGGGCCGGTCGCCGTTTCCAGCTCCGCGCCCCGCTCGTTGCCGAGGCCGGCGGTCCACACTTCGGTCCCACCGGCCGCGGCTTCGGCAGCAGCCGCGAGCACATCCGCTGCATCGTCGTGCGCGCCGCCGTCGGATAACACGAGAATCGCGCGACGCGCGCCCTCGCGTGGACGGGCCGCGAGCGCCTCACCCGCGTGTCGCAGCACGGCCGCGAGCGCGGTGCCCTGGTCCCGATCGAGCACGAGGTCGGCCTGGAGCGCGTCGGCAAAGTAGGTGACGACACGCGCGTCGTCCGTGGGCGGGACGAGCGTGTAGGGCCAGTCGGCGAACACCACCAGCACGATGCGCGCACCCGGCAACGAAGCCGCCAGATCGGACACGACCTCCTGCGCCCGGCCTATCCGGCTCGGTTCGGTGTCGCGCGCCCCCATCGAAGCGCTCACGTCGACGGCGATGGCGAGGTCGAGCGGAGTCGGTGGGGGTGGCTGCTCGGGCGCACGTTGCACGACGCCGGTCGCGGCGAGCGAGACGGCTGCGGTGGCGACCACGAGACAGGCCGCACGCACGGTCGGAAAACGATCGACGCCCACCGGCAGGAGCCGCGCGAGCGCGGTGGTCGGCAACGCGCGTCCCAGGCGCCTGCGGCGCTTCCATTGGATCACCAGCGCACCGAGCACGGCCACCAGCGCGAGCGGCAGAAGCGGGAGCCACTCCGGGCGTGCGAGCGTCACGGCACGACTCCAAGGGGGGACGCCCGCACGACGAGGGCGCCCACGAGAAGCGCGAGCGCGGCGAGCAGGAGCCAGTGGCCGACGGGCGTGGTCTCGGTGCGAGCGACGAACGCTTCGGTGGGAACCGCGAGCTGGTCCAACTCGGCGTAGATCTGGTCGAGCGCGGTCACGTCGGTCGCCCTGAAGTACTGACCCCCGGAGAGGCGGGCGGCCTGCACGAGCACCGTCTCCATGCCGGCGCCGCCGCGCTGGAGCGCCTCCTCGGAACCGATCGCGATCGGGTAGATCTTCACACCGAAGGTCGACGCCGCACGAGCGGCCAAGCCCGGCACCAGGCCCGCCTTGTTGTGCGCTCCGTCCGTGACGAGGATGAGCATCTTGGTCTGCTGGGGCGCGTCCTTGAGAAGGCCGGCCCCCATGGCGATGGCCCCCGCGATGTCCGTGCCATCCAGCAGCAGACCGACCTCGAGGCCGGCGACCGCCTGCTCGACGACGTACTTGTCGTGCGTGAGGGGCAGTCGCACGTGCGACTCCCCAGCGAAGGACACCAATCCGACCTCGTCCGTGTCGCGGCGCGAGGCCAGGAACCGCTGCACGGCTTCCTTCGCGACCTGGAGTCGCGTGGTCTGCGCCCCCATGTCTAGCGCCCACATGGAGGTCGACAGGTCCATCGCGACCGCGATGCCGACACCCTCGGTGCGCTCCTCTTGAATGGTGCGTACTAGCTGCGGACGGGCGAGCGCCACGATGAGACAAACGGCCGCACCCACCCGCAGCGCTCGGGGCGCGCTCTCGATGAGGGCGACCATCACCTGCCCCAGAGAGACCAATCCTGCGGCGTCGCCGCGCGCGATGAGCAGGCCCCACATCGGCCGGGGTTGGATGTACCACCACCACACCGGCAGCGCGCCGAGTAGCCAGAGCCAGCCGGGGTGTGCGAGCTCGAGGGTGATCACGACTTCTCGACCCAGGTGCGAAGGGACCGCAGGTGCTCCTCGGCCGCGTCCGCCTCCGGCCGGAGACGTCCGAACTTCACGACCTCGGCCACGTCCATCTCGCGGACGAGTGGCGCCTTCTCCGGTCCACCTGCTGTCTCGTCGAGCCGGCCCATCAATTCGGAACTGGTAAGGTCGGCTCCGTGCTGTGGTCTCACTTGCGACACGTACGTCCGCACGACCCCGCTGCTGCGTGTATACAGCTCGTGTGTGCGGCCGTCGTCGGCGAGCCCTTCGGCCCTCAGGCGAGCGAGCTCATCGAGCGCGTGTCGACGAGACGATTCCGGCGTCCAACGAGTGGTTCCGTCAGGCCCCCCTGCGTGTGCACGCAGGCGCGCGATCCAGTCCGGCGCTGCCCGCGCGAGCATCAGCGCGAGCAGGCCCGCGAAGCCGAGCCCCATCAAAACGGAGGGCCAGTGCCAGCTCGATCCGACCACGTCGGCGGAGGGCATGGGCTGCACGCCCACCTCGATCTGCTCAGGGGTGAACACCGGGTTCACCCACACGCCCCGACGGGGCACCCGCAGAGGGCGTAGGTAGGCCGGACCCGAGGTGGGCGCCGTGCCCCACGCGCCCACGGTCGACCCACCGGGGATCGGTGCGCCGTCCGAGCTGGCCGCCACGGGGCCCACGAAGACGTCGAAGCCCGGCACGGGCACCATGCCCACCCCGTAGGCGAGCACCTGGTATTCCAGCGTGAGCGTGGCGCCCCCCGCATCATCGGGCTCGGCTTCCCACCGCACGGGGGTGTGGCTCTCGAGGAACTCCGTGCGCGCCAGGGTATCCGGAAAGTGGACGAGGCTGCCGGCCGGTACGGGAACGCGAACCAGCAGCGAGAATGCCTCGCCGACCTCCACCGTGTCCACGGAGAGCCGAGCCACGAAACCGCTCTGAGCGGCGCCCGGCTCCGCAACCATCCACAAACCCGCGAGCACGGCCACGAGACGCGGGGCGGCACGCGTTCGCCTCATCTTGCGATACGCTCCCGCCGGCGAAAGGGTGTCGATCGAGCGTAATGATTGGCGGGCCGCGCGCAGGACGCCAGGCGAGGACGGACGCGTCGCGATCCGCTAGTGCGTGTGGTCGTGCCGACCTTGGTGGAAGACCACGTGGACCAGAGATCCAGCGACGAACGCCTGGTAGACCGCGACCCCTGTGCTGTCCACCCCGGCGAGGAACTCGAGGCCGAGCACGACCCCAGCGATGGTGGCGGCGAGCAGGAGGGCGACCCCGGCGGCAGCCGCGCCCACCCCGTAACGAGGTCTCAGCAGCCACCAAATGACCAGCCCCTCGGCGATGCGGTGCAGGGTGAGCGCGAGAGCGAACGCCAGGCTCGGGGGCGCCGACTCGAGTGGAGCGAGCGCCGCCCCCTCGAGCAGGGAGTGGAGCAATAGACCGGAGAGACCCACGACGAGCGCGGCGCCGTCCGTACGGTGCCGAAGGAAGTGCGAGGCACGCTCGATCCATCCCGGGATCAGTACGCCGGCCGTCACCGCCACGAGGGGAAGTACGGTGCGGCGCTCCCACGCCTCCGGAAGGACCTGCCACGCGACCAGGACCGGAACCACGAAGTAGACCAAGCCGTCGAGCAGGCGGGCGGCCCGGGGACGCTCGTGGAAAAGCCGGTAGAGCAGCGGGCCGGCCACGGGGGCGGCGAGCGCGGCGATCAGGTAGGCCAAGGAGCCACGGGCGCGCGCCCACTTAGGGGAGCAGCGACGAGCGGTGGAAGCATGAGGGCGGGAGGTTCGCGGCGTCTCACGGCACGTGCAAGCGCGCGATGGACCATGGCCAGCTTGACAGGGGCGATCGTCCGGTCATGTTTAGGCTCGACTAAAAATCTAATCTCGTGACTTCTCATGGTGGATCCACTCGTCGCTCTGCTGGTCTTCGCCGGATTGGTCGGCGTCGGGGCGGTGTTGGCGTGGCCCCGGATCGGCGTGGTCGCGCGCGTGGCGCGGGCCTCTCGACTGACCGAACGCGTCCTGCTCGAGGACGCGCTCAAGCACGTGTATACGTGCGAGGCAATCGGGCGGGCGGCCACGCTCGAGAGCATCGCTGGACAGCTCGAGATCTCGACCGGGAAGGCTGCCTCGCTCCTGTCGCGTCTCACCGACATGGAGTTGGCCCGCATGGACGAATCGGGTGCG
This sequence comes from Longimicrobiales bacterium, assembly GCA_040081395.1. GTDB lineage: Bacteria > Gemmatimonadota > Gemmatimonadetes > Longimicrobiales > Gaopeijiaceae > UBA2982. Next base: position 6,832 of record JBEBGN010000048.1, read on the forward strand.
CACCTGACCGCCGCAGGACGGGACTCCGCGCTCCGACTCGTGCGCACGCACCGACTGTGGGAGCGCTACCTCGCTGACCGCACGGGAGTGCCGGCGGGCGAATGGCACGCGGAAGCGGAGTTCATGGAGCATGCGCTCACGCCCGCCGAAGCGGATGCCCTCGCGGCGCGCCTGGGTCACCCCGCCTGGGACCCGCACGGTGACCCGATCCCCACGCCGGGCGGTGAGCTGCCCAAGGTGGAGCGCCTCACGCTGGCCGCTGCGGCGCCGGGGAGAACCGTCGAGGTCGTACACTTGGAGGACGAGCCTCGCGAGATCTACGACGCTCTACTCGCGGACGGACTCGGCCTCGGCGCTCGGCTGGATGTATTGGAGCGCTCCGACCAGACGGTGCGGGTGCGCGCACGCGGGCGCGAGTGGCCCCTCGCCACGGTGGTCGCGCGCAACGTGTCGGTGCGCCAACTGTCCGCCGGGGAGTCTGCCGACGAGCCGGTCGAGACTTTGCTCGACCTGGTCGTGGGGGAGGCGGGGCGCGTGGTCGACCTCTCCCCCGCCTGTCAGGGCTCGCAACGGCGACGACTGCTCGACCTGGGCGTGGTGAAGGGCACCGAGATCGTGCCCGAGCTGGTGAGCGCGGGGGGGGATCCCGTCGCGTACCAGATTCGCGGTGCGCTCATCGCGCTCAGGCGTGAGCAGGCTGAATGGATCCGCATCGAGAAGGTGGCGCACCCCGTGGAGGCACTCGTTCGATGAGCGTGCTCCCCCCGGACGGCTGCGCCTCCTGCGCGGAGCATCGCGCGAAGAGCCTCGTGCGCCTGGGGCTCAGCCCGGAGCGCTGGGACACGCTCATCGCCTTGGCCGGAAACCCCAACACCGGCAAGAGCACCGTCTTCAACGCGCTCACCGGCTTGCGGCAGCATACCGGCAACTGGCCGGGCAAGACGGTGGTGCGCGCCGAGGGCGCATTCGAGCACGATGGGAAGCGCGTCAAGATCGTGGACCTTCCCGGCACCTACTCGCTCCAGGCTGGAAGCGCGGACGAGGAGGTCGCGCGCGACTTCGTCCTGTTCGGCCGGCCGGATGTGACCATCATCGTGGTCGACGCCACGCGCCTCGAGCGCAACCTGAACCTCGTCCTCCAGATCCTGGAGATCACGGACCGGGTCGTCGTCTTCCTCAACCTGATGGACGAGGCTCGGCGCCATGGCATCGGCATCGATCCAAAGCGTCTGGAGAAGGAGCTCGGAGTGCCTGTCGTCGCGGGCGTGGCTCGCCAGAACTCCGGCATCGACGAGCTGATCTCTACGGGGCTGGACGTCGCCGCGGGGAGGCGCAAGACGACGCCGTTCCGGGTTGGGCGCTACGCGCCCGAGGTCGAGCACGCCGTGGCGGCGCTGGTTCCGGTCGTCGAGTCCACGTACCCCGGTGTGCCCAACGCGCGCTGGGTGGCGCTCCGGCTCCTGAACGCGGACGAGGCGGTGCAGGAGGCCGTGCGTTCGGGCGAGCTCGGCCAGCTCGCGAGTGCCGGCGCGGACGTGGTGCCTGTGCCGCCCGAGGCCGAGCGGCAGCGACTCCTTGAGGCCGCCACCCGCATACGGTGGGACCTGCCGTCCACGTTCCACGACGTGGTGACGCAACACTGCTACGAGGCGGCCGAGCGGGTGGCGCAAGCCGCGGAGGTCACGGGCCTCAAGCGCGTGGGCTTCGACTTCGACCGTAAGCTCGATCGCGCGCTCACCAGCCGCGTGTTCGGCTTCCCCCTCATGCTGCTCATCTTGGCCATCGTGTTCTGGATCACGATCCAGGGGGCCAATGTTCCTTCGGCGATGCTCGGCACCCTGCTCATCGACAACGTGCACTCGTGGCTGAAGGGCGTGACGGCCGCCGCCGGGGTCCCGTGGTGGCTCGACGGCTTCATGCTTGACGGCGTGTATCTCGCGACCGCGTGGGTGGTGAGCGTCATGCTCCCGCCCATGGCGATCTTCTTCCCGGTGTTCACGCTGCTCGAGGACTTCGGCTACTTGCCCAGGGTAGCCTTCAACCTCGACTCGCTCTTCAAGAAGGCAGGGGCGCACGGGAAGCAGGCCCTCACCATGTGCATGGGATTCGGCTGCAACGCCGCAGGCGTCGTGGCCACTCGGGTGATCGACAGCCCGCGCGAGCGACTCATCGCGATCATCACCAACAATTTCTCGCTCTGTAACGGGCGCTGGCCCACCCAGATCCTGATCGCCTCGATCTTCATTGGGGCGCTCGCGCCCGCGAGCCTGGGCGGCGTCGTGAGCGCCGCAGCCGTCGTGGGCATCGCCTTGCTCGGCGTGACCTTGATGTTCGTCTCGTCCTGGCTGCTGTCGCGAACCGTACTGCGCGGCGAGGCCACGAGCTTCAGCCTCGAGCTTCCTCCGTACCGTCCGCCGCGCATCCTCCAGACGTTGTACACGTCGCTCATAGACCGCACGCTCATCGTCCTCTGGCGTGCCGTTGTCTTCGCTGCGCCCGCCGGAGCCGCGATCTGGCTGATGTCGAACATCTCCGTGGGGGGAGCGACGCTCGCCGACCACTTCGTCGGATGGCTCAACCCGTTCGGACTCCTGCTCGGGCTGAACGGCGTCATCCTGCTCGCCTACGTGGTCGCCATCCCGGCGAACGAGATCGTCATTCCTACGGTCCTCATGCTGACCGTACTCACCAGCGGGATCGCGGGGGGTTCCGGCGCGGGCGTCATGTTCGAGGCGGATTCGGTGGGCGCCACGGAAGCGATCCTCCGGGCGGGCGGTTGGACCCTGCTCACGGGGGTGAACCTGATGCTGTTCAGCCTGCTCCATAACCCCTGCTCGACCACCATCTACACCATCTACAGGGAGACGCGCAGCGCGAAATGGACGACGGTGGCCACCGTCTTGCCGCTCGCGATGGGCTTCGTGGTCTGCTTCTTGGTGACCCAAGTTTGGAGGTTGATCGGCGGGGTATAGCCCGGACGGTCGGGTGGTCGTGCGCATCCCCCTTTCGCGATCCCGGGGGGCTTCCTAGGTTAGCAGCGTCAGTTGAGAGTCAATTTCATTCTCAGCGCAGGTCCTCTTGGAACTCCGCCTTCCAGCGATCCCCCTCCGCCAAACGGTCGAGCTCGTACGCATCGACCTGCCGGCGGATCAGGCTGAGCCGCTGCTCGAGCGCGGAGTCCTGCCGGGGTGCATGATCTGCCCCGTGAGGTCCTCGCCGTCGGGCGATCCGATCGTCTCGATCGACGGCTCCCTCCTGGCGCTCCGGAAGGAGACGGCGGCTTGCCTCTGCGTGCGTCTGCTCACGTCGCTTCAGGAAGCGAGCTGAGGCTCCTCCCCTCCGGTGGGTGAGGCGCACTGCGAACCCGAAGGCTCCCGTTCGGGCACTGTAGTATTCGATGATCCCGGTGCGGCCCCCCTCGTCGCGCTGATCGGACCGCCCAACTCCGGCAAGACCACGCTCTTCAACCGGCTGACCGGGCTCCGTCAGAAGGTGGCCAACTATCCCGGTGTAACGGTCGAGAAGCACTTGGGTCGGGTGGCGCTGGACGATGAGCGCTCCGTCGACCTGGTGGACCTCCCTGGCGTGCACGGGTTCTCGGCACGGAGCCTCGACGAGAAGGTCACCCGCGACGTGCTCGAGGGCCGCATGGATGGGCTGCGCGCTCCCGACGCGTTGGTGCTCATCGTGGACTCGACCCGCCTCGAGAGTCAGCTGATGCTGGTGGAGCCCGTGCTCGAGCTCGACCTGCCCACGTTGCTCGTGCTGAACATGTCCGACGAGCTCGAGTCGCGCGGCGGGCGAGTGGTCGACGCGGCTCTGGCGAAGCGCCTTGGCGTCCAGATTGCGCGCACCGATGCGCGCGAGGGACTGGGCATCGACGTCGTTCGCGGCTTCCTCGCCGGAATCGTGCGGCGCGACGTCGGGCATGGGCGTGAACTCGCCAACGTCCCCCGAGGCACGGCGCTGCCGATGGTGGATGCCTTCGCTGCGCGTCGCCTGCGCGTGCGCGAGATCGTGAAGCTGGCTGACTACGTGCCGCCCGGTCCGTCCTCCTCGAGCGAGCGGCTCGACTCCATCGCCCTGCATCGGGTGTGGGGGCCTCTCGTTTTCCTGGCCGTCGTTCTGGTCGTATTCCAGGCGATCTTCACCTGGGCTACCCCGCTCATCGATGGCGTGGACGCCCTGGTGTCGGGCTCGGGCGCCTGGATCGCGGGTGCGCTCCCCGACACTTGGTATCGCTCGCTGCTCATCGATGGCATCTGGGCGGGCGTGGGATCGGTGGTGGTCTTCCTGCCCCAGATCCTCATCCTCTTTCTCTTCCTCGGGATCCTCGAGGACTCCGGCTACATGGCCCGCGCGGCGGTGATCGCGGATCGGATGATGTACCGCGTCGGCCTCCAGGGGCGGGCGTTCCTGCCGCTGCTCTCCGGATATGCGTGCGCGGTGCCCGCCATCCTCGCCGCGCGTACGGTGGACGACGAGCGGGACCGCCTCGCGACCATCTTCGTCACCCCGTTCATGACCTGCTCGGCGCGGCTTCCGGTGTACGCGCTGCTCATTGCCGCCTTCATTCCCGACGAGCCTCTGCTGGGTCCTGTGCTCGGCCTGCGGGCCGCCGTGCTCCTCGGTCTCTACGGCCTCGGGATCGTCGCCGCTGTCGGCACCGCGTTCCTCCTCAAGCGCACGCTGCTGCGCGCGAAGCCCTCGTCCTTTCTGATGGAGCTTCCGCCCTATCGGTTGCCGTCGCCGCGCTCGCTCGCGCTGCGGCTGCTCGACCGCAGCCGGATCTTCTTGCGGCGCGCCGGCACGATCATCTTCGCGGTCGCGATCGTCCTGTGGACTTTGCTGCAGTTCCCGAGGGTCGACGGTGGGCCCCCTCCGATCGACGACAGCGCGCTCGGCCGCACGGGTCAGCTCATCGCGCCCGTCATCGAGCCGCTCGGGTTCGATTGGCGCATCGGTGTGGGGCTCGTCACCTCCCTCGCGGCTCGTGAGGTGATCGTCGGCACGCTCGGCACCATCTACGGGGTGGAGGACGCCTCCGAGACCTCGGCAGGCCTCCAGGACGTCCTGCGCCGTGACCTGACGCTGGGCTCGGCGGTCGGCCTTCTGGTGTTCTTCGTGTTCGCGCTCCAGTGCATGTCGACGGTGGCCGTCATGAAACGCGAGACCGCCGGATGGAAGTGGCCGATCCTCCAGTTTGCGTACATGCTGCTGCTCGCGTACGTGGGGGCGTTCGTCGCCGTGAGGCTGCTCTGAGTCGTCGCGCGGGCGCGACTCCTCGTCTTCCCAAGGCGCCGAAGGCGATCACGAAGGGGAAGACCCTCCACGCACTGTTGGACGTGGAAGCCGTCGATTGCCTGGTGCACAACCTGTCGCTGGTCGATTCCCGATTTGCGGGGCAGGCGTTCCGGAGAGATGCCCTCGAAGGGCTGGAGCCGCTGGGGATACTCGATCGCGGCCGTCACCTCGCAGGAGCCCTCAGACGGCATCTGCCAGACCGGTATTCGGATGCCGTCGACGTTCTGCTGGCGTCCCTGACGCCGCCACTGGATCGAACGACCGACTTGGGCCTCGGGGTCTTCTTCTACCTGCCCCACGTCTATTTCGTCGCCGAGTTCGGTCTGAGCGCCGAGGGCAACGACGGCGAGGACCCGTTCGAGGTGTCGATGCAGGCTCAGTACGAACTCACGCGGCGATTCAGTGCCGAGTTCTCCATGCGACCCTTCTTGATCCACCAGCCGCAGCGCACCCTCGAGCGCCTGCTGGAGTGGACCCGCGACCCCGACGCCCACGTGCGGCGTCTATGCTCCGAGGGCTCACGGCCTCGTCTTCCGTGGGCGACGCGTATCCCATCCCTCATCCAGGATCCCAGCCCCGTGCTGCCGATCCTGGAAGCCCTGAAGGACGACTCGTCGCTCTACGTGCGCAGGAGCGTCGCGAATCACTTGGGAGACGTCGCAAAAGATCATCCGGCGATCGTTTTCGAGATCTGTGAGCGGTGGCTCGACGGCGCTGAGAACGAGCGACGGTGGCTGATCCGTCACGCGTTGCGTCATCCAGCAAAGAAGGGTGTCGCGGCGGCGTTGCGCCTGCGAAAGAGGGCTGCCCCGTCGTGAGCAAAGTCGCGCTGGGGTCTTCCGACTCCGCGCGCGCATCACATCTGTCGTACCTTCGATACTCGCGTTCGCGCACCACCCACACCGGATCTCAGTCCCCAGGAATCGTATGCCGATGACCATGAAGCATCACGTTCTCCTCGCGCTCACCGTGTTGTCGGTGTCGGGCGTTTCCTTGCAGGCCCAGCAGTTCGGAATTGCCGGGCGAGTCGGCACGCTCGGCCTCGGAGCAGAGGCCGCGGCCGCGCTGACCGATCGTGTCGTTCTGCGAGGGGGCATGAGCGTCACGCCCTTCGAGCCGTCCATGAACTTCAGCGATCTCGACGTGACGCTCGAGCTCCCGACCTGGTACAACGTGGGTGTCGACATCTACCTGAACGGAGCCATGCGGTTCGGCGGAGGCATTCTCTTCAAGGGGGACGACCCCCGGCTCACGGGTGAGTTCACCACCAATCAGGACATCGGTGGTCAGACCTTCACGCCGCAAGAAATCGGCAAGCTGGTCGCGGTGATCGACTCCAAGGCCCGCGTTCCCTACCTCCTAGTCGGCTTCGGCAAGCACACGGCCCCCGGCATCGGCCTCTTCTTGGATATGGGTGTGGCCTTTCAGGGAACCCCGAACTTCCTGCTCAGCACGGAGGGGGGCACACTCTCCGACGACACCGGTCCCCTGCGGACGGCGCTCGACGCGGAAGCGACGGAGTTCGAGCAGGACGCGGGGTCCTATCTTCGATTCTGGCCGATCCTGAACGTCGGGTTGCGCATCGGGATCGACTGAGACCAACCGGGGCCCATGGCCGAGGTCACGTCGACCGATCACCGCTTCCTCGCGACGGACTCGTCGGGGGAGGTGTCGGGTCTCTTGCTCCGCCCGCGCGACGCATGGGCGATCTACGTCTTCGCTCACGGCGCGGGAGCGGACATGCGCCACGCGTTCATGAGCGCGGTGGCGGAGCGACTCGCGGGCCTGGGTATCGCGTCCTTCCGATACAATTTTCCGTACATGGAGAAAGGGCGGGGTGGCCCGAATCCCGCGCCGGTCCTGGTGAAGACCGTCCGCTCCGCTGTGAGTGAAGCCACGCGCCTCGTCCCGGGCATTCCACTGCTCGCGGGCGGCAAGTCGATGGGGGGGCGCATGACCTCCACGGCCGCGGCTGCCCAGCCGCTCGCGGGCGTACTCGGACTGGCGTTCTTCGGCTTCCCCCTGCACGCGCCGGGTAAGGCCTCGTCCCAGCGCGGCGCGCACCTGACCGACGTCTCGCTGCCGATGCTCTTCCTCCAAGGAACCCGCGACAAACTCGCGGACCTGGAGCTACTCCGCCCGCTGGTCGGTACGGTGAAGCCCACGCCGAAACTCCACGTGGTGGATCAAGCCGATCACGGTTTCCACGTGCCGAAACGGAGTGGCCGAACCGACGAGGGTGTGCTCGACGAGCTCTGCGCTGTATTCGCGGAGTGGGCGCGCGGTGTCGTCGGTCGCGATGCCTAGCTAGGGCACCGCCGGCGTGCTGGCCCGATCGGGAAGCACGAGCATCCAGATCGTATCGAGCACGAAGGACGACTCGTCGACGAAGCGCTCTGCCATCTCAGCGAGGAGCGCGGGGTCCCCCGAGTGCAGCGCCACGGCACCGACTCGACGCACTACCGGCCGCTGCACAGGGCCGACCGAGTCGGGGGGCGCATCTCCCGGGGTGATGACGATGTCCGTGGGGGCGTCGATCGAATCGACCACGCTCCATGACGTCCACTCGAGGGCGTAGTCGACGCGTCCGAACGGCTGATCCTGACCTGCGAGTCCGCCCAACTCGGGAGGAGCCTGGCCAGGCGCGGTCGGCGTGGGCCAAGCTCCCGACGTGGTGAGGACCGATCGCGCCGCCGCCGCGACGCTCTCGACGTCAGTAGCCGCGCGCGCGAAGCGGTCGCGACTCGTGCGCGCGCTCCAAGCAGGATAGAGCAAGGCCGCCGCTAAGCTGAGCGTAGCGAGGAAGATCAGGGCGTCACCCGCTGTCGCGCCGGCCCGGTTGCTCGCGCCCGTCATGGGCCTTCCTCCGCAGGTGGCCAGGCGCTCATGAGCGCCTGGAAGGGCGGGGAGGGGTCGGAGGAGTCGAAGACGATGGCATTCCCGCTTGGTTCGTATGCGATGAGCTGGTAGGCCCGATTGCCGGCGCGCGCATAGCCGATGCCCGGAAGTCGCGAGGGCAATTCTTCCAACGACGCCGGGAGTCGTTGGACCTCGACCCTGAATGCCTCGACCTGCTGGGCCTGGAGCAGGAGGGCCGAGCGAATGGCACGCGCTCGGGCGGCGGCAGTCATTTGGGCCGGTGGTTCGGGAACCACCCAGCCGGGTGGGGCGACGGCGACCCATCCGGCCAGGACGAACACCAGGGTGGCGAGCACGCCCTTCCACCGCCGTGTGGCGCCCGTGTCTGTGGGAACTCGATAGCGCGCCTCCTGGTGCTCCGCATGCGCGAGCGCCTGCGCGAGCAGCCTCGCGCGCGCCTCCGGGGTGCTCACCTCTCCCAGGTCCAGGGAGATGGGCGGGACGTCGTCCTCGTCGACGGCTCCGCGCGCGGCCGCCAGGGCGAGCCGCGCCGCCTCCTGGTTGGCGGCCGCGATCGGGCCGGCGGTTCGGCCGGATCGCGATGCGGGCGGTTCGTCGGCGTCGAGGTCGATCACCGGCACCTCAGGCTCCTCCTCGACCTCATCCGGCGGGGCGCCCACGACCGCTTTGGCGATCAGGCGATCGACAGCCTCGCCACCGCCGTCGTCGTCCAAGTCGACGACCTCCAGTTCCTCGTCGAGCTCCGTGTCTCGGCGAGAAGCCTTGGCCGGTGCCCGCGACGTGGGCGTCGTCTCGTCCGGAAGATTCGCGACCAGGGCAACCAAGCTCTGGTAGTCGGACGATCCATCGTCGTCGAGATCCGCATCGAGGTCGGCGACCGTGGAGCCAGAGGGGGCTGCCTCGACAGCGGGGCGTGCAGGCGGTGTGACCTGCGCGGGAGGGGTCGGCGGTACTTCCGCCTCCGGCTCCCGTGCTTCTGCGACCGGCGCGCGAGGTGCGGGCTCCGCGACGGTCGGGGCCGACTCCGCAGTGGGCGAAGCCGGCGCGGCCCCCTCGCGGGCCGCGCGCTGCTTCTTGCCCTTCTTCTTCTTACGCGACACGGGCCGCTTCCGGGTTCATCGCGTCAACATAAGCGGGCGGCGTCCGCCCGCCCACGAGATCAGTCGCGGACCAGCTTCCGGTACTTGAGACGGTGCGGCTGAATCGCGTCGGCACCTAGTCGCTGCTGCTTGTTCTCCTCGTACTCTTGGAAATTCCCCTCGAACCAGTGCACGTGCGAGTCACCCTCGAAGGCGAGGATATGCGTGGCAATTCGATCGAGGAACCAGCGGTCGTGGGAGATCACCAGCACGCACCCTGCGAAGTCGAGGATGGCGTTCTCGAGCGCGCGCAGCGTATCGACATCGAGGTCGTTGGTGGGCTCGTCGAGCAGCATGACGTTGCCACCTTCCTTGAGCAGCTTGGCCAGGTGCAGACGATTGCGCTCGCCGCCGGACAGCACGCCGACCTTCTTCTGCTGATCCGATCCGCGGAAGGCGAACCAGGACAGGTACGCGCGCGGATTCACCTCGGCGCGCCCGAAATACAGGATGTCCTGCCCGGCGCTGACTTCCTCGAAGACGGTCTTGCTCCCGTCGAGCGCGTCGCGCGACTGGTCCACGTAGGCCAACTTCACGGTGTCGCCGACGGAGAGCGTACCCGAATCGGGCTTCTCGGCGCCGACGATCATGCGGAAGAGCGTCGTCTTGCCGGCTCCGTTCGCGCCGATGATGCCCACGATCGCGCCGGCGGGAACGTCGAAGGAGAGATCGTCGATCAGAAGGGCATCACCGAATGCCTTGTTGATATGCTCGGCGTGGATGACCGTCTTACCCAGCCGCGGCCCCTTCGGGATCAGGATCTCGGCAGTGCGCACCGCTTCCCGTTCGTCCGTCGCGAGCAACTCCTCGTAGGCGGAGATGCGCGCCTTGCCCTTCGCCTGGCGGGCGCGTGGGGACATGCGGATCCAGTCGAGCTCGCGGTCGAGCGTCTTCTGGCGAGCCGACTCGGTCTTCTCTTCCAGACGGAGCCGCTCCTTCTTCTGCTCGAGCCACGAGGAGTAGTTGCCCTTCCACGGGATCCCCTCGCCGCGGTCGAGCTCGAGGATCCACTGCGCGACGTTGTCGAGGAAGTATCGATCGTGCGTGATGGCCACGATCGTGCCCGTGAAGGCCGCGAGATGGTGCTCGAGCCACGCCACGGACTCGGCGTCGAGGTGGTTGGTCGGCTCGTCCAGCAGCAGTAGGTCCGGGTTCTCGAGCAGGATACGGCAGAGGGCCACACGGCGGCGCTCGCCGCCGGAGAGCTTGTTCACATCCGCATCGCCCGGCGGCAGCCGCAGCGCGTCCATGGCGATCTCGACCTTGCGGTCCAACTCCCAGGCACCCGAGGCGTCGATCTTGTCCTGCAGCTTGGCCTGCTCCTCGATGAGCGCGTTCATCTCCTCGTCGCTCGACACCTCGCCGAACTTGAGGCTGACCTCCTCGAAGCGCTTCAGCAGGTCACGAGTCTCCTTCACCGCGAGGTCGACGTTACCGCGGACGTCGAGAGTCGCGTCGAGCTCCGGCTCCTGCGCGAGGTAGCCGATCCTCGTTCCCTTCGCCGCCCAGGCCTCGCCGACGATGTCGGTGTCGATGCCGGCCATGATCTTGAGCAGCGAACTCTTCCCGGATCCGTTCGGCCCGACCACCCCGATCTTGGCGCCCGGGTAGAACGACAGATTGATGTTCTTGAGGATCTCCCGCTTGGGTGGGACGATCTTCGACAGCCGGTGCATATGGTAGATGAACTGCGGTCCGGACATGGCTCGTTCGCGCTCGCGGGTCGTGGCTCGGGGACAGGGCCGGGAATCTTGAGTTCAGGCCCCACAAAACCAAGGGCCCGCTCCCCGGCGCCAACCTGGGAAGCGGGCCCATAGCCCCGAAACGGAGTTCTGTCGCGGAGCTACTCGGTTCCCGGCGTTGCGCCGAGCCTCTCTGCCAAGCCGAAACGGGCGGACGGTTCGAGCAGGGGCGACCGCGTCAGAAGGCGCGCTCGATCGGCCAAGCCCCTGGCCTCGGCGGTCATGCCCACCTTAGCGGCGACCCACGCCGCGTCGATGAACGTCTCCGCCGCACCCTCGACGTCACCCAGCGCCAAGTAGGCCTCGCCTGCTCCAGTCAGCGATGTGACCGCGGCCTGCGGGCGGCCTTTGTAGAAGTAGATGTAGCCCGCGAGACGCACGTCCGTCGCGCTCCTCGGGTCCGCCGCACCGCGCATCGCCGCTGCCCGCAGGTACAGGCCTGCCGCCTGCTCCCAGCCGCGCCCCGCCAGGATCATGTCGTACGCGAGTGACTCCATCTCCTCGGCGGCCGCCGGCGGCATCGACACGTCGAGCGCGGCGAACGCATCCTGGGCCTGGGTCTGGAGGGGCATCACGGAGAAAGTCGCTGCGATCGCGACGAAGGCGAGTCTGTTTGTCGTGGTAGTCATGGTCAGCTCCTTCGTGAAAGGTTCGTGAGCGCGTGCTCCGATGGACGTTCATGCGCTCGTGAGTCGCCTATGCGGGAGACGTGCCACGTCTGCGTCGCGCCTCTTAAGTTCTTGTGGTAACGTCGAATACGAGATGCGGACCGTGTCTAGATGCTCCCGAATGTTCCCACGCCGCGGTGGGAATCGACCCGCGTTCGACCGCGATGTAGGCTGACGAACGAAGCGGCCCGCACCCTACACGCGCGTAGGATGCGGGTCGTGGAGGCACACGAACGTGGGTTGGGCCCACCGTCAGGTTCCGGCACGCTCCGGGGTCACGCGCGCGTCGGTCAGGGCGTACTTCTCGACGCGGAGCCCCATGATCCGCTCGGTGATACCGAGCTGCCGTGCCGCCGCCGCCCGGTTGCCCTTGTTGGCCTTGAGCGCATCGATGATCAACTCCTTCTCGAGCGCCTGGATCTGGGTGTGGAGAGGGCCCGAGCGTTTGTCGTCGAGCCTGGCCATCTGGAGGCTCGGCGGCAGCAGACGCGCGTGGATGACGTCGTCGTCCGCGAGGAGCACCGCGCGCTCGATGGCATTCTCGAGCTCGCGAACG
>JBEBGN010000049.1:0-19041 GCA_040081395.1 Longimicrobiales bacterium
GTGGCCGACTTCAACACGTTCGGGGCACGGCGTGGCAATCACGAAGTCATGATGCGCGGCACGTTCGGGAACGTGCGCATCAAGAACAAGCTCGTCGAGGGGAAGGAGGGACCGTACACGCTGCACTTCCCCACCGGCGAGATCATTCCAATCTACGACGCGTCCATGCGGTACCAGCAGGCCCGCACGCCGCTCGTTGTCATTGCGGGTAAGGAGTATGGAACCGGAAGCTCGCGCGATTGGGCGGCCAAGGGCACCACCCTCCTCGGCGTCCGTGCCGTGATCGCCGAGAGCTTCGAGCGCATCCACCGTAGCAACCTGGTCGGCATGGGTGTGCTACCGCTCGTATTCCGCGAAGGCGACACGCCTGCGACCCTCGGGCTCACGGGGCGCGAGACCTTCGACATCACCGGCATCGAAGAGGGCCTCGAGCCGGGGGGCACGGTGGAAGTGGCCGCGCACTCCGAGAACGGCTCCGTCAGGCGCTTCCAGGCCATCGCAAGGCTCGACTCGAGTATCGATGTCGAGTACTACCGCAACGGCGGCATCCTCCAGACGGTGCTGCGAAAGATGGCCCGCGGCGAGATGTAGCGAGGGCCGCTAGTCGCGATCCTGGCGCTCGGACGCGGGTGGCCCGAGCACTTCCTGCAAAATGAGCGCTTGCCGGAGGGCGTGCCCCCCGCCGAGCAACTGAAGGCGCACCGCCGCTGCGTCCTGGTTCACCACGTGGGCCAGCGGGTCGAGTCCGTCCTGCGCGGAGCGGGCCCGCGCACTCGGATCCGTGCCGAACCCGGCGTGGGACTGATGCACCGCGTGTGTCGGCACACCCTCGGCGACGGGCTGAGGATCGAGAATCGTCGCACGTTCCGGCGGAGTTGCCGGCCTCCTCTGTACGGGTGCCCGGCTGGTCTCGGGTGCTTTCGGTCTGGGCGGAGTCGGTAGCCGCTTCGGACGCGGTACGGGCGCCTGCCTCGGCTGCGGCTGCGGTGGCGTGTAGGTGGGCTCCTGGCGCGCGGGCTCTCGGGTCATGCCCGAGATCTCGTCCCAGATCTCGGCCGGGATCATCGACTCCGAGGACCGAGAACGTCCCTTCTCCAGGGCTTCCCGCGACTTCGCGTCGTCGTACGACCCCCGCGTCTCGAGGGACGGCTCGGCATCGAAGGACGGATCCGAGTCGTACGACGGGATCTCCGGCGAGGGGAGCCGCGGCCTCGCGCGAGGCCGCGGCGCCGGCCGCGTCGGCGGCTCTTCCCATTCGGGCGGTATCTCGGGAAGCTGGCCCCCGCCCTTCTGCTTTCGACTCCTCGCCACCGACTCGATGATCGAGAAGAGGATGATCAACCCGAAGAAGATCAGCTGTTCCATGATGGAGCGTCGCGCCTACACCGGGTTCTTCGGGGAGTCGGGTCCCGCGATCGCCGTGCGCATCTGTGTGTCCGCCTGCATGTTCCGGTACCTCGCGTAGTCCATCACTCCGAGGTTGCCCGCCCGGAAGGCTTCGGCGAGCGCAAGCGGAACCTGCGCCTCCGCCCTCACCACTTCGGCCCGCATCTCTTCGACGCGTGCCTTCATTTCCTGCTCCTGGGCGACGGCCATCGCGCGCCGCTCTTCGGCTCGCGCCTGCGCCACGCGCTTGTCGGCCTCGGCCTGATCCGTCTGGAGCTCGGCGCCGATGTTCTTGCCGACGTCCACGTCGGCGATGTCGATGGACAGGATCTCGAATGCGGTACCGGAATCGAGTCCCTTGGCGAGCACCGTCTTCGAGATCTTGTCCGGGTTCTCGAGCACTGCCTTGTGCGACTCGGCCGAGCCGATGGTCGACACGATTCCTTCGCCCACGCGAGCGAGGATCGTCTCCTCGCCAGCGCCACCGACGAGTCGGTTGATGTTGGCCCGTACGGTCACGAGCGCGACGGCGATGAGCTGGATGCCGTCCTTGGCCATAGCGGCGACCTTGGGTGTGCTGATCACCTTCGGGTTGACGGAGACCTGCACCGCCTCGAACACGTCACGCCCGGCCAGATCGATCGCGGCCGCCTGGTTGAAGGCGAGTTCGATGTTGGCTTTGTCCGCGCTGATGAGCGCGCCCACCACACGGTCCACCCTGCCACCGGCCAGGTAGTGCGACTCGAGTTGCAGGATGTTGATATCGAGTCCGGCCCTGGACGCGTTGATGAGCGGCCGCACGATCGCAGCGGGGTTCACCTTCCGCAGGCGCATGCCGATGAGCGTGGCCATGCTCACCGGGACGCGCGCCGAGAGCGCTTCGATCCACAGACGAACCGGCACGGCCCAAAGGACGAAGATGATGATGAACAGGATCGCGAGTGGCAGGAACAACGCCAGGACTTCTTCCATGCGTGAGGCCCCCGAAGGGTTGAGGTTGGCTTACTGAGACAACTCAGGCGGTGGACTTTTCGGACACCGGCCTGACCACGTGTCGATACCCCTCCGCGCTCACGATGCGGATGGGCGTGCCTTCGGTGATCCACTCGGACTCGGACACGACGTCGATACGCTCGTCGCCGAAGAGGCCCGTCCCGGACGGCCGCAGATCGGTGATGGCCTTACCCACGACTCCCACGAGCTCGACCCGCGAAACCGCGGATACGTAGCCCGCCGCGCGTTCCATACCCTTCCCCAAGATGATCCCGCTCTTCAGGAAGCGCGTGCTCTTCGGCAGTGACCGAATCATCGCCCAGGCGGTGACGAGGATGAGGAGCATCGTCGTCGTGAGAACGAGTCCGGCGCGCGTGAAGTCCGCTGAGGTGGGCAGCGACCCCATGAGGCTCATGTAGAGACCAGCCATCATGCCCCCGGCTCCCAGCAGCCCGAAGAGGCCGAACCCGGGAATGAGAAAGACCTCGACGCCGAGGAGCGCGATCCCCACGCCGAAGATGATGATGTCCTCCCACCCCGCGAGTCCGACGATGAGGTGCGAGCCGAAGAAGAGCGAGAGCGCCAGCAGACCCGCGGCACCGGCGAGCCCGAAGCCGGCGGTCTTGATCTCCGTGATCAGGCCCAAGAACCCGAGCGTGAGCAGGAACGGGGCGACCACGGGGTTCGAGAAGAATCGCACGACGCCCTCGGCCCAGTTCGACTCGGAGGTCACGACTTCCGCTCCCTGCGCGCCGATCTGCTCGAGCAGGGCTCCGAGATCGTCGACCTCGGTGGCATAGCCGACGCGCACGGCCTCTTCGGTCGTGAGCGTGAGGAGCTTGCCCGCCTCGTCGATTCCGTCGATGGCGATGTCCGGGTCGACCATGGCCTCGGCGATGGCCGGATCGAGGCCGCGCGCTTCGGCCAGCGCGCGCATCTCACTGCGCATGGCCGACACGATCTTCTCCGGAGCGGTCTCGCCTGCGCCGTCCACGGGGGTCGCCGCACCGATCACGGAGCCGGGACGCATGTAGATGCCCTGCGTCGAGAGCGCGATCAATGCGCCCGCGGAGAACGCGCGCCGGTTCACCAGAGTGTAGACCGGGACGCTCGAGTCGCTGATGGCATCCGCGATACGTTCGGCCGCGTCGACGCGACCGCCCGGCGTATCCATGTCGAGGACTACTGCGCGCATGCCCTGGGCCGCCGCCTCCTCGAGGCTCCGCTCGATGAACGGCGCCATGCCCAGCTCGACCACGCCGGTGACGGGCACGCGATATACGACGCCCTGGGCCGATGCGAAGGTGGGGAGACCGCTCAGGGCCACCGCAACGAGGGCAAGGGCCGGGGCCGAGACGGAACGTCTCATGAGAGTCTTCTCCGTGCGATGCTCAACGGGTACAAGGTACCGCGTCCCGCCCCCGTGACAACGTGGCGGCGACCCGGCTGACGAACCCCTTACGCAAGCGGGGCTTGGAGCCTTCTAGCACGGCCTCCTTCGGCGTAGACTGTCTACCATGCGTGAAACCTGGGTGATCGACGGCGTGCGAACGCCGATAGGCAGGCATGGCGGTGCCCTCGCGCCGGTCCGACCCGACGACCTGGCGGCCCGGGCGATCGGGGCGCTTCTCGAGCGTACCGGCATCGAGGCTTCGAGCGTGGACGACGTGATCTTGGGGTGCACGAACCAGGCAGGTGAAGACAACCGGAACGTCGCGCGCATGGCCCTACTGCGCGCCGGCCTCCCGGTCACGGTGCCCGGCCAGACGGTCAATCGCCTGTGCGGATCGGGCATGCAGGCGGTCCTGTCGGCTGCGCACGCGGTAGCTGCCGGTGAGGGCGAGGTCTTCGTCGCCGGGGGTGTCGAGAGCATGAGCCGGGCCCCCTGGGTCACGCTTAAGCCTTCGGTGGGCTACTCGCGCGGGGCGCCGGAGGTGGCGGACACGGTGATCGGGTGGCGCTTCGCCAACCCCGCGTTCGCGCCCGAATGGACGATCGGCCTGGGCGAGACCGCTGAGGTGGTCGCGGAGGAGCACGGGATCACCCGGGAGGCACAGGACGCCTTCGCGGCAGAGAGCCAACGGCGCGCAGGAGACGCGATCCGCGCCGGCCGCTTCGCCGACGAGATCGTCCCGGTCGACGTGCTGCAAGGGCGCGGCGACCCCGTGCGCGTGACGCAGGACGAGCACCCGAGGCCGACCACCACCGCCGCGGAGCTCGCACGCCTGCGCCCCGCGTTCCAGAAGACCGGGACGGTGACCGCCGGCAATTCGTCCGGCATCAACGACGGTGCGGCCGCACTCCTGCTCATGTCGGCAGACCGCGCGCGGGCCCTAGGCCTGAAGCCGATGGCGCGCGTGGTGGGCGGCGCGGTGGCCGGTGTGGAGCCTCAACGCATGGGGATCGGTCCGGTCCCCGCCACCGAGCGCGCACTCGCGCGGGCCGGATGGTCAGTGAAGGAACTCGATCTCGTGGAGTTGAACGAAGCCTTCGCCGCTCAGGCGCTCCCCTGCATCGACCGGCTGGCGCTGGATCCGGCCCGGGTGAACGTCAACGGAGGCGCGATCGCCCTGGGCCACCCGGTCGGCTGTTCCGGCGCGCGCATCGTGGTCACGCTGCTGCACGAGCTGCGCCGACGCCGCACCGCACGCGGGCTCGCCACCATGTGCGTCGGCGTCGGGCAAGGCATCGCCACCCTATTCGAGGGAGTCGACGCATGAGCGATCCCAAGCTCGAGGAGTTCCGTTCGCGCATCGAGGCGATCGACCGCCAGCTCGTCGAGCTGATCGGCAAGCGCCGCGAGCTCGCGATCGAGGTCGGACGCGTGAAGCAGACGCTCGGCCTCCCGGTCCTGGATCCTCAGCAGGAAGCCAAGGTCGTCCGGCGCGCCGCGGAGATCGCGCGTGAGTTCGGCGTCGACGAAGAATTGACACGCGACGTCATCTGGCGGATCATCGCCGCGGCCCGCGACGCGCAGGAAGGGCGGACCCGCTGGGGGCCGCCGTCACCCAAGGCGGACCCGGCGTAAAGGACGAGCGCGTCTGCTTCAATCCGGCCGCGTCAGTCCACCCAGGTCGGTAGCGGGCCCGAGCCGAGCGACGCGACCAGCGTCGCACCATGCCCCCGCGGCACACGCAGCGCGTACATCTCGGTGGGCGGCGTGACACCACGCACGAGGTGGGGATTCAGGTCGAGCATCACGTCGCCCGACACGTCCAGGGCGCGCGCTACACTCGAGAGCCTCGTCCCGCCGGGGACAAAGACCTCCTCGAACTCGTAGGCAGGCGCTTCGGACTGCGCGAAGCCCAGCTCCTCCGCGTCTCCGGCAACCAATGCGGTCGCGATCAGGCGCGGAACATACTCGCGAGTCTCCCGCGGAAGATGGCGGAGCACCTCCCAGTAGATCGACTCGTCGCCGGTGCGGCCGTCGGCGTAGAGTTCGAGCACGCGCTCGATGCGCGCCGGTCCCGCGTTGTACGCGGCTACGGCGAGATACCAGGAGCCATAGCGCGCACGGAGCCAGAAGAGGTAGTCGAGCGCCGCGTCGGTGGCGCGCACGGGATCTTTGCGCTCGTCGACGTACTCGTCCATGCGAAGGCCGAACTCGCGCGCGGTCGGATCCATGAACTGCCAGAGACCGACGGCGTCCACATGCGACTGGGCGAGCGGGGAGAGCCCGGACTCGATCATGGCGAGGTAGAGCAGTTCTTCGGGCATGGCGCGTGCACGCAGCTTTTCGCGGATCATCCCCTCGAAAACGCCGCTCTGGTCGAGCAGCGCCTGGAACTCCTCGCGACGGGTGGTCGTGAACTCACCCATCCATCGTTCCACGCGCGGGTTCACCTCGAGCGGGAGCGTGCGGATGGACAGCCCAGAGTGGACTGCCTCGCCGGCATCGGCGATGTGCCGTGCCGCATCGCCGCCGAGCCAGGCGATCATCGCCAAGGACAGGAAGACGACGAGCGGCACCGTGGCACGGTGCGCCCGAGACTCCTGAGGTACCTCGCCCTGCCGGGCCTCCACCATCGGGCCCGATCTATCGACACGAGCGCTAGGCTCGCGAAGGTCGACGCTCATCGGTCTACCTCCTCTGTTTGTCCTGCGGCCTCGGGAACCTGCCTCCCCCCCAAAGGCGTCCTACGAACAGCTCAATGCGTACCACCCCCACAAGCGAAGAGGTCCGGCCGATCGGCAAAGCCGTCGGTCCGGACCCCCTAAGTGCTTTGGTGAAGCCTAGTTGGCCGGGTACACCGAAACCACGTTACGGGCGCGCATGCGCTCGTACTTGACCACTCCGGTCACCGAAGCGAACAGAGTGTCGTCCCTACCCTGCCCGACGTTGCGGCCTGCATGGATGCGCGTGCCACGCTGGCGAACCAGGATGGTGCCCGCGCTCACGGGCTCTCCGGCGAAGCGCTTCACCCCGAGGTACTGGGGGTTGCTGTCGCGGCCGTTCCGGCTGGAGCCGACTCCCTTCTTATGTGCCATGGCGTGTCCGTGCGAGTCCTATGCGGCGATGTGCGCTCAGGCGAGCGCTACCTCGTTCACACGGATCTCGGTGAAGTTCTGGCGATGTCCCTGCTTCTTGCGATACCCCTTCCGGCGCTTCCGCTTGAAGACGATGATCTTCTTCTCGCGGCCGTGGCGGAGCACTTCGGCCTTCACTGTGGCGCCAGCGACCATCGGCGCACCGACCTGAACCGCCTTCTCGCCGTCACCAGCGAGGAGGACCTTGTCGAACACCACGGCAGCGCCGGGCTCGAGGTCCAGCGTCGGGATACGGAGGCGGGCGCCGGGCTCGGCCCGGAATTGCTTCCCACCTGTCTGGAAGACCGCGTACATGCTGGGGTTCACGCCTCTCTGGGGCCCGACAACGAAGCTCTGGAGCCGGTAAATGTCGACCAGGCGCGGGGTCCCGGTCAAGGCGAGGGGCCGGATTCATGGCCTTCCGGGGCCGACACCGGGGTTCCGCCGGTTCGAGAAGGGGTGCGCTCCGACCATCTCCCGCCCAATCTTGGCGCCATCGCTGTCCCCCATACGTCGCCCGGAGCCACCCCATGGACCGCACGCTCTTCGCCGAATCCAGCCTCTTCGGGGACCTTGGCGACGACGAGATCGAGGGCGTAGGGGAGATTTGCGGGGTCGTCGAGTTCAAGGTCGGCGAATACATCTTCCGCGAGGGAGACGAAGGGGATCGGCTCTACATCATCGAGAAGGGCGAGGTACGCATCTCCCGCCACGTGGCCGGTGCGGGGGAGGAGGCCCTCACGGTCCTCCGCCGAGGTGCCTGCTTCGGCGAGATGTCGGTGCTCGACTCCTCGGAGCGATCCATGGATGCGATTGCGCACTCGCGCTGCGTCCTGCTCACCATCACGCGCGAGGACTTCCAGAAGCTGCTCGAGTCCGACACGGAGCTGGCCAACAAGATCCTCTGGAGCATCGTGCGGATGCTCTGCCAGCGACTCCGCATGGCGAACGAGGCCCTCCGCTCGCTCATGGTCATGGCGATGTTCTAGTGCTTCCCTAGGCCGCGTACTTCTCCGTGACGTCGGTTTCCGCCGGACCGGACAGCAACCTGAACTCGTCGAGCCGCATGAGCGGGTCGTCGCGAAGGTCGAGTTCCAGACGGGTCGAGCCCCGCAGTCGCTTCAGCAGCCCCGGTTCCGTCTCGACGACCCAGAGAGCGACCTCGGGGTGCATGCGGACGACGATGCTCTTTTCTTCCTTGGCGGCCGCCGCGCGCTCGATGCTGCGCTCGATGCTGCGCACCACCGTCGCCGGCTTGTAGACCCGTCCGATCCCTCCGCACGACGGGCATATGTCCGTGAGCGAGTTGAACAGGGACGGGCGGATGCGCTGGCGTGTCATCTCGACGAGGCCGAGGCTCGACACCTCGAACGCTTTGGTCCGCGCGCGGTCACGGCCGAGGTAGCTACGTAGCTCGCGCAGGACCTTGTCGCGGTTCTCCTGCGTCTCCATGTCGATGAAGTCGACGACGATGATGCCACCGATGTCGCGGAGCCGGAGCTGTTTGCTGATCGCCCGCGCGGCCTCGAGGTTGGTACGCAGGATCGTCTCCTCGGGGTCTTTCCTGCCCTTCCCGGTGAACTTCCCGGTGTTCACGTCGATGGAGACGAGCGCTTCCGTCGGCTCGATGATGATGTACCCGCCGGACTTGAGTCGGACGGTCCGCTGGAACGCCTTCTGGAGCTCCTCTTCAACCCCGAACTCGTCGAAGAGGGAAACGGGTCCTCCATGCAGGTGGACCCGGCTCAGGAGATCGGGGTCCACGCTGCGCACATACTCCCGGACCTCCTCGAAGACCTCCTTCGAGTCCACGCGGAGCGCGTCGAACTTGTCGCTGAACAGGTCGCGAATGACGCCGCTGATCAGCTTCGCCTCGCGATGCACCGGCGCGGGGGCTACGGCCGTCTCGGACGCGGCCTTGATCTTCAGCCAGCGCTGGTGGAGGCTCTGGAACTCCAGCTCGATCGTCTTCTTGTTGACCTCTTCGCTCACCGTGCGAACGATGATCCCGCCACTGTCCGGAGGCAGCACCTCCTGGGCCATCTTGCGCAGCTTCGAGCGCTGCTCGCGGCCCTCGATCTTCCGGCTGACCCCTACGCGCGACGAGTAGGGCATGTAGACCAGGAAGCGTCCAGGGAGCGACACATCGGCGGTCAGGCGCGGACCCTTCGTGCTGATCGCCTCCTTCGTGACCTGGACGAGAATCGTCTGGCCCTTCTGGATGTGATCCTGGATCGGCGGCAGCTTCCGCTGTTTGCGCCCCCGTCCGCGGCCGCCGCCTTTACCATTGCCGCCGCCGTTGCCGTTGCCACTGGGCGCGTCGTCGTCGTCCTCGTCGTCGTCGTCCCCGTAATTCAGGTCGGCCACGTGGAGGAATCCGGCCTTTCCGGTGCCGATGTCGACGAAAGCGGCCTGGATGCCGGGCAGGACAGCGTCAACGCGCCCGAGGAAGACGTCGCCCAGGATCCGATCCTGGTCCGGGCGATCGAACATCACTTCGACGAGCTCTTGGTCTTCCTTCAGCGCGACCCAGGACTCCTGGGGGGTCACGCTGACGAGGATTTCTCTCCTCAAATCAGTCTCCGATTGTGTGGTCGAGCCGCTCGACCCGAACCGGCACCGGGCACGTCCCGAGCCTGCCCCCCCGCCAGCGGCGGGTTCGACAAGCCCGGCGACCACCAGGCCTTCCGGCGTCACGGGTGCGGTGCGGCGGCGTCCGCGAAGTCGTGTGGACGCTCACCGCCTACCGCTACGGTACGACGTAATGAGGAAGGTATAGTTTCCGCAGCCCCAAGAGGTTCCGCGGACGACCCCCGGTGTGCCCTACCGGTCCGCCAATTCGGCAGCCACGTGCCGTGCGATCACCAGTCGTTGGATCTCATTCGTGCCCTCGCCGATCTCGCAGATCTTGGCGTCCCGCATCATGCGCTCGACGGGGTAGTCGCTGGTGTACCCGGCGGCCCCCATGACCTGGATGGCGCCCAGCGTCGCCCGCATGGCCAGCTCCGAGCAGAAGAGCTTGGCCATGGCCGCCTGCTTCGAATAGGGCTCGCCGCGGTCCTTCAGCCATGCCGCGTGGTACGTGAGGTGGCGCCCTGCCTCGACGTCGGTCGCGAGGTCGGCGAGCCGAAACTGGATGGGTTGGAACTCCCAAACCGCCTGCCCGAACTGCTGGCGGCTGCCGGCGTAGCGCACGCCGATCTCGAGGGCCGATTCGGCCAGCCCGAGCGACAGCGCGGCGATGCCGATGCGGCCCGCGTCCAGCGTCTTCATGAAGTTCACGAACCCGTGCCCCTCGGCGCCGAGGCGCTGGTCGAGGGGAACGAACACGTCCTCCAGAATGAGCTCGCGGGTGTCGGAGGCACGCCACCCCATCTTGTCCTCCGGCTTGCCGGCCCTGAAGCCCTCGCTGAAGGGAAGGTCAGCACGGTGGCCGAAACCGACGGCGGCCGCGGACTCCGGCTCGGCGGTCGGCTTACAGACAATGAAGCTGGTAATGCCGTGCGTGCGTGCGGAGGGGTCGGTAACCGCGGTCACGACGAAGATCTCGCCGACCCCTGCGTTGGTGATGAAGACCTTGCCTCCGCTCAGCCGGTACCCGCCCTCCACGGGGGTCGCGCGCGTGCGCGTGCCGGAGGCATCGGAGCCCGCGTTCGCCTCGGTGAGCCCGAACCCGCCCAGGACCTCGCCCCGCGCCAGGATCGGCACGAAGCGCTCCTGCTGCTCCCGCGTGCCGAACGAGGCGATGGGGGAGGTGCCCAGCGTCGTATGCGCCGACACCGTGATGGCGTGGCTGGCATCGACCTTGGCCAGCTCCTCGATGACCAGGATGTAGCCGAGCGTGTCCTGCCCCAAGCCGTCCAGCTCGGTGGGCATGGGAACCCCGAGCAGGCCACGGCGGGCGATCGCGGCCACGGTGCTCCAGGGGAAGGCGCCGGACTCGTCGTGCGCCTTCGCCACCGGAGCGATCGTGTCCCGGGCGAACGACGCGACACTCTCCCGCAGCTCGTGGTGCGCCGGAGTGAGGTATCTGTCCATGCCGGGAAGCTCTGCTCAGGCGGGTGCGGCACCGCATCGGTCGCAGGCGCCGCAACGCGGCGGGGCGTCCTCACCAAAATAGCCTAGCAGCGCCCGCCGCCGGCATCCCGAGGCGCGGGCGTAGCGCTGCACCGCGTCCACCTTTGCCAGCGCGCTCCGGCGAAGCCGGAGCTCCGGCCCGAGGCTGAGCCGGCCACGCACGCCGACCCGGGGGGCATCGCGTGCGTCGGGGATCTCGGCTCGGGCGGGACCAAGTCGGCGGACGGCACCCACCCGCTCCAATGCGGCGAGCGGACCGGCGCCCGCGTCCTCGAGCCACTCCTCGACGTCGCGGCTCAGATCGGCCAAGCGCGGATCGTCGACTCGGGCGATGCCTTCCCGGCCGGCCGCGCTGCGCAGTCGCGCGTGGAGGCGGTGCAGCACCCACCAGGAGGGGTGCGTGCGATCCACGAACGAGCGCGCGAGGCGTCGGTCGGTGCGCGTATGGAACGCTACACACTTCGCGGGATCGCCGTCGCGCCCCGCGCGTCCGGCTTCCTGGTAGTACGCCTCGAGCGTGCCGGGGAGTTGCACGTGGAGGACCATGCGCACGTCCGCTTTGTCGATGCCCATGCCGAACGCGTTGGTGGCCACCACGACCCGGCACGCTCCCGACATGAACGCGGACTGAACGCGGGACCGTTCGGGCCCGGTCAGTCCAGCGTGATAGGCCTCCGTGCGCACACCACGGTTGGCGAGGCCGTCGCGCACGCGCTCGACGGCGCGCCGCGTGGGTGCGTACACGATCGCACACCCGGGCGTGCGGCGGAGCAACGCGTAGGTGGCCGAGACTCGCTCCTCGGCAGACCGACCGGGCAGCACGAACCAGGACAGGTTCGGTCGGTCGAAGGAGCGCACCACCACGAGAGGATCCGTGAGGCCGAGGCTCCCGAGCACGTCCTCCCGGACCGAGGGGGTGGCGGTGGCGGTGAGCGCGAGCGTGGGGCAAGAGAGCGCGCTCCGGAGCACGCCGATGCGACGGTAGGCGGGTCGGAAGTCGTGCCCCCATTCGCTGATGCAGTGCGCCTCGTCTACCGCAAGCAGCCGCACATCGAGCCCTCGAAGCACAGTCCGGAACGCGTCGAGCTCGAGGCGCTCCGGCGCCACGAACAGAATGTCCAACCGGCCTTCCTGGGCGGCCGTGAGGGTCGCGCGTCGGTCGTCCGGGGCCTGGTTCGCGCTCAGGTGCGCTGCGCGCAGACCCGCGCCTCGGGCCCTGGTCACCTGATCCTCCATCAGGGACACGAGCGGCGTGATGACGAGCGTCAGTCCCCCGAGTGCGAGCGCGGGCACCTGGTAGCACACGCTCTTGCCGCCCCCCGTGGGCAGGATGCCGAGGGCGTCGCGCCCGGCGAGCACGGCGCGCACGAGATCCTCCTGCCCGGGTCGGAACGCAGGATAGCCGAGATGGCGCTGGAGGAGGACCACGGGATCGGGGAGCACCGCGTACGCTGGTGCACCCGCCGGGGCGCCGGGATGGCTGAAAGGGTCGCCGGACTACGCCCTTGGCGGACCCTCGGGCCCCGTCGGCTCCTTGGGCTCGGGCAGGAGTCGCAGCAGCATGCCGATGAAGAGCAGCACGAGGGCCGTGCCGGTCACGTACGGATTGTCCAGGTACATGCCCACCACGGCGACCACCGCAGCCAAGGCGAAGATGCGGATCTTCCAGGCGAGGTATCGCGTGGAGCGAGGTCGGCGGTCCAGCATCAGGCTCATGCGCGTTCCACTCTCGTCGACTTGTCCAAGAACCGGCGCACACCCTGTCGGCACTCCGCGGAGGTGCGCGCGTGGGCGTTGACCTCTGCGGCGTGCTCGAGTCCGCGCTCGAAGCTCATCCCATCGAGATCATGCAGCAGACGCTTCGTGAGCGCCACGGCCCCAGGGGGCCGTGCGGCGAGGTCGGCCACGTAGCGCGCCGCCTCCGTTTCGAAGGTCGCCGCGGCGAAGACCCGATTCACGAGTCCGAGGTCACGCGCTTCCGCAGCCCCGTGCCGCGCCCCCCGCACAGCCAACTCGAAGGCACGCCCCTCCCCCACTTTACGCCTCAGCAGAGTCATGACGAGGGCCGGGACGAAACCGAGGTGGACCTCCGGGTAGCCGAACTCGGCGTCTTCGCTCGCGAGCACGAGATCGCAGGCGGTGGCGAGGCCACACCCACCCGCGAGTGCACGGCCGGTTACTAGAGCGACGAGGGGCCGGGGATGCGACCGCATCTTCGCAAAGAGCGCCCCGAGGGAGCGGGCGTCGCGGAGGCTCTCCTCGTACCCCTGGGTCGCGGACTGCTCGAGCTCGTCGAGGTCGGCACCGGCGCAGAAGTCCTTGCCGGCTCCGGAGAGGGTCACGACGCGAACGGTGTCGTCGGCCGCGGTGCGATCGAGCGCTTCCTTCAGCGCATGCACGAGCGCCCCGTTCAGCGCGTTGCGCTTGTCGGGCCGGTTGAGCGTGAGGTTGGCGACGCCCTCGCTGGTGGACGCGAGGAGGATCGGTTCGTTCATGGCTTCCATCCTGCGGGCACGCGACCACGACCCGAGACCGCGCGGGCCACGTCGTCCGGAACGTCGATCTCCATGCGGAGGAGCGCGGTGGACAGGACCTTGCCCTGAGAGTCGGTGCGGAGTGAGAGCGTGCCGCCGCCGCCTAGCGCCTCGTGCAGGAGGAAGTTGAGCGCGTGGACCTTCGGCAGCTCGAAGCGCTCGACTTTGCCGAGCACCAACGGCGCGAGATGGGTCTGTACGCGCGTTGCGGTCACCTCGCGGCGGAGCAGTTCATAGTGATCCGCCTGGTAGGCGATCAACCCCACGTTCGCCGTGTCCCCTTTGTCGCCGGAGCGGGCGTGCGCGAGATGGACGAGCGGCACACGTGTCATACGTGCCGCATCTCCACCGAGACGAGCGGCTCGACGACGCTCCGATCGATGAGCGCGGGCCAGTACGCCACGATCTCGTCGACGCGCGGCCGACCGGTCGCGTACCCGGTCACCGACGGAGGACCCGTGAGCACGAGCGGCGCGATCTCGCGCGTGAACCGCTCGACCGGGGCACGCTCGTGCGCGCGTACCGCGAAGCGGAGCATCACCTCGGGAAGATCGGCGGGGGGCTCCCCCGCGAGCGGCCCGTGTGTGGAGTCCCAGCCGACGAGCTCGACGTGCGTCTCCGCGAACCGGAGACCGAGTCGGTCGAGCCGTTCGCGCAGCACGCGCGCGGCCGCTCGTGCCTTGGCTGCGGCATCCGGCCATGCGTAGGTGAGCGTCCCGGTCGACTTCCATCCCGCCGAGTAGGAGATGGAGACCTTCAGCCGCTCGGGCGGGCGCCGGCCCCGCACGCCGGACACGCGCACGCGGTCCCCCCCCAGCTCCTCGAGCTCCACCGTGGTGAAGTCGGCGACTACGTCGGGGCCCATGTAGGCCGCCGGGTCCCCGATCTCGTAGACGAGCTGCTCGGTGACGGAGGCTCGGTTGACGATTCCGCCGGTCCCCGGGTGCTTGGTGACCATGAAGGTGCCGTCCGCGCTCCCCTCCACGATCGGGAAGCCCACCTCGGCCAGGTTCGGGATCGTCCACCACTCGTGCATGCAGTTCCCGCCCGTCGACTGCGCGCCGCACTCGTTGAGATGCCCCGCGACCACCCCCGCGGCCAGTCGGTCGTAGTCGTCGAACGACCACCCGAACTCGTGGGCGAGTGGTGCGTACGTGAGCGCGGCGTCGACCGCCCGGCCCGTGAGCACGACGTCGGCTCCCTGGCCGAGGGCCTGCACGATCGGCGCGGCACCGAGGTAGACGTTGGCGCTCTGCACCGCGGCACGAACGTCGGCCAGAGGTCTCCCCGACTCCATGTGGCGCAACTCGTGCCCCGCCCCCAGGAGCGCGTCGAGGCGGTCCATGAGGTCGTCCCCCCGCACGAGTCCGATGCTCGCCCGTCCGGCGACCCCCGCGCGACGGCCCGCCTCGACGAGCGCATCGGCGCATCCGGTGGAGTTCACGCCGCCAGCATTGCTGACCACGCGGATCTTCCGCTCGATACAGGTCGGAAAGATGCGCTCCATGAGCGCGACGAAGTCGCGCGCGTATCCCGCGCTCGGATCCTTGGCCTTCTGCTTGCGCAGGATCGACATCGTGACCTCGGCCAGATAGTCGAGCATCAGATAGTCGATCGCCCCCCCCTCGACCTGTCGTACAGGAGCTTCGAGCTCGTCCCCCCAGAAGCCCTGCCCCGCCGCCACCCGCACCGTGCGCGCAGCGGTCACAGCGGCCCCGAGGTGAAGGGCCCGCCCACCTGGAAGGGTCCGAGGTGCGGGCCGGGGTTCTGGAGCGCGGTGCGTAACAGGAGTCCGAGCGCCGGCCTCAACTCCTCGGGGAGGAGCACGTCGTCGACGAAGCCGCGCGCGGCCGCGTAGCGGGCGTCGAGCTGATGCTCGTAGTCCTCGCGCACCTCCCCCATCTTCGCGGCCAGCTCTTCGTCCACGGGCATGCCCGCGGCCTGCAGCTTGGCGAGCTGAGCGCTGAAGAGCGCCTGGACCGCACTCTCCCCCTCCATCACGCCCATCCTGCCGGTCGGGAGCGAGACGATGAAGTCGGGGTCGAAGCCCTGCCCTGCCATCGCGTAGTAGCCGGCACCGGACGCGTGGTTGAGCGTGACCACGAGCTTCGGCACGGTGGCGGTCGCCATCGACTCCACGAACTCGGCGCCCGCCCGAATGATGCCCGAGTGCTCCGCCTCCGGGCCCACCATGAAGCCGGACACATCCTGCACGAAGAGGAGCGGCGTGCGGTGGCGATCCATGATCTCGATGAAGTAGGCGACCTTACGCGCGCTCTCCGCGTAGACGATGCCGCCGAAGTGCGGCGGCCCGCCGCGCGCGGCCTTGAACATGCCACGCGCGTTCGCGATGACGCCGACCGCAATGCCATCCAGGAAACCGGTGCCGCAGATCATCTCCGAGGCGTGCCCGGGCTGGAACTCGTCGAGACCCTCGCCGTCCAGGAAGCACTCGAGCACCGCGCGCATGTCGTAGGGCTGGCGGTGGTCGTCCGGCATGAGGTCGTAGAGTTCGTACGCGAGGCGCTTCGGGGGCGTTGGCTCTCGTGCCACCAGCACCGGCGCAGCGGGGAGTTCGGCCACGAGCTGCCGGAGGCGCTCGATGCACGTGCGGTCGTCCTTCACCAGGTAGTGCGCGACGGCGCTGACCTGGGTGTGTACGCGCGCACCGCCCAGGTCCTCCGCTTCGACGATCTGGCCGGTCGCGCCCTTCACGAGGTTCGGACCGCCGAGCCCCATGAAGGAGGTGCCCTCGACCATCAGGATCACGTCGGAGAGCGCCGGCAGGTATGCGCCCCCGGCGATGCACGGCCCCATGACCGCGGCGAACTGCGGAATGCGCAGATAGCGCCGCATCACGGAGTTGTAGAAGAAGATCCGCGCCGCGCCATACTGCCCCGGAAACACGCCCCCCTGGTAGGGCAGGTTCACGCCCGCCGAGTCAACGAGGTAGACGATCGGCACGCGCGAACGCATGGCGACTTCCTGGGCGCGCAGGATCTTGGTGATCGTCTCGGGCCACCAGGACCCCGCCTTCACGGTCGCGTCGTTGGCGACCACGACGGCTTCGCGCCCGGCGATGCGACCCACGCAGGTGACGACACCCGCGGCAGGCGCTTGGCCATCGTAGAGGTCGTGCGCCACCAAGAGTCCGATCTCGAAGACGGGCTCCTCCGCGTCCAGGAGCAGGTCCACGCGCTCGCGTGCGGTCAGCTTCTTCTGGGTGTGCTGGCGGTCGATGCGCTCCTGTCCGCCGCCCAGGCGCAGGCGGTCGCGCAGTTGCTTGAGGTCGGCAGCCAGGGCGCCGAGCCGGCCCGCTGAAGGGCTCACGACGCCGGTCGTCAACGCGCGCCGTTTCCGGGGGTCGTCACGACGACGCCTGCGCGGCGAACCATTCGCGGACGTAGGCGACCGCGGTGGTCGTCGGCGTGCCCGGTCCGAACAGCTTGCCGATCCCCTGCGTCTCGAGCGCGCGCACATCCTCCTCGGGAATGATCCCCCCGCCCGTGACCAGGATGTGCTCCGCCCCGTTCTCGGTGAGCAGCTTCTTCACGCGAGGGAAGAGTGTCATGTGCGCACCGGAGAGCACGGACATGGCCACCACGTCCACATCCTCCTGCACCGCGGCCGCCACGATCATCTCGGGGGTCTGGTGCAGGCCGGTGTAGATCACTTCGAAGCCCGCATCGCGGAACGCACTCGCGATGATCTTGGCGCCACGGTCGTGGCCGTCGAGGCCGGGCTTGGCGACGAGGACGCGGATCTTCCTCGGTGCAACGGCTGGATTCGCCATCAGAAGAAGACGGGCTCCTTGTAGGATCCGAAAACAATTTCCATGGCGTGCCGGATCTCGTACAGAGTGGCGTAGGCGCGGGCGCAGTCGAGGATCTTGGGCACGAGGTTCTGACGGGACCGGCAGGCCGCGGTGAGCGCGGTGAGGGTGGACAGCACGCGTGCGTCGTCACGCATGGAGCGCATCGCGGCCATGGCGGCGACCTGCCTGCGCTCCACGGTGGGATCGATGCGGAGCGTATCGATCTCGATCGCCTCCGATCCCTCGGTGAAGTCGTTCACGCCGACCACGATGCGCTCGGCCCGTTCGATCTCGCGCTGCTGCCGCATGGCCGACGCGGCGATCTGCTGCTGGAACCACCCCTGCTCGATGCCCGGCACGACGCCGCCGAGCGCGTCGACCTCGACGAAGATCTCGAGGGCTTCCCGCTCCAATTCGTCGGTGAGGGCCTCCACGAAATACGAGCCCGCGAGGGGATCGATCGTGTTCGCCACTCCCGACTCGTGCGCGAGGATCTGCTGGGTGCGGAGCGAGATGCGCACCGCCTTCTCGGTCGGCAGTGCGAGCGTCTCGTCCATGGAGTTGGTGTGCAGCGACTGGGTGCCGCCCAGCGCCGCCGCCATGGCCTGATAGGCGACGCGCACGATGTTGTTCTCGGCCTGCTGCGCCGTGAGGCTCACGCCGGCGGTCTGCGCGTGCGTGCGCAGGCGCCACGACTCGGGATCCTTCGCGCCGTACTTGTCGCGCAGCTCGCGCGCCCAGATACGCCGCGCCGCCCGGAACTTGGCGATCTCCTCAAAGAAGTCGTTGTGCACGTCGAAAAAGAAAGACAGGCGCGGCGCGAACGAGTCGACGTCGAGACCGCGTGCGATCCCTCGCTCGACGTACTCGAAGCCGTTGCGGAGCGTGAACGCGAGCTCCTGAGCGGCGGTCGATCCAGCCTCCCGAATGTGGTATCCGGAGATCGAGATCGGGTTGTACTTCGGCGCGTGCTCGCTGCACCACGCGAACATGTCGACGATGCAGCGCAGCGCGGGCTCGGGCGGGAAGACCCACGCGTGCTGCGCCTGGTACTCCTTCAGGATGTCGTTCTGGACGGTGCCGCGGATCGCTTCGGGGGACACGCCCTGCTTTTCGGCCGCAGCCACGAAGAAGCAGAAGAGGATGATCGCCGGGCCATTGATCGTCATCGACACGGAGACCCGATCGAGCGGGATCCCCTCGAACATGCGCTCCATGTCCGCCAACGAGGAGATCGCGACCCCACACACCCCCACTTCGCCGAGCGAGCGCGGGTGGTCGGAGTCGAACCCCATCAGCGTGGGAAAGTCGAACGCCACCGAGAGCCCGGTCTGGCCGTGGTCGAGCAGGTACTTGTAGCGTTCGTTGGTGTCCTCGGCGGTCGCGAACCCGGCGAACTGCCGCATGGTCCAGAGCCGCGTGCGGTACATGGTCGCGTAGGGGCCACGCGTGAACGGATAGAATCCCGGCAGTCCGATCATGTCGGCGTCCGAGCCCGCGCGATCGCGCTCGGTGTAGAGGGCCTTCACCTCCCGTCCGGATACCGTCGTGAACGGAGCGTCGCGCTCGGGCGCCCCGCCGTAGACCTCCTGCCAGTCCTCGAGCGTCGCGGGTTCCGGCTCGGGCGGAGGCCCGGTCGGGCGGGTCTCTGCTTGGGTCCGGCCGCGGACCTTCCGCTCTTTGGTCGACATATCGCTTCCTCCGTCCCGC
>JBEBGN010000002.1:0-66402 GCA_040081395.1 Longimicrobiales bacterium
ACGAACTGCAACATGACCCACAAACCATTGAGAACTTATCTACGAACCTTTCGACGGCGGACATGCCTGTCTCAAGACGAGGTGGCGTTCCTCTTGGGATCGATGTGCGGGACGAGCGTATCCCGACACGAGCGGGGAACCCGTATTCCCCTTCTGGAAACTGTATTGGGCTACGCGTTCATCCTCGGTGCTGAGGTTCCTGCTCTGTACAAGGGCGTGTCCCGCGATGTCCAGCTTGTAGTTCGCAACCGTGCCCGCGGGCTGTGTCGAAATTTGGAACGGCAGCCACAAGGTGCCCGGCGCGACCGCAAGATCGCTGTGCTCAAGGAGCTTCTCGCAGAAAGCAATCGTGAGAGTGACGCAAATGAACAACGATGAAGCACGTCACCGAGTACATGCGCGTGCTGGCAGTTGATCCCTCGACCAAGGGCTTCGGCTTTGCTGTGCTGGAGGGCGGTAAGCGACTGGTAGACTGGGGCGTTGCTCGGGTGTGGGCGCAGAGCGACAAGGAGTTCCTGGCTCGGGTGGAATGCCTCGTCGAGCGCTACAGGCCGGCCATCCTCGTGCTGGAGGAGGTGAAAGGTGGGCGGCGCTCCGTCCGAACGATCAGGCGGCTTGGTCTGGTCGCGGAGCACGCGATCCAGAGCGGGCTACGTCTTGTCCAGGTCCCTCGATCGGTTGTACGAGCTGGGCTTGAGAGATACGGTTCGACAAGGCATGAGCTCGCCACCGCGATCGCAAGGCGATTCCCGGAACTGGAGCCGCTCCTTCCACCGCCGCGGAAGCCGTGGATGAGCGAGGACGAGCGGATGAATGTGTTTGATGCAGTGTTGCTCGCGTTGACGATCATCCCTCCGTAGTGCCGGCTTCATATTTCAGACGGGACCTTACTCCACGAGAGCTTTGAACACCGCGTCGGCAGCATCCTTGTAGAACTCAATACCTATCTTCGTCCACATTTCGTCTGGTAGGTCGTTCTTCGCCGACGGCTACGCCTGCGTCTCTCGCGGCAATAAGTTGAGGTGGGTAAAGCCTTCTGCGTAGCTGCGCAGAGTGATCTGACTTCGCCGTGCATGCCAGACCTATTTCGGTATATATTCGGTTTGGGTTGGGCAGCACTTCCTCCGACCACCGGGCCCCATGCGAGATCGAAGCTCGATTGAATGGACCGACTCTACGTGGAACCCCGTCACGGGCTGCACGAAGGTGAGCGCTGGGTGCGACAACTGTTACGCCCATGCGCTCGCCCACGGGCGTCTTCGTGATGTCTACCTGAAGCAGCTCCCCGTTCTCCGTACCAAGGTGGCCCGCCAAGATCCGTTTGCCGTACGGATCTGGCCTGAGCGACTCATGCAGCCTGGGCGATGGGCCGACCCTCGACTCATCTTCGTGAACTCAATGTCAGATCTCTTTCACGGCGACATCCCGGTTCAGTTCGTGCGGGATGTCTTTCTCGTGATGCTCAACGAGGATCGGCATATCTACCAAGTCTTGACCAAACGACCCTCCCGGGCGGCCCGATTCCTCGAGCAGAACAGGGTACTCCTCGGTGACGAGTGCCCGTCCCATATCTGGATCGGCACATCGGTCGAGGATATGGCTGCCGCGCACCGCGTGCGCCACCTGCAGGCCGCGCCCGCTGCCGTGCGGTTCCTGTCTTGCGAGCCGCTTCTGGGGCCACTTGAGTTGGACCTCGAGGGGATCCACTGGGTCATCGTCGGGGGGGAGAGTGGTATCGGATATCGCCCCATGCATCCGGATTGGGTCTGCTCTATCCGAGAGCAATGCGAAGCCGCAGGCGTCCCTTTCTTCTTCAAGCAATGGGGGGGGCGCACACCCAAAGCGGGCGGGCGCCTACTCGATGGAAGGGAATGGAACGGCTACCCCGAGCGTCACGTGCCGGCCGTCAGCTAGGGGAATCTGAAGGCCGTTTTCCGCGCGCGGATCTGATAAGCGTGGTCAGCCAACCCTTCTTTGACCGAGCGCAGTTGCCACGGGAACGCCGGTGTGTCCTCCAAGAGGAAGCGGCGGACCGTTTCGGAATCACCTCGATCCTTTCCATCTGTCCAGAGCACTTCTTGGCCGGAGAAGCGCCGGGCGATCTCTCGAACCACTTCCCCCACTTCGAGGTGTAGCTCGGCCTGGATCGATGCCTTCACGCCATCAGGAAGGCTGCTGCTGTTCAGCGCCTCCGACATTGCCTGCTTCATGGCTTGGACCGCCGCTTTTGCCTTGGACGCGTGGACGAGTTGGTAGACCCGAGCGTTGTCCGTATCACGTACCGGAAGCGAGATCACATACTTCGCGCCCGCTTGTCGTAGTCGATTCATGAACAGCCGAGCCGCGGCAGCCCGCTGCTCATCCTTCGGCACGGCCGCGAGTTGTTCAATCGAGTCTGCCCCCAGCGCCTCCGTCAGAATACGCTCGGCGGATGGCTGCGTGGAACGACGGGCCCTATTCGCAGCCTCGGCCTCGACTCGCTTCGCTTCGGCATCCTCGACGGTCATGTGTTCGAACAGGCTTGGCGCGGCCAGCACCTGACCGACCTCGTACTCGACGTCGCGGTCCTCGCTCAAGAGGACAGAGTACAGTCGTTTAGCACCGACGTCGGAGAAGAGAGCGAAGACCTCATCGTGTGGACCTGAAAGTAGCTTTTGGAGATCCTGCCAGACGTCGGTGTCCACGCCGAACGGATCGATGAAGTAGAGCACGGGCTTATCCTCAGACCTGGCGACTAGCTGGTCGACCCAGGTGTGCAACGTTCCGTTTGCCACGTGCGCGATCCGCGGTGCCGCCTCGACGAAGGGCCTCATCACCGACTGAAGTCGTCCGAATCGGACTGTGTCCAGCTCGATGGCAAGGACGCGCATCGGGGAGCGGCCCTGCGCGTTAGGACCGTGCGCGCGCAATGCTCCTTCCGCAACCTTGGCAGCGATGAGGGGCGACCCTGGATTGCCCTGGTGGTCGGATCCTTCGCCAGCGAAAGCATCCACGAACCAAATTTCCGACCAGCCACTGAGCAGCTTGGCCGCCCATCTCTTCAGATACTTGTCAAGAATCAAATGCTTCAGGAGCGTGTGATCCTCGAACAACTCGAAATGGTCCTTCCCTCCTTTGGTCACACTTCCCCCCTGCGATAAGGCCGTGTCAGACCACGGGTAAAGACGTCGGCGTGATCCTGTCTTCTAGGGAGGCGGGACGGGAGCTTCCTTTGATTAGGCACGTGACCTTCCCGTCATCCAGTTCCCACTAGGGGAGCTGCCGCCGCGACGTTGCCGTACCGGGGAGCTCGCCTCCCGACTAGACCAATCACCGTGCTCGGTGCCCCAGAGCTGCCGAGGGTTCCGCTCACTGACGCGTGCATAGGTGCGCCGTGAAGCGGTCGCAGCATCTGGCCGATTGCGAGCGCCGACGTCACGACCCCCACGTAACTCGAAGCAACCTGTAGCCCGGCGAGCTCGGTCTTGCCGCAGTCGTCCAGCTCCTCACTCTTGGCGAGGCGATCGAACCCCTCGGTCCACTCCGTATTCTGCTGGCCTCTCGGCGCCACCCAGCGCTCCGCCGCTTTCTCAGGGCCCGGGAACGTGTGCAGTTGGAAGGCGTGGTATTCCTCGCCGGTCCCAAGACCCGCTTCAACAATCGCCTCGAATCCGGGTGCCTCCAGTGCTGCCCGAGCAGCGAGGTTGTCCACGCCACAGAACGCAAGCCGTGGTTCATCGCTGTTCGGTGTGAAGTCGGCTGCGAACGCCCGCTCAACGAGACGCACGCGGAAGCCAATTCGCTCCGCCCACATGGCCGCGACACGTGTTTTCATCTGGCCCAGCCCCGAGTCGAAGGCGAGAGGCGAGGTGCTCACGTTTGCGGGCGTCAGACGATCGAAATCCTGGAAGACCAGTTTGAGAGCCGCTGGATCGGAATATGGAAGAAAGCCCAGGTTCCAAACGAGCGACTGGCCCAAGTGGCCGAGTCCGACCACCCAAAGACTCGTGGGGAGGTATTCGAGTTGAGGTCCTAGAGCTTCCTGGCGCATCCAATGCGTCCCCGGACCCCACGCGGAGTAGCCTAGTGAGCGCAGACCGGCACGCGGGTTCATGCCGCGCAGCGACTGGAATAGCTCCGAGACGCCGACCGCTCCGGC
Source organism: Longimicrobiales bacterium (assembly GCA_040081395.1). Lineage (GTDB taxonomy): Bacteria > Gemmatimonadota > Gemmatimonadetes > Longimicrobiales > Gaopeijiaceae > UBA2982. The sequence goes on from JBEBGN010000002.1 coordinate 4,139, forward strand.
GATGGCGCCCGCCAGCGTCGTAGCTCCCTCGTCGAGCTCGAAGCCAGCGTCGTCGGCCGGAACGACCCCGCCTGCCCATCCCCGGCACACTACCCGAAGTGCGATGCGCAGGTCAGGATGGCCGACCGTTCCTAGCAGCAGGGCAGGAGCCGTAGACGCGGCGGTCGCGACGGTACCTCCCAGGAGCTTCACGGCTTCCCCTACGGTTTGGCAGCCAGGGATGGGCACCAAGAGCGGCGATGCTGATTCGCCGATTACACGAACCTCCCCGTGAACGGCCCGACGAGCCGTGTTCACCGCCGTAAGGAGCGCAACCTGCAATGCCGACGATGCCTTGATCTCTGGGCCGGCCACGAATTGCATCGAGTACGACGCGAGGATGCGTCGCGCCTCCTCGGGCGATCGGGCCTCTCCGGTCTGGAGGAGTAGCTTCTCGAGCCGGTGCAGACGGTCGATCGCGTTAAACTCAGTCATCCGAACCACCCGATGTAGAAGATCTTGTCTGCACTCGGTCCACAATGGTCCACCCAGCGGTGATCCCCGCGATACTCGTAGACACCCAACTGCGCGGCTCCGACCGCCCGTTCGGCAAAGTTCGGCACGATCAGACTGAAGTGCCCTGCTTTCGCGATCATCGGGTGGCTTGCGTCCGCGCCGCTCTGCCACGGGGGGCCGGGATGGGTATGGACGTCCGCGACGACGTCCAACGACAGCTCATCGCACAGATCCCAGAGTTGACTGAACGCGGAGCCGCGGAAACGCACGATGCCCGTATCGAGCGCGTGCGGATCCAGGTCGTCGTAATACGCGACCTCTCGGATCTGCCGCCGGCCGCCGTGAATGGTTCCAAGCAGGAAGGCGCCACTTTCACGCACGCCCTGCCCTCGGCGACGCAGCTCAGCTAGGCTTGCACGCCACAGCCGTTGGGTGCAGCTAAGCCTGTGGGCTGGCGCTAGCCGTTCCCGTATAGCCCGGCGAATTGAGGAGATCATGGACGAAGTTTAGGTAGTGCGTGATGTCGTGGCCCGGCTTCCAGGCGCCTGGTTTTGTCTCCCACCCGCCGTGGCTCTCAAGCGCCACACGGTCGCACGGGATGTAGAGCGCGGGCTGCCAGTTGGCACGGAAGGCGATCTGTACGTTGGGACTGCCCCACGGGCGACACCCAGGGTCGAGCGGCGCCTCCCTGTCTGGGTCCCAGATCTGCGAGGTCGGCGCTCGTTCAGGGTAGCCCTCGAGATCGAACCGGAAGACGTATTCCGCCGGGGCTTTCTCCCTCTCGGAAGCCGCGATAGCGATCAGCGGGTTGGGCCAATGTTCCGTTACGACTCGCCACTTTCCGAGGGCGAGTCCTCGTTGGAACACCGCCCGAGCTACGTCCTCTTCGTACGCGCGCTGCGCCGGACTCATCCCTATCCCTGAATCCGGTCGCTCGGGATCAGCTCGAGTCGCACCTTGCACTCGCGTCCAGCTATGTGCAGCCCAATTTGATCGTCCAGATCCAGGGACTGCTGCTGCCCCTGGATGACCAGCACCAGATCCTGGGCGTCGCCATCTGAAATGTCGAAACCCCGTTTGCCTACAGCCCACTTGAACGCCAGACGGAGTCGCTGCGCGGGGGAGAAGTCCTCCTCCTTCGTGTCGCGCCCGTATCGGACCACGACGCTCACTTTACGACAGCGGCCCACGTGCACTCCCGCCTTCTCCCGAAGGCCAGCAGCGTCGAGCGAAGCGCCGTGGTCGAGCGGGTCGTCGGTGTCCTCGAGCATGGCGATCGCGTCAACATCTACGTCCGCGCCCACCTCACGCGCGCGCGAGATCACGTCTGCAACGTGTGCCGCGTCTTCCACCTCAATGACCACGACCTTTTTCAGGCCAGGCCCCTGAAGGAATAGTTTCCGGGTCATTTCAACCTCATTTCTAGTGTGATGTTTCGCACCGCCCCAATAGGCACACCCTCAGCATCGAATGACGGAACCGACCAGTGCTTTCTTCCCCAGGCACGCGCCGTCTCTTTTCTCGTTGACGATTGGAAACTGGCTTGCAGCCTGGCGTTCGTTGTGATAAGTTCGATCACTACAAGTAATATATAACGCAGAGCGATGGGCAACAAGACCCATTCGTCCCCCCTAAAGGGCGCACCGATGAAAGGCTTTGCCGCACGCCTTCAGGAGATCCGGACCGATGCCGGTCTAAGCCAGACCGCCCTCGCGACGGCGGTGGAGACTTCGCAATCAGCTATCTCGCAGATGGAGAGTGGTGAGCGCCAGCCGTCCTTTGACATGCTTAGGCGCCTTGCCAAGGCTCTTGGAGTCAGTCCGGCTCACCTCCTTGGAGAGAACGTGGAGAAGCTGTCCCCGGACGAGCAGGTGTACTTCCGCCAGTACAGGAGCCTGTCCGACGAGGCGAAGCGGGAGCTTCGAGACTACGCGGAGTATCTTCGACGGAAGCACCGGAAGTAGCGGGGCTCGTGCCACGTATTCAGGAACGCAACGGACTTCGGATCGCGCGGCTTTTCCGACAAGCCCGCGGGCTGACGGAGGATCAGCGAACATGCGACCTCGCCCTTCTCCGGGCGGAGGACAGCATAGATCTGGTCGTCTCGGATTTAGCGAATCCCGGCTACACAGCCTGCCTCGTGCGTCCGGGTCCCGACCTACCGTGCGGGATCATTCTTGCCCAAGGTCAGAGCCGAGGTCGCGAGAGGTTCTCAATCGCCCATGAGCTCGGGCATTTCTACATGCCGACGCACAAGGACAAACCAATGGGTTGGTGCGGCGAGGAGGACATGACGGCTCGAGCGGGTTCTGGTAAGCAGTACGAGTGGGAGGCGAACGATTTCGCCGCTGAGCTCCTAATGCCTCGCCGACCCTTCCAGAGCGATGCGCAAGGTCGGGACCCCATCTTCCGCGACCTCGTTGAGCTGGCCGACCCCGGGATGTACGACGTGTCTGTCACGGCGGCCGCCCTGAGGTATGTCGAAGTGACGAGCGAGGCGTGTGCCCTCGTCTGTTCCCGCGCGGGTGCCATTGAGTGGGTCGCGAAGTCTGACGCCTTCCGCTACCGCGTGCCGTGGCGGGGTGACGCCCTTCCCGGTGCGAGCGTGGCTCGTGCCGTGTGCAACGGAGCTGAACCGAACGACGGCGCCGAGACCCTGGATCCATACGTGTGGTTAGAGGTCGAACATGGGGACTCGTTAGAGGTGTTCGAAAGCACCCTCAGCATACCGAGCCAGGGCCAGGTACTCTCTCTGGTGTGGGTTGTAGCGGAGGACTCGGGACATGACGATTGAGGAGCGAGCGCTACGGGCGATTGGGATCCGCGTCGCTCCAAGAGAAGTCCACTATGCGGTCGTGGAGGCGAGCGCCGGCTTGGAGCTTCTCACCACGGACTCTGTGGTGGTTCCACCGGCTCTCGACCTTCCTGCCCAGCTGCATTTCATACGTACGACCGTACTCGACATCATGGCCGAGTACGAGGTCCGCCGGGCGGGTATTCGTCTTACTGAACCAAATGCAAAGGGCACCTCGGTGGAGCGCCTGAATCTTGAAGGCGTCATCCAAGAGCTCCTCAACAGCAGCGATGTGGTGGCGTACTTCGCTGGACCCATCGCCACAATCGCTGCGCGGTTGGGTGAGAAGGAGCGCGCCCGCGTGAAGGGTTACTTCGAAGGAACAGACTTCCTGGGTATCGAAGGGTGGGGGGGATTCTCCCGTGAGCAGCGCGAGAGCGTGGTGACCGCCGTTGCCGCGGCCAGACTCCCAGAGCCTCATGTTTGAGCAGGCGGAGATCCACTTCACGTGCCATGACGAGATCGGTTCCGAAGGGCGGAACTCCAAGGTGTTCACGGCCACCGATCACCAACTCGACGCGCCTATCGTCGTCAAGCGCATCGACCGACAAGATTTCTTGAACCAAGATGAATATTTCGCGGAGGCCAAGCGTCTGTACGACGCAAGGCATCCTCATGTGGTCCCCGTCAAATTCGCGTGCAAGACGACGACTCACATCTTCATTGCGATGCCGCTTTACGAGCGAGGGTCGGTTCACAGCCTCCTCCTCCGGCGTCATCCGACCGTGCGGGAAATCGTGCGGATCGGACTCGATTTCCTCACGGGTCTCCATCACATCCATCTTTGCGGGTTGATCCACTTCGATGTGAAGCCCAGCAACGTTCTTTTGGACGCGTCCGGGAGAGCCGCCGTTACCGACTTCGGACTTGCGAAGTACGTAGACAGCCACGGTCTTGCCGAACGTGATGTGATGTACGCGAGCCATCGCCCCCCTGAGGGGTTCCTCTACGACGTGTTTGCGCAGGCGGCGGACATCTACCAAGCGGGCTTGACCCTATACCGCATGGCGGTTGGCTTGGCAGCGTTCGATGAGCAATGGGCGTCGCACGCAGGAGATCCGACCCAAGCGGGAAAGGCCGTGATCGCGGGTAGGCTGCCTGACCGGACCGCTTCAGCGTATCCAGCTCACATCCCGAGCCGACTTCGGAAAGCGATCCGCACAGCGCTCCAGCCCGATCCGGACGACAGATACGGCGAGGTGCTGGGGCTCATCAATGATCTGGGAAATGTGGACGAGTGGCTGGACTGGCAGTACGACCGAGCGGGCGCTCTAGAGCGTTGGACGAGCAGATATGATGGGCAACAAAAGGTGATTGAGTTGACGGAGGTGAGCCGTACGTCGTACGAGGTCCGAGCGAAGTCCATCCGACTCGAGGATGGGCGAGAGAGGAAGAGCGGGGTTCTCTCGGGCGACACGATCACGCGTGCCCTGGCACATGGGCTGGTTCAGAACGCTCTTACGAACCTCTGATGGGATTGGGCGGATGAAAAAGATGCGACGCCGAGTGCCCGACCTCTCTCGTAAGAGTCTCGTGAACCCGCATGCGTCACCGTTCAGGGTGCGGGCGAAAGCGGCAGGTGCGACAGACCTCCGAGAGAACTTCCGAATCGAAGAGCTCCCAAGAGGTTATAGCCGAGTCAGGCCGGTTGACCCGACCCGCAAGATGGACCAGAGGTAGTCAGGACGCAGGTTTGGGCAGCGGTTCCGCCTCGCCCAGAGGATACTGAGAGTCTTGACCCTCCCCCCTTCTGTCCCTTGGCCTGTCATCTGTGCGCCGAGGGCATTTCAAGTCTTGCTTAGAGGTCCTTGAAGCAGGGGGCGCGGGATGAGTAGGGCCATGCTCTGCCCCGCCTACAGCTTGGTGCGCGTGAACACCATGAACCAGATCGGCGTCGAGCCGTACTCTGCTTCGAGCGCGTCGGCCACGAAATGGACGCTTGGCGAGGCACCGATTCCGAGGTCGATCACGCCCCCCAGGGTGACGTCCTGAACCAGCCCGGCGTCCCATTTACTCACGCGGAACGACTCACTGTGACGCAGATCCGTCGCCGGGAACAGCTCGTCCTTCGTGGCCCACTCGAGCCTGCTGAATCGCCGCCCCGAGACCATGACGTTATTGGTGAAGAAGTAGTCCGTCCCGCCCCGCGGCTCCGCGCCCCAGCGGGAGTTCAACGTGACGATGGCGTGCGTCATGACGCTCCACGAGCCGAGTTGCCCGTGAACCCCGTCCATCTCGCCGGAGAGTGGTTGCCTGCTCGTGCCCGCGCTCGCGCCGGCGAACGCCCCGGAGGGACCCATCGCGTGATCGGCCATCTCCGTGTTGGCTGCACGCTCTGGGGCTGCTGGGCGTGCGCGCCGGGTGGGACCACGGCGATCGCCAGCAAGATGAGCGCTCCGACCCTCACGCCTTCACGCGCCCCAGCCGGAGGTCGGGAGCGTGACCGCGAGGGAGACACCCAGATCGCCGCCGCGCACGGCGGTGATCAGCGACACGTATCCGAGCGGAGCGCCAATCGCGAGGACGGCCTTGATGGGGACGCTTACTCCCGCGGCGTGCGCCAGCATCACGGCCGATTCACCCCACCGCTTTGGCCAGTAGCTCACATGCCCATGCGGCGCATCATCGCCCCATGCGACTCGAGAAGGCGCCTGACCCGCCCCAAGTGATCGGGCATCGAGGTTTGGAGCTCCGAGCCGCTCAGCTCGGGCATTCTTACCACGTCGGCCCTGACGGAGTCGATCAGCGCGTTCCAGCTCGCGTCGCCCGGCATGTTCATCGAGCGCATGTCCGCGCTCATCTGCGCGAGCATGTTGCCCACCCTCTGGCGGTGGGCGGGGAGCATCGCCTGCATGCTGTCGGCCCTCATGCTGCCCATGCTCCCCACGTACTCTCTCATGTCTTCCATCATCGTGGCGCCCGTCGCGGCATCGGCGTCGTTCGTTGCGCCCGACGGCGCGTCATTCACGGGCGGTTCGTCGGCCCCCGCGCACGCGCCGAGCGCGAGAAGGAATAGAGAGATGCCAAGGACGGCGGCTCGGTCCATGCGATTCATGATCTAAGATCCTGTCGAAGGGTGGGACGAACGCCGCACCTCCCACTCTTTCCAGAGGGAGTAGATGGCGGGAATCACGAGAAGCGTGAGGATCGTGGACGACACCATGCCGCCCACCATCGGAGCGGCGATTCTCTTCATCACGTCGGCTCCGGCCCCCTGGCCCCAGAGGATCGGGAGCAGACCGGCGATGATCGCGGTGACGGTCATCATCTTGGGGCGAACGCGCTGAGTGTCCAGGGCGACGAGGCGTTCCACGCCTACATGGTCGACAACCAGGCCCTCGTCGTCCCCGGGACCATCGATGCCGTCCGAGGCCTGACGGAACTGGAGGCAGACGCGACGGTGTCCATCCGCAGGACCAACGAGGCACTCGGGATCACCCAACGACTGGTGCCCGAGCCGGCGCGCCGGTGATCTCCGGCCACCGCGACCCGATGGAAGCCCGCCGGCCTGAAGAGTCCTTCATGCGGCCTTCACGCTCGCTTCACTGGGGGACCCGCAACTTGACGCTCGAAGGGCCGAGTCCATCTGCCGGAGCGGAGCACGGGTGTCCACACAAGCCTCAGCGAGAATTGCGCACGCAGGTCGGCGTTTGGGTCAGCGCTTGTCGGCGCTTACGAGTGCCGGGTTCCTGTTACTGCCCATGGGGCTGGCTGCGCAAACGGATTACTACAACACCGACGCGGGCCGGCCCGTACGCGTCGAGGATGCGTACGCGACGGAGCGGTACGCGTTCGAACTCAAGCTCGCCCCCGTACGGTTGGAACGGGCGCGCGCCGGCCTCTCTCATCAGGACAGCTGGGGGATCGAACCGGAGATCGCGTACGGACTCCTGCCGCGCACGCACCTCGAGTTGGGTCTGCCGTTGGTCATCATCGATGCCGGTGGCGCGGCGAGCGAGACGGGAATCGCGGGCTTGGAGATTTCGCTGTTGCACAATCTGAACGTCGAGACGCAGACGCTTCCCGCCCTCGGACTTCGCGGCGACGTGCTCTTGCCTGTCGGCGGGCTCGCGCCGGAGCGGACCTATGCGTCCCTCACCGCGTTGCTTACGCGGACCTGGCAATTCGCCCGCGTACACCTGAACGGGCGCTACACGGTCGGGGCGTCGCCCAGTCCGACGGGGAGCGGTGCCGGCGAAGTCGATCGATGGCTTGCGGGCCTCGCCCTCGACCGGGCGTTCCCGCTGAGTGCCCTGTTGCTGATCACCGAAGTCTACGCGCGTCGGCCCATCGATGCCGCGTCGGCGATTGAATGGCACACGGGCGCAGGCGTTCGTTACCAACTGAGCCCACGCCTCGCGCTCGACGCGGGGCTCGGCCGAAGACTCACGGGGGATCCCTCGTGGTACGTCACGTTCGGGACCGCGTACGCATTCGGGCTGCGCGGGCTCATCCGTGGTGTTAGCAGGTGAAGGCCCGCGAGACCTCGCCGAACAACCGATCAACCGCGGAGATGGAATTATGAAGACACCACGAATGGTTCGCTCGCTCCTCAGTGGGGGCGCCTTCGCGGCGGTGTTCGCGGCGTCCGCGTCGCCGACCGCTGCCCAGTGGAGCGGCGTATACGAGCAGTTCTACCTCCCCGCCGATCACAACTGGGCCTTCAGGAACAACTACGCCGGCGCTGATCGGCTCTTCAACGGCTTCGACTACGGCCATGCCATCCTCTACGAGACGCTGTACACGAAGTCGGACGCACCGTCCTCCCTGCTCGAGGACAACATCTTCGACCGGTTGACGCGACGCATCCTGGTCAACCCTCCGCGGTTACCGCTCGAGGAAGGCGCGATCGAGATCGAGTACGGGAAACTCGTGCCCGAGGCCAAGGCCATGTTCGATTGGGCGCACATTCTTCACCGCCAAGTCTACGACGTCTGGGCGGACGAACGCATTCCGCTGGCGGCGAAAGACGCGCGCGTGGAGGAGCTGATCCGGTACTACAGGTCTCGGCCGGACCTCGCCTTCAGCTCGTTCCCCAAGACCATGGAGCTGATGGAGGGGCAGTTCTACTCGACCGCATTCCGCAGGAGCTACCCGAAGTTCAACGGTCTCATTTGGGCCTACCACTGGCTCCAGGTCGGGCTGTATGAGCCTCTGCTCGTCGGCGTGACGCCGAGCGAGCGCGCCAGCGGTGTGAGTGCCACGGTCGCGCGCTTCTGGCAGATGCTCGAGAACGCACCCGAGCACATGCCCCGGCTGATGCCCATGACGGCGGCGGTCGCGCCCGCTTTCGCGGCGCGCTATCCGGAGGCGGCCATAATCTTCGACAACCTCCACTCCATGCACGACGTCGTATCGGACATCCTCGCGTCGAACGAAGTGCCCCGCGACAACAAACGTGCGGAAATCCTGCGAGCCGCGGAGCGCTACCGTGATGACAGCTCCTTCGTAATGACGGAGCGGGAGTGGGCCGACATGGCGGTCGCCATGGGCGTGGACAACATGGGTGGTCCTGCCGTGGGCGTGTTGATAGCGCTACCCCACGGCACGGCGGAAGGCGGCGCCGTCATGGCAGGAATGCCGGGAATGCCGGGAATGGCAAGCCCGCCGGAGGGTACCCTCGGCGCACCAACGCTGAGCCTGCTGATGCGTCTGCTCGAGGACCCCGTCACGCGCCAGCGCATCGCTTCGGACCCGGCCACGCGCAGCCTGGTGATCGATCTCATCGAGGCCCTGCCAGAGGAGCATCGCGAACACCTGATGATGATGCTCCAAGCCGAGGGCGGTGCGGGCAGGTAGGCGCGGTGCCCGCCGAGTCTCATGAGTCCCTCAACCCGTCGCTGGTCGCTGGCACTGGGAGCCGTGCTCCTGGTGACCATGGCGTTGGCACTGGTCGGCGGCAGCGGCTTCACGAGCCGAAGGGAGGCATGGCCGCTCGAAGCGCGCCTGGCCCGAGGCGCGCGCAGCTTCCTCATCCCCGGTGAGGTCAAGGAGCTAGTGAACCCTGTCTCGTCGGACCGCGAGGTCGTGCGCGACGGCATGGAACACTTCGCCGATCACTGCGCGATCTGTCACGCGAACGACGGAAGCGGTGACACGCAAATGGGTCGCGCACTGTTCCCACCCGCACCGGACATGCGTGGGTTACCGACGCAGGCTATGAGCGACGGAGAGCTCTTCTATGTCATCGAATTCGGCGTTCCGTTGACGGGCATGCCGGCGTGGGGTAACGGCACGCCGGATGGGGAGCGCGCGAGCTGGGAGCTCGTACGGTTCATCCGTCATCTGCCGGACCTCACCGCCGAAGAGGTGGAAGAAATGGAGGCCTTGAACCCAAGGAGCCCGGCCGGGGATGCCCGCTCGCAGGAGATCGCGGACTTCCTCGAGGGAAGAGGTGCGGGCAGGTAGCCCGCGAGCTGGAAACACTCACGAACAGGAGGCAGTGCCATGAATCGAGTCAAAGCAGTGCTGCTCGGAGCGGCCGTCGCACTCACCGTCGCCGCATCATCGACCCCTGTGCACGAGGTCACGCACATGGGTACGGTTACGGCGATCCGAGACGGCAGCATCGAGGTGATGGTACACGATGAGAGATCGGGGGCTGAAGCGTCCATGACCTTCCTGGTCACGGCGGAGACGAAGATCTACCGTGGCGACGATATCGTGCTGATCGCCGCGGCCGGGATCGAGGTGGGCGAACGCATCGCGGTCACGGTCAATACGGAAGCTTCGGGCAACCGCGCCCTCGTTGTCAGGCTCGCGGAGCATGAACATCATTGAGCTCGGGTTGACGACGCCCTGCCGCCCCACGAGGGGCTCGGCGGTCGCGAGCCTTGCGGGCGCCCGCGACGCGATCGACCATGCACCAACTCTACCGACTCAGGAGGACGCATGAAGCGCTCAGTCGCGGGGTTCACGTCGACGCTCGTCATCGGTGTGGTGGTCCTAAGTGCTGCCGTGCCGGACAGCTGGTTTTTCCACGAGCGCAAGGAGGTCGCCGGTCTCGCGATCGTCTTCGGCGCGGAGCCGGAGCCGGCCCTCCACGAGGAGATCCAGTTCCTTCGCTGGCGGGTCACCACGCTTGCCGACGAGCAGCCCTACGCCACGCTCACCGACGCGCAGGTCCGAATCACGCTCAACGGGCAGGAGTTCGGGCCGTACAACTTACGCGCCGTACGCGGCACGCCGGGACAGTACGAGACGCGGCACATCTTCACCGAGCCGGGGGAGTACGGTTCCATGCTGAGCTTCAAGAAAGGTCAAGAGCCGACCGTCCATACCGTCGACTTTGCGTTTACGATCAGCGATCGCGCCACCGTGGAGATTCCGGGAAGGAGAGGCGGTGGCTGAGCCTCGCGGGTCATTTCTTGGTGACGCGCATGGGAGGATTGTCATGCGTATCCAGCCTCGATACCTCTTCTACGCCGCCGGGATCACAGCCGCATTGGTCTCAACGGTGTGCGCCGCGTTGCTAGCCGTCGCCCCGTCGGCGACGATCAGGATCCTCGGCCTCGCAGTTCACGAGGACCTAGGTTGGCTCGCGCCTCGCGTGACCTGGGCCAGCTACTTCGCCGGGCTCCTGTTCTGGGGCCTCGGCACAGGTCTCGTGTTCGGCTTCGCTGGGTGGCTTTACGATCGGCTGGCCCGGTCGTCGCCGACTGTATGAAACGTCGAGCTCGTGGGACGCAGTAAAGTGCGGGAGCGCCGCCTGGTTAGTCCTCCGCTCACCAGGGTGCGCTCGATGTCATACCGACGGGCCCTGACCACTTCGATACCCGCCGCGACGCATTCGCGGCGGGCGCCGAACTCCAGCACATCGATGACGCGGGCGAAGTGCGGCTGAAGGACCAAGTCGGCTTCCCTCAGGCGCCGGTAGGCATGGCCGTGATGACAGATTTCCACGGCACGCAGTACTGCCTGTAACCCGTTGGTAATGGGTCCGGCGCCGGACACCTGACCGGGGTCGACCGCGATCACGACTGGCCAGCCCATGGATCGAGCCAGGTCCACCGGTGCGATGTCCGCGTAGGTGCCGTCCACCAACACGCGGTCACCCTCGACGGCTGGTGGCAATATGCCTGCCAGAGCCGAGCTCGCGTACACCGCGGCGGCAGCGGGCCCCGAGCTGAACGGGATGCGGGCCCCGGAGCCTAGGTCCGTGGCGCATACGATGACCGGAATCCGACCTTCCTCGAGTTGCTTGGACCCGAGGAGCTCCGTCAGGAACGCTCGACCAGCTTCCGCCATCTCGCTGGGAGCTCCCCAGCCGGTGACCATGTTCCAGGCGGTGTGGGCGTAGTCCAGCACCTGCCGAATGGCGGGCGGCCGCTCCTGGGACGATGGTTGGCGCGGATTCGGATGCGGGAACCCGCCCAGATCCGCCGATAGAAGTGCCTCGTACCAGTCCTCCCGCAGAGCGTACGTGGCGGCAACGACCGCCCCCATGGACACGCCGACCAGACCGGCGGGCGCGAGGCCCATGTGCTGAAGTGACCGGAGCACTCCGAGGTGTGCGTACCCCCGTGCTCCCCCTCCTGCCAGGACCAGTGCGAACGGACGGGTACGATGCCTGCGCATGGCCGGACCCTAGAGAGGGGGCCGTCCCCGCACCCGGCCGTCGACCGGCGCCGAGCGGATGGCGCCGCCGAGGACCTTGGGCCGGTCCTGCGTCTCCCGGGGAGACGGAATCGCCGGTGAACGGGGCGGCTCGCCCGGGCGGTCGGCATGCGCTCGCAGGCGAGGAATGAAGCGCGGTACGCGCGCTGCGTACGCGCGGTACGTCACGCCGAACACTTCGAGCGCCTCGTGCTGTTCTAGAATGGAGAGGTGCCGGTACATCAGGACGAGCACAGGCAGCATCGCCAGAGTGAGAATCGTGGGCCACTGGACGAAGAACCCGAACATGATGAGCACGAAGCCCACGTACTGTGGGTGACGCACGCGTGCGTAAGGCCCGGTCTCGGCTAGCTTCCCCGCATGCTGCGCGCGATAAAGAACCGGCCAGGCCGCAGCCAGCAGGAGGAAGCCGCCGCCGATGAGCAACATGCTCGTGAGGTGGAAGGGGCCAAAGTGCGGGTTCCCACGCCAACCGAAGAGCATCTCAAGGAGATGGCCGGAATCGTGGGCGAACCAATCGATCCTGGGGAAGCGCGTCTGTAGCCATCCCGAGAGCAGAAATATGGTAAGCGGGAACCCATACATCTCGGTGAAGAGCGCCACGAGGAAGGCACTAAAGGCTCCGAAGGAGCGCCAGTCGCGTCGGGTGGTCGGTCGGAAAAAGCTGAAGGCGAAGAGGATGAAGATCACCGAGTTCAGAACAACGAGCGTCCAGAGTCCGTACGCTGGCATGCTGCCCTCCTTGCCCTGAAGTCACGACCTAATGACTACCGCCTTCGAGACGGTCACGATCGCCCGAACCTCCACCCTGTCTACCGTGGTCCCGGTGTCCCCCATGTCCGTGCCCCATATGCATCCCGACGCACACGAGGACCACGAGGAGCCATGTCCAGTTCGCTTGAAGCCATTCCATTTGCGCCTCCTGGTCAGCCATCCTCCTAAATCTGAACGGGGGCGGCTGAAGCCGTCGTGAAATGGGTGTGAAGATGCCTTCACGTGTCTCTACGGCCTGGACGAGAGTGCCACGGCCAGGTCGCGGTGCTGCTTTGCTTCACCGAGGACCGAGACGCGCGCCAGGATCTCCTGAACCGTGATCTTACCCGCTACATACCAAACACGAGCTAGCGCGGCCGGGACGTCCACCTCCACTCGATGATGCGCTTGTAGGCCAGCACGGAGTTGCGAATTGTGTTCGCGCAGGGGCGGCCCACTCCGCCACCGCGAGGTTCGCGCACATCGGCCGTTCCGAACGTGATGGTCACAGCCCACCAGGGTTATTCACCGAGGACCCCTGCGCTCCATCGCGGACACGACCATCGCAAACATCACCTCGTTCGAGACCGGGGAGGGGAGAATCCACCGGGTTGGCGCGTGAGTGCGGGGGCGCAGCTGACACGGTAACCGCGGGAAGGATGCGTTGTCAGGGACTCGGCCAGTGAAGGCTTCTTCATGCGCGACTCACCGTCCCTTCACGCCACCAGCCGCAGTTTCGGGTGCAGCGATTACCAACCCCACGGGGCGTCGCCCGCACTAACCCGAGCCACATGGAGAAGGGGAATGGTCTCGGACGACTATGTTTGGCTCATTTGGTCGAGCGCCTTCCTGGTTCCCTGGGGTCTACTCTATTGGCGGTTTCCGAGGCACCGCCGACCGATGGTGTGGGCGAGCCTTCTTACGGCGCCGTTGGGGCTCACGGAGCCGCTGTTCGTGCCGGAGTACTGGAGCCCTCCCAGCCTGTTCGAGCTGAACCGGCTCACCGGGTTCGACATCGAGAGCGTGATCTTCTGCTTCGGGGTCGGAGGCGTGGGGGTCGTATTGTACGACGTCCTGACCCGCCGCCGTACCGTCCCCCTGCACGGAGCGGAGAGGCAGCACACGCGCCACCGCCTCCACTTGTGGGCTGTAGTCGCTCCGTTCGTACTGTTCACTCCCCTCTACTTTCTTCCGTGGAACCCGATCTTCGCGGGCATCGCGACTATGGCCGTTGGCGCGGTGGCGGCAAGCCTCTGTCGACAGGACTTGACGAGGAAAGCGCTGGTGGGCGGGTGCATCTTCTTGATCTTCTACCTCGTCTTCTTGGGCGGTCTTGAGTTTGCGGTTCCGGGATACATTGCGCGTGTGTGGAACCTGGAGGCTCTCTCCGGTCTCCGGATCGCGGTGTTCCCGGTCGAGGAGCTGCTCTTCGCGTTCGCATTCGGTGCCTACTGGAGCGGCGTGTACGAGCATCTCACCTGGCACCGGACCGAGGCAGCGGGAGGTCAGGTTTTTCTGGCTGGAGCGTCGCGATGAGCGACGTGCCGACCCAGGGCGCCTCGGTGCAGTTCCTCGGCGCAGCCGGAACTGTGACCGGATCCATGCACCTCGTGCGGGCCGGCGATCGGCGTGTCCTACTCGATAGCGGGCTGTTCCAGGGGCTCAAGGAGCTTCGCTCGCGGAACCGGACCACGCGCGTGGCGGACCCCGGAGCACTGGATGCGGTCGTGTTGAGCCACGCGCACATCGACCACACCGGCTACCTCCCAGCGCTTGTGCGCCAGGGGTTCCTCGGGCCGGTCTATTGTACGTCGGCCACGGCCGAGCTGCTGCGCGTCATGCTTCCCGACTCCGCCCGCCTTCAGGAGGAGGAGGCCGAGCGCGCCAACCGCCACGGTTACTCGAAACATCGGCCGGCGCTCCCGCTCTACACCGTGCGGGACGCGGATGCGGCCCTCCGCCTCCTGCGGGAGTGCCCCACGGGCGAGCCGTTCTCGGTCACCGACGGGATCGGTGCGACGTTCCGACGCGCGGGGCACATTCTCGGCGCCGCGTCGGTGGAGCTGGAACTGTCAGCCGAACGAACCCGGAAACTCGTGTTCTCGGGCGATCTTGGGCGCTGGGGTCGGCCCGTCCTGCACGATCCCGAGCTCGTCCCGGAGGCCGACGTCCTCCTTCTCGAGTCTACCTATGGAGACCGCGCGCACGCGACGAACGGCGAGGCTGAGCTGGAGCGCATCGTGAACCAGGCCGCCTCGCGCGGTGGCGCGCTCCTGATTCCGGCGTTCGCGGTGGGCCGGGCGCAGGAGCTCATCTGGTGGCTGGACCGGCTCGAGCGGTCGGGCCGGATCCCATCCCTGCCGCTCTACATCGATAGTCCCATGGCGATCGACGTCACCGACATCTATACCGGTCATCTGGAGGATCTCGATACCGAGCTGCGTCCCCGGGCGGGTACGGGAGGGCATCTGCTCGGAACGAAGCAGTGCACGCTGGCCAGGACGGCCGCTGAGTCCAAACGGCTCAACGAGATCGAGGGACCCGTAATCATCATCGCCGCGAGCGGCATGGTGACCGGAGGCCGCATCCTACACCACCTGTCGGTGCGACTCCCGGACCCGCGCACCACCGTTCTGCTGGTGGGGTTTCAGGCGGATGGAACTCGGGGACGGGCCCTCCGGGAAGGCGCGCGGACGGTCCGGATCTTCGGAAGAGATGTTGCCGTCGGCGCCGCGGTCGAGACTCTGGACGCGCTGTCGGCTCACGCCGACCGCGAGGAGCTGTTGCGATGGCTCGGTGGCTTCCAGCGGCCGCCGCGCCGAACCTACCTCGTGCACGGTGAGCCCCCTGCGGCGGCCAGCCTCGCAGAGGCGATCCGCGCTCGGTTCGGCTGGACCGTCGCGGTCGCGCAGGATCGCGAGACCGTGGAGGTTTGAGCGTATGGACAATGCCGTCGCGCTGGTGCAGGCCTACCTGCGGGTCAACGGGTACTTCACCGTGGCCGAATACCCCGTGGTGGAGATGACTCGCGGCGGTGAGTACCGGACCGCCACCGACCTCGACATCCTCGCGTTCCGCTTCCCTCGCGCCGGGCGGCTTACCCTGCGGCGGGGCCGCGGGAAGTCCCCTGAGCGGGTCGAGACAGCGCCGGACCCGGCGCTCGGCGCATCGGCTGAGCACGCCGACATGATCGTGGGTGAGGTGAAGGAGGGCCGCGCCGTGCTGAACGAGGCGGCGAGCGACCCCGGGGTGCTGCGCGCGTCGCTCGTGCGTTTCGGCTGCTGCCCTCCCGAGGAAGCGGCGTCGCTCGTCGAGACACTGCTCCGCGAGGGTCGCGCGGTCCTCCCCGTCGGTCACCAGATCCGAATGGTGGCATTCGGCTCTACGGCAGGCAGTGGGGGCAGGTACCACACGATCACGCTTGGGCACGCGGTCCGGTTCCTCCAGGCGTATCTGCGCGAGCATTGGGAAGTCTTGCACCTCTCGGATCAAAAGGATCCTGCGTTCGGCTTCCTGATGATGTTGGAGAAGGCGCTCCCGCGATCAGGCAGTAAGGCGGGTGGAGGCCCTCGTGCACGCTGAGACGAATGTGCTGCGACTCCGGCGCCTCGGGATCGACACGTACCAGGAGCCGGTCATCTACATGTCCAGCGACTGTAGTGTCTGCCGGTCGGAGGGGTGGAGCGCGCAGGCCCGGGTGCAGGTGACTCGGGGCGAACGTATCATCGTCGCCACCCTGAACGTAGTAACCGGGGCTCTGCTGGAGCCGGACGAGGCGAGCCTCTCTGACGTCGCCTGGGCTCTGCTCGCTGCGCAACCGGGCGACTTGGTCACGCTCTCGCATCCGAAGCCGCTGGAGTCTTTGAGTCACGTTCGCGCGAAGGCATACGGACGGCGCCTCGGCGATGCGGAGATTCGAGCGGTCGTCGAGGACGTTGCATCGGGCCGCTACTCTGCGATCGAGCTCGCCGCGTTCGTGACCGCCTGCGCGGGCGGCCGGTTGGACCTGGAGGAGACGGTCTCGCTCACGCGTGCGATGGTCGACGTCGGGGAGCGACTGGAGTGGGGCCGTGCGACGGTGCTCGATAAGCACTCGGTTGGCGGGCTACCCGGCAATCGCACCACCATGCTGGTCGTACCGATCGTGACGTCCCTCGGTCATCTCATGCCCAAGACGTCGTCCCGGGCGATCACGTCACCGGCAGGCACGGCGGATGCGATGGAGACGGTCGCTCCGGTGACGCTCGACGTCCTGGCGATCCGGCGCGTCGTCGAGCGCGAAGGTGGCTGCATCGTCTGGGGAGGTGCGGTGAGGCTGAGCCCGGCCGACGACGTCATCATCAAGGTCGAGCGGCCCTTGGATCTAGACAGCGAGGGACAGTTGGTCGCCTCCGTGCTGTCCAAGAAGGTGGCGGCGGGATCGACGCACGTCGTGATCGACATGCCGGTGGGTCCCACGGCCAAGGTGCGGAGCGTGGAGGCTGCACGGTCGTTGGGGGACCAACTGCGCGCCGTAGGTGCTGAGGTCGGCCTGCACGTCCGTGTCGTCGAGAGCGACGGATCGCAGCCGGTGGGGCGGGGGATCGGTCCGGCGCTCGAGGCGAGAGACGTCCTCTCCGTGCTTCGGAACGAGCCGAACGCTCCGGGCGATCTGCGCCAGCGAGCGCTCACGCTGGCCGGACACGTGCTGGAGCTCGCGGGTGCGGCCAACGCGGCGACCGGGCTCGCCGCGGCGCGTGAAGCGCTCGCCAGTGGAGGGGCGTTGAGGAAATTCCAGGCGATCTGCGAGGCCCAGGGCGGCATGCGCGAGCCCCCGCGAGCGCGGTTCAGTCACGTGGTGGAGGCCGGGCGCGACGGCCTGGTCGAGAGTATCGACAACCGGCGTCTCGCGCGCGTCGCGAAGCTCGCTGGCGCACCCCGGGCTCCGGCGGCCGGTGCCGAGCTCCACACGCCGCTGGGTGCCGAGCTGCTCCGCGGACAGCCCGTCTTCACCCTCCACGCGGAGTCCCCTGGTGAGTTGGCGTACGCCTTGGCGTACACAGTGGCGAACCCGGACATCATTTCGCTGGAGGGACCCTCATGAGGGAGCCTCTACTGCTCGCGCTGCCGGGAAACGAACGCTTCGTGGCGGGTTTGGCTGCCGAGCTTCCGGGGGAGATCGGACGGTTGACCGTCCGCCACTTCCCGGACGGCGAGACGTATGTCCGCGTCGATACGCCGGTCGAAGGCCGCGACGTGATCCTGATCTGCACGTTGCATCGGCCCGATGACAAGATCCTGGCACTCCTCTTCGTCGCGGCAGCGACCGCGGAGCTAGGGGCCACCCGCATGGGGCTGGTCACCCCCTACCTGGCCTATATGCGCCAGGATCGTCGCTTCCAGGAGGGCGAAGGGGTTACGTCGACGTACTTCGCAGGCCTCCTGTCGAGAGCGGTGGATTGGGTCGTGACGGTCGATCCGCACCTGCACCGGCGCGGTGCGCTCTCGGACATCTACTCAGTTCCGACGAGCGTCATACACGCGGCTCCTGCCGTGGCTGAGTGGATCCGGGCGAATGTGGAGCGCCCCCTTCTCGTAGGCCCCGACGCCGAGAGCGAGCAGTGGGTGCGAGCCGTCGCGGAAGCCGCTGCCATGCCTCACGTGGTCCTGGAGAAGGTCAGGCGTGGAGATTATGACGTCGAGGTCTCGGTACCGAACGTCGAGGAGTGGCGCGCCCACACGCCCGTGCTCGTCGACGACATCATCTCCACTGCCCGCACCATGATCGAGACGGTGGGCCATCTCACGCGCGCCGGGCTCGCGTCCCCGGTATGTGTAGGTGTGCACGCGGTCTTTGCGAAAGGAGCGCTGGAGGCTCTGCTCGCGGCGGGCGCCGGCAAGGTCGTCACGACCAACACGATCGCGCACGCGACGAACGCCATCGACATCACGGGTCTCGTGGTGGACAGCGTGCGCACGATGCGAGAGCAGGCTCCCACGCGAGCGATTCGCGTGGCGGCAGGGCCGGTACCATGACTCGGGCAGTCACTCCCATTACCGGTGTGCGGGACCTGCCTCTTCACTTCGACACCCGCGTCCTGTTGAACGCTCCCCCCGGTCGGATCTTCGCGCATCTCGACGATCACCGGCGGCTGTCGGATCACATGACCCGTCGGTCCTGGATGATGGCCGGATCACGGATGGAGATGGACATCGATGCGAACGGGGGACGTGCGGTGGGGTCGACGATCCGGCTGAAGGGTCGAGTCTTCGGGATCTCGCTCGATCTCCAGGAGGCCGTCATCGAGCGGAGCCCGCCCCTGCGAAAGGTCTGGAGGACGTCAACGCCCCCGAGGCTCCTCGTCATCGGGCCCTATCGGATGGGCTTCGAGATCACGCCTCAGGGCGCTGCGTCGCTCGTTACCGTCTTCATCGACTATGCGCTGCCGGATCGCGGGCTAGGGCGCTGGCTGGGTCGGATCCTGGGACCTTGGTACGCCCGCTGGTGCACGCGTCGCATGGCCAACGACGCCGTGGCGCATTTCCGATGAGAATCCATGGGCCAGCATGTGTGCGGTGAGCATACCAACAAACACGCGAAGCGAGCGGAGTGCCTACATGAAAGGACGCAAGGCACGAGTGGCGGTGAACGGCTACGGGGTGATCGGCAAGCGGGTCGCCGATGCCGTGGCACTCCAGGAGGACATGGAGTTGGTCGGGGTCGCGGACATCGTGAGCGACTACCGCGTCGGGGTGGCCGTCGAGCGGGGCATCCCCGTGTTCGCCGCGGACCCCGCGGGGCGAGAGGCGATGCTCGCGGCCGGGATGCCGCTCCGGGGGACGCTCCAAGATCTCCTGACACAGGTGGACGTGGTGGCCGACTGCACGCCCAAACGAGTGGGCGCTCGTAACCGCGAGCTCTATCGCGCCGCCGGTATCAAGTCGATCTGGCAGGGCGGCGAGAAGCATGACGTCGCGGGCTATTCATTCGTCGCCCAGGTGAACTACGCCGGTGCGCTCGGGCGGGAATCGGCGCGCGTCGTCTCCTGCAATACGACCGCTCTGTGCCGCGTGGCGCATGCGCTCCAGGGCCGCGGTTGGGTCAAGCGCGTGCGCGCCGTGCTGCTCCGTCGCGCGACCGATCCTTGGGAATCCCACACGAACGGCATGATCAACACCGTGATGCCCGAGACCACGGTGCCCAGTCATCAGGGACCCGACGCGCGTACCGTCATCCCCGATCTAGATATCACGACGCTCGCCGCGGCCGGCCCGCACAATCTCAGTCACATCCATTTCGCGATGGTGGAGACGACGCGGCCGGTGAGCGTGGATGAGCTGAGAGAGGCGCTGCGGGACGCGCCGCGCATCGCGTTCGTGCGTGCCGATCAAGGTCTCGTCGCGCTCAACTCGGTCATCGAGCTCATGCGTGACCTGCACCGTCCGCGCGGCGACATGTGGGAGGTGGCGGTGTGGGAGGACGCGTTGGCCTCCGACGGGCATGACGTCTATCTCACCTTTCAGGTGCACAACGAGGCCATCGTCGTCCCCGAGACCGTGGACTGCATCCGCGCGCTGACCGAACTGGAAGTGGAAGCAGCTGCCTCCATCCTCAAGACCGATTCTTCTCTGGGGATCAAACGCGACTTTCTCGCAGCGTCTAGGCGCGCCGGCACTCGGGTGCCCGACGCGGCCGCCTCGGAGGCGTCATGAAACACGTGGTCCTGGAAGTAACCGGCCTCTCGCGCGGCAGCTTCGCGCCGGCCTTGCAGACCTATCTCGGGCGACAGGCCGGCGTGGAGCACGTGGAGGCGAACCCGGTCGACGAAACGGTGATGGTGGGCTACGACGAGGATCGGATCTCCGAGCCTGATCTGCAGAAGCTCATCCAGGACTGCGGGTATCATTGTCGAGGCGTCGTCGTTCCCGCGCACGTCTGCGCACCGGGTCCCGAGCCGGTGCGCCCTCCCGCCGCGCACGTCCACCACGCCGAGGAATCCACCGGCGCGCCCGCCGCGCACGAGCATCACGCGCCGGAAGCCGACGGCGTGCCCGTGGCCTCGGAGCACATGGCGCACGAGATGGGGCACGGCGCCGGCATGACCATGGACGAGATGGTGCGCGACATGCGCCGCCGCTTCTACGTGACGTTCGTCCTCGCGATCGCAGTCACCCTCTACTCCCCCCTGGGCACCGATGTGCTGGGGATCCGGCTAGCGCCGCCCTTCGGCTTATCCAGCGATCTGTTCATGTTCGTCCTGGCAACCCCGGTCGTGCTCTGGGGCGGGAAGATGTTCTTCGTCGGCGCGTACCGCGCGCTCTCCCGCCGTACGCTCGACATGTCCGTGCTTGTCGCGCTGTCCGTCGGTGCGGGGTACCTCTTCAGTGTCGCGGCGACCTTCTTATTCGAGGGCGAGGTCTTCTACGAGGCCGCGGTCGTGCTGCTGGCATTCATCCTATTCGGCCACTGGATGGAGATGCGCGCGCGGGCCGGTGCGTCTAATGCGATGCGCGCGCTCCTCGATCTCGCGCCACCCAAGGCGACGGTGATCCGGGCCGGGAGCCAGGTCGAGGTCCCGACCGCCGAAGTGGTGCTGGACGACGTCGTATTGATCCGTCCAGGCGACAAGATCCCGGTCGACGGAGTCGTGATCGACGGCGAGTCCACGGTCGACGAGTCCATGCTCACGGGCGAGAGCGTCCCGCTCAACAAGAAGCCCGGCGATTCTGTCATCGGCGCCACGATCAACAAGACCGGGTCGTTCCGCTTCCGTGCTACCAAAGTCGGAGCGGAGACCGCGCTCGCGCAGATCGTCAAGCTGGTGCAGCTCGCGCAGAACTCCAAGGCCCCCGCGCAGCGTCTCGCCGACAAGGCATCCCAATGGCTGGTGGCTGCAGCCATCACTTTCGGGCTCGCGACCTTTGGCGGATGGTACTGGATCGCTGATACGAATCTCGTGTTCGCGCTCACGCTGGCGATCACTGTGGTGGTCATCGCCTGTCCGGACGCGCTCGGGCTGGCCACGCCCACCGCAGTGATGGTGGGCACCGGCATGGGCGCGCTGAACGGCATCCTGTTCAAGAACGCCACAGCGCTCGAGCAGGCGAGTAAGGTGAACGCCATCATCTTCGATAAGACGGGCACGCTGACGGTGGGCGAGCCGCGTGTTGTCGAGACCGTGGGGGCGGACGGCGCGGCCCTTGGCAACGACGCCCTAGTGGCGATCGCCTCCGCCGAGCAGTCCAGCGAGCATCCCATCGCCCAGGCGATCGTCACTCATGCCCGCGAGCGCGATTTGGCGCTCAGTGACCCGGCCGGATTCGAGGCGATCGCGGGACATGGCCTCCGGGCGACCGTAAATGGGCGCAGTGTGCTCGCCGGGAACCGTAAGCTCATGCGCGACCAGGGCATCGACATGGGCGTCCTAGAGGCGCGCGCGGCCGACCTGGAGGGAGCGGGGCGCACCGTCGTGTATGCCGCCGTGGACGGTAGGGTCGCCGGCATCGTTGCCGTGGCTGACGCGCTGCGGCCGACGGCACGGCCGACGGTTGAAGCCCTCCGCAAACGCGGGATCGAGGTGGTGATGCTCACGGGCGACAACCGGGCTACCGCGGAACGCATCGCGGGCGAGCTCGGGATGGACACCGTCTTGGCCGAGGTCCTGCCCGGCGAAAAGGCGAACCAGGTGAAAGCGCTACAGGCGCGGGGGAAGCTGGTCGCCATGGTCGGTGACGGGATCAATGACGCGCCGGCGCTGGCCCAGGCGGACGTGGGGATCGCGATCGGTGCCGGGACTGACGTAGCTCTCGAGACGGCCGATATCGTGCTCATGAAGAGCGATCCGTACGACGTGCTGGGTGCGATCGCGTTGAGCCACGCCACCGTGCGTAAGATGCACCAGAATCTCTGGTGGGCTGCGGGCTACAACATCGTGGCGTTCCCGATCGCCGCCGGCCTGTTTTACCCGTCCTTCGGACTGCTCCTCCGCCCGGAGATCGCGGCGCTCTCCATGTCCGGCAGCTCGCTGCTCGTCGCCATGAACGCGCTGGCGCTCCGCTGGACACGGGTGCCGGGCATCCGGCGCACGCGACTGGAGGCGGCGGCGGGAGCCGCAGGGATCGGCCCCGCCCCGGTAGCGGCGGGAGCGTGAAGGATGGAGCTCGCTGCTCCGTTTTCAGCTATGGGAGCGGGGACGCATCAGCCAACACCAAGGAGGAGAGTCATGGGATGGCTCACGGAAAACTGGTTCTCGGCTGTGATCCTCATCGCTTTTATCGCGATGCACCTCTTCGGTCACGGGGGACACGGTGGCCATGGTGGACATGGTGGAGGGCGTGATCGCCAACGCAGGACAGACGAACGGGACGGGGACGACGTCGACGACGGCGCCGAGAACCCGGGTGCAGGCGGACATCAGCACTGAAAGGGCTGCACTCTGACGCACCTCGACTGGAAGAAGCGACGGTCGCCCGTCACATGGCGCCGAACAACAACGGAGCTTGGAGGAGTGAGAGCAATGCTGAATATCAAAGTCGTGACCTGGTCGCTGGGACTCTTTGCCGCCATCAGCTTCGTTCTGTGTGTCATCTACGGGGCGATCGTGCCGGCGAGCTTACACATGGCACCGTTTCTCGAGATGGTGCTACCAGCATTCACATGGCTCACGTTCTCAGGCTTCTGGCTGGGGTTGCTCGAGAGCTTTCTCTATGGGGCCTACGCCGGACTTGTGTTCGTCCCCATCTATAACGTTCTCGTGCGCAGGTGGGGCACCGCAGCGGTGCATCAGTAGCCTTCTCCCCACTCATTTCCCTGAGGCCCACAGCCTATGAAACTGTCAAAGGTGTTTCACGTCATCTCTGTTGTCGCAGGGCTTGTTGGGGTGGCGATGTCGGCTGGTGCTGTGCTTTTCTGGCCTGCCGGCGTCGTGTGGTTCGGAATGACGAGAGATATCATGCTCTTGTGCTCCATCACCACACTTCTCGCTGCCATCTGGCTCCAGATCGCCACCATCCATCACATGATGCTTGAGAGCAAGGGAGAGACTATCTGATTTCGCAGCGGTGCGGCCGGCCCTCGTCTGCTTGTTGTGGCATGGACGAGTCGATTGAGGAAGTCCGCCGTAGGCTGCACGAGCATCGTGCGACGAGCTTGCTCGTTGACGAGGCGGGCTTCTACTGCGGCACGGTCAGCGCTCACGGCCTTTAGAGAGAGATGCGCCGAGTGCCGGGCACGAACATCCGCGTTTGCGAACGAGGCTCACTACGTCCGACCGGCAAGGACGACCGCCGATGGGGCAACCACGATCAGGAAGGATCGCGGAGGCGAGAACTGGTCGTCGACCTGACCGGCGGAGGCGGGGCGAACCGTCGGTCATGAGCCGATCGCGTGGGATTGCTACGTCGGCGCCCCGGGCGCCGGGCGCACTTCGCGATCTCGAAGTTTCGAGCCGACGCGTCTGAATGGAAATCTGGCACCTCACCGCCGATGCGCCGCGCACGCCCCATCGCGTGAGCCCGGGGGATTTGGTCACACTCATCGTCGGGACCTGGCCGGTAGCCGCAGGCCAGTCGGTCTGGGTCACGGTCAGGTCCGAGCCTCCCGCAACCGCAGCCGCCCCTGGCGTGGAGCGCGTCGAGGCTACCTGGGGATACAATCAAGGCGGAAACAGCCATTGGCGAGCCGAGATCGGGCCGTTCCCCGAGGGCGGGGAGGTGCGATACCAAGTCCATGGCCGCGACCCTGCGGGGGAGGTCGCCGGGCCCACCGGCGCCTTTCGGGTGGGGCCGAAGCTCTACCTCGCGCTCCTATGGCACCAACACCAGCCGCTGTACAAGGTGCTCGACAAGGCCGAACCCCGAGGCAGCTATAGCCAGCCCTGGGTGCGCCTGCACGCGCTCCGCGATTACTACTCGATGGCGGCGCTGATCGCCGAACATCCGTCGATTCACGTCACGATCAACCTGACTCCCGTGTTGGCCTGGCAGATTCTGGACTACGCCGAGGGGCAGGCGAGCGATCGGCATCTCGATCTGACCCTCAGCCCGGCCGAGGCCCTCTCGGCCAGGGACCGCGAGGAGATCCTATCCACCTTCTTCGACGCACAGTGGGAAACGCAGATCGCACCTCACGGACCGTACCGGGACCTCTTCGCTCGTCGTCAGCGTGGCGACGCCGTGACGTCGTCGGACCTGCGCGACCTCCAGATGTGGTCCAACCTCGTCTGGTTCGGGAAGGAATTCCGCGAGGGGGAGGTCCGGCTCGTGACGGGGGAGGTCGCCTCCGTGCGCCGATTCATCGATCAGGCGCGCGATTTCACGGGCGCCGACATCGAGGCCATGGTCGGCGAGCAGCTCAAGGTCCTCCGGGCGATCATCCCGATCCATCGCGCGCTTCAAGACGCTGGCCAGATAGAGGTATCCACGACGCCGCACTATCATCCCATTCTGCCGTTGCTGCTCGACACGGATGCGGCGACGATCGACCGACCCGGCGGACGCCACCCGCGGCGGTTCGCCCATCCGGAGGACGCCGCGGCGCAGGTGCGGCTCGCGGTCGAGCACTACGCGCGGTGCTTCGCGCGGCCGCCGCGAGGCATGTGGCCGGCCGAAGGTGCGATGTCACAGTCGGTGGTTCCCCTCTTCGCGGGGGCCGGGATCGCCTGGGTCGCGACCGACGGCGGCGTCCTGGCGAGGTCCGGGCGTTGGGGATACCGCGTGGACGATCCCGACGTGCTGTGCCAGCCCTACCGCGCGGGTGACGGCGACGTCAGCGTTTTCTTTCGCGACGCCCAGCTCGCGGACCACATCGGCTTCCATTACCACAGCTACGCCGATCATGCAGCCGCTGCGCACCATTTCGTACAACAGGTCAAGGAGCGATTCGCCTGGCGTGTAATTGGCGACGGCGACCGCGTGCTCACCGTGGTTCTCGACGGTGAGAATGCCTGGGGCGCATATCGCGACGACGCCCGTCCGTTTCTCCATGAGCTCTACGGGCTCCTCGAGCGCGACGACGAGATCCGGACGGTGACGTTCGCGGAATATCTGGAAGGGAACCCGGCCCGCGACGTGCCTCCCCACCTGCTCGAGAATCACGCGACAGTCTACGATCTGTTCACCGGCTCATGGATCGATGAGATGGGCTCCGCCCCCGGGGCGGACCTCGGCACCTGGATCGGCGAAAGGGAGGAGAACCGCGCGTGGGAGCTTTTGGGCAAGGTGCGAGACGATCTGGCCCAGAGTGGGGCGAACTCCATCGATGCGTCCACGGCGTTCGAGGCGATGTACGCTGCGGAGGGCAGCGACTGGTTCTGGTGGTTTGGTGACGACCAGGAGTCGGGCAGCGATCCCGCCTTCGACGAGCTCTTCCGCGCGCACCTGCGAACCGCGTACCGTGGCCGCGGCGCCGACCCACCCACGTGGTTGGATGCGCACGTTGTGCCGCGCCGCGTCCTGTGGACCGTGGTTCACCCGCTTGCGGCTATCCAGCCGGGTGATCGGCTCACGATCCGAACGACCTGCCCCGGCACGCTCACGTGGTGGACGGAGACCAGGCCAGCAGAAGTCTGGGCGTTCGCCCCCGTCGGTGGCGTCATGGGCGGCGCCCCTCACTACGAGGTGACCCTCGGGCCCGTGGACGGAGCCGATGGTATGATCCGGTTCCGACTCTACTGTCAAAGCCCGAGCCGGGAGAAGCACGATCGGTATTGCAGCGACGACGAGCGGATGGTTCGGGTGGTGGCCGGGGGTCCTGTCTGACGTGGAACCCTGCAGCGCTCGTCCTCGCGACGGCGACGATTCCAGCGCTGGCCAACCGGTGCGTGCGACCGCATCACTGCCAGGACCACCCGAACGTCGCGGCCTGCGTCAGCAAGCGGCGAAACCGCGGGCGATGCAGCCAGTCATCGTGGCTGAAGTGCGTCGCTGAGCGAACGTCGCGAAAGAAGAGGTCGGCCATCTGCTCGCCCAGGCGCGAGCCATGGATTTCTGCGTTGATCTCTGCGTTCCTCCAGAGGCTCAACGGATCCAGGTTGGTGGAGCCCACCATGGACCAGCGGCGGTCCACGACGATCGTCTTCGCGTGGATGAGCGGGCCCCTCCAACGCCAGACCTTTACGCCGGCGGCGAGCAGCCGTCCGATGCGGTGCTCGGACGAAAGCCCGACCCAATGGTGGTTGCCGGACCGCGGCACGAGCAGGTGCGTTGCGACGCCCCGCCGAGCCGCCGCCGTTAGAGCTTTGGTCAACGACTCGGGCAGAATGACGTAGGGGTTCGTGATCAAGATCTCGGAGGTCGCCGCCCCGAACACCTCTGCGAGCATGCGCTCGACGCGACGCTTGCGGGGCTCGTCCGCGACCAATCGCACGGGGACCGAGCCCGACGGCTGCAGGCTGGGCTCACCCGCAGGTCGGGCGGTGGGCGACGGCCGTCGCGGCGTGAACGTGCGCCCGTGCCCCCATAGGTGCTCGAACGCCCGGGCCGCCTCCTGCGCTGCCTCCCCCTCCACGAGCGCCGCCGAGTCCCGCCACGTGCACATCGACACGCAATTCCCCAGCCACACGTCGGCCAAACACATCCCGCCCACGACCAACCGGCGGCGGTCCTGCACCACCAGTTTGCGGTGATCCCGCCCCCGCCGGAAGAAGGCTGGCGTTGGGCGCGGCGGATTGTAGACACGAACCCGGACAGGCGACCGATGGAACCGGAACCCGATGGGCGCGCGCAGGCTCATGAGCGACCCGAAGGGGTCGTGGAGAACTCGCACGTCGACGCCCGTCTCCGCCCGCCCCCTGAGGGCATCCGCGAACGCGATACCCACGGCATCGGCGCGGAAGATGAAGTTCTCGAAGAGGATCTCCCTCTCGGCCTGTTCCACCAGATCCAGCATCGTGGTGTAGGTCTGCACGCCGTCGACTAGGAGCCTCACCCGGTTGCCAGCGGTGACGCGGCTTGCGGAGATCGCGCGTAGCCGTTCCTGCACGGTGGGGTCGAGAGGGCCACGGGCATCGAGCACCCCGGGGTCCGTCACCTCTGCGTAGTCTGGAGTACTGGGACGATCGCAGGCATGTCCCGGCCCTCCATCACACGCGTGGCTACAGCACCGCTTGAAGAGCGCTCGGGTGCGCTCTGGGACGGTCAGGGCCGCCGGCTCTCCAGCATTGGCGTCACGCGTCACTGACGCTGCAGCGGTACGGAAGGTCTACGCCAGCTACGCGGCTTCTCGGACACCGCGAAGAGCCCACCCGCTATGACCAGCACGCCCAAGCCCTGGATCAGACGGATCCGATCGCCCAAGACGGCAACCCCCGATGCGAGTCCGAGGACGGGCGTAAGGAACAGGAACATGGAGAGCCTTCCCGCGTCCTCTTCCCGCTGAAGGAGCCAGAACCAAAGCGTCGTCGGCAGAGCGGTTCCGAGCAGTGCCAGGAATGCGAGCAAGCCGAGAAACTCGGCCGTCCAGCGCACTTGCGGGCCGGACCAGATCATGGCCGCCGCCAACAGGGGAACGCTCCCGATGGTGAGCTGCCAGCCCGTCGTGGCCACGACTCCCGTTCGCACCTTCGAGCGCTTGAAGAGGATGCTACCCAATGCCGCGCCCGCGGAAGCGGTCAGGGCGAGGCCGGCACCCATCCCCGCCCCACGGGAAGCGGGCCCGAAGGATGGGGAGAGGATCAATGCGACTCCGGCCAGGCCGGCGAGCAGCGCCAGCAGCTTCGGCCTGGTGAGCGGTTCGCCGAGCATCATCGCCGCGAAGACGAGAATCAGGAGCGGCTGCACATTGCCCAGGACCGAAGCGAGCCCCGCATCCATCAACGCGGGGCTACCGAACATGGCGCCATAAGTGGCGGTCGTCGCTGTCAGCCCGAGCAACGTGAGGGTCGGGAGGTCCTGGCGTGCCGGCCGCACGCGCTGCCCTGTGGCAGCCGCGACGATCAGGAGCGAGGCGCCCCCCAGCAGGGCCCGGAGCCCACCGAACGCGAGCGGTGGCGCGTACGCGAGCCCGATCTTGATCGCCACAAAACAGAACGCTGCGAAGAGATTCACCCCCAGGAGGGCGAGCCACCGCATCGCTCGTGACCGACCTGCGGCGGCCGCCGAATGCTCGCGCTGGCCAGCCTGGCCGCGGTCAGGCTCCCTGACCCGCATCCCGCATGAGCACGGCCCGCCGCTGCTCGTAGTCCTCGGTGGAGATCTCCCCCGCGGCGTAGCGCTGTTGGAGCAGTGCAAGCGGGCTCTCGCGCTGCCTGGCCTGATCCCTCGGTACCGGAGTGAACAGCGAGGCGAATCCCACGATGATCAGCACCCAGAACAACCACCAAAAGAAGTGCATCCCAAGAAAACCCCAGGTCCCGATCTGCATCGCCCCTCCTCGTCTCAGATGTTGAACTGCAGCCGCTGGCGCCACCCAGGGCGCGGTGGATGGGCCGTGATGCCCCGTCAGCCCGGGACCGTCCTCGCGCCGCCTCGAGCAGCAACCGTTGCTCCGCCACGGCGACGTGCCGGCGAGTCGCCTCGATCACGTCGGGGTTCACCGAGATCGAATCGATTCCCCACCGCACGAGGAGCTCCGCGTAGTCCGCGTGGACGGAAGGCGCCTGCCCGCAGATGGCGGTCTGCGGCGCGTACCCACGAGGCCCTTATTCGCTACTCGCTCTACGAACGTGCGACCTGCTCGATCTCGGCTTCCGCCTCGAGCCAGTCGCCGATGTCGCAGCCGGGGACGAAACCGCGACGCTCGGCGCGGTAGTAGGCCGCAACGGCGATCAGCCGCTCCCGCTCCTCCCCCGCCGGCCGTTCGTCCCGCACATCCGGAGAGTGCCTGGAAGCTGCGTGGCCGTTACTCGTGCCCTGCTTGCCCTTGTTCTTGCCCATCTCCGATCTCCTTTCCCCGTCGCTTTGAAGCGCTCCGACTACATCCCAAGGAAACATGGGGAGCACCGGGTGAAGCGGACGTGAACGGCATATGAAGATGCCTTCACGAACAAGGTGGCGTGCGATGGACAGACAGCTCGTGCCGGATCAGGCTGAAACCAGTCTCGATTGGAGATCTCCGCCGCGGGATCGGCGATCACAAGCCAACGAGTAGCGCGTCACCCGGCCGATGCACCTGGAGCCCCACGACGCCCACGGATGGGCCGCCTCGTTCCTTACGTGCCAGAGGGATGTTGCTTACCCGATCTGCCCGAAGGATCCGCGTGGCTCACGGACCCACGACCTCGCCGGCTAGAGAGCCGGGCCCCGTCCGTGAATCGGCCTCGGGAAACCCGCCGAGACCGCGGTATCTCAGATGGACATAGATGAGCAGGCTCAGGATGGCATAGAAGAAGCACCAGATCGACACCAGCGCGCTGGCGTGGACGAGATACGACGCGATGAACGACACAAGCCCGAGCACGCCGAAGAGAATGACGAACTTGTGACTCGAAAAGAAGCAGCTGACGCAGGTCGCGGCGAGGTAGAGGACCATGACCGGTAACAGGTAGAAGTGGGGCGACACGTAAGCGATGTGTCTACCGACGACCTGGGCGACGATCGGGCGGGTCACGAGGGAATAGAGCAGGTAGAGGCCCACTACGATGCCGGCGGCTTGGAAGCCTAGGAGCGTCCTCTTGCGCCACGGTGTGGAGTCCAGGAACCCGATCGCGAACGGGACGTAGATGGGCCACAGCACATGCGAGAACACCGAATAGACGTTGGTCATCGTGTGCTTCAGTAGCGGCATGTCGTGCCGGAACGTCAGCCAGATCACTCCCTCCACGATCTGTTGGATACCGAACAGAAGCGGGATCGTCGCGAGTGGCAGCTCGGATCGCCGCTCCGCCTTCGTGATGGTCGCCGCGCCGATCGCCGATAGCGACCCGCCGGCGACGAAGCTTGCGGTGGCTGAGAAGCACATGACGCCGGACTCCTAGGATCGGGTGTGACTTGGCGCTGTTCCCTTGTCGGCGTCAAGAGCACCTGCAAACCCCTCTGAGCGTGTGGCCAATCTGCTTTTGGCCTCGTGCTCCGGGTGAAGGTGAACGGCGTCCGCGGTCTGAGTTGAATCAGGGTCCCGGCGCTGAAGTACCGGCCATGGCCCGGATGTAGACATGGCCGATTCCCTCCACGGGCTGACCTGCGACCGTGCCACTCACCGCGCAGCGACCGAACCAGTATGGGATTCCCATGAGTGACACCTCCTGGCCATCCCCACTGAACTCGATGGCGAGGTCGACGCCTGAGGAAGCGGATAGGATGCGCCATGCGACGCCGAAACGATCGCCCGCCGCGCCGATGGTAGTGGAGTCGGCACGAAGCGTGAAGTCCGATATGACGACCGGCGCCCCCGCTGGGCGTGCCAGCGACATGGAATGCGAGCTGGTCTCCTCGCCGTGCAGGACGGACACTGTGGTGCCGTCCTCCAGGGCAATGGCCAGTATGGTACCCGGGGCTGTCTTCTCTGGAGGGTCTCCCCAAGAGTGCTGGAGGAGGCCGGACCCGAATGCGATCAAGGTATCTCCACCCTGCACGATCCTGGCACCGGCCCTTCCGCGCGGAACGAGGACGACGCGCTCGGTCTTGCCGTTCCCAACGGGCTGAGACCCGAGGTCTACCGCCGGTGCACCCGGCTGCAGATCGAGAGATAGCTCGAGGTCGTCCACGCGGACACGAACCTCGTACGCCCCAGTCTCACTCGCCCGCTCGAGCCGATTACCGCGGTACTCCTCGAGTAGACGGTCGGTCTCGTGCCGCGTCTGGTGAACGAGAGGGAGGGCGATCTGCCGGTACGTGGCGGAGCCGCCGTCCCGATCCTCGAGGACGAGCACGTAGATGCCGCTGGCTCGGAGGCCGAGGACGCTGCCCGTAAAGAAAACCACGGAGAGACCGATGTGGCCTCCATCCGGCGCCGTGATCTCGGTGAGCAGCGTCCAGCTCTCGAACGCCGCGTCCGGGTGACGCGGATCGTGGGAGGGCGGGGCCGCCTGCGCCGCCGCGAGGGCCGGAGCCATGGCGAGGACCGGGATCAGAAGTCTAGTCACCCGTCCGCCACCGCGACCACCGACTGCTCACGAGCCTGGCTTTGATCAGCCACCGTGGCCGGAATCCCGCCCGAGCACGGCCCGTCGCTGCTCGTATTCCTCGGTGGAGACTTCTCCGGCAGCGTAGCGACGCTGGAGCAAGCCGAGGGGTGTCTCCAGGTGCTTGGCCTGGTCCTTAGGCACCGGCGTGAACATCGAGGTGAAGCCGACGATGATCATCAGCCAGAACAACCACCAGAACAGGTGCATTCCCAGGAATCCCCAGGTTCCCATCTGCACACACCCTCCTCGTTTCGATCGTAGGACCGCTGCCGAAGGCACCGGTCCAGGCCCACCCTGCTAATCGGGCGCTGCGGCCGGTGCGGGGCGTGACGCGTCAACGATTGCGCGGCCCGACGGTTGGAGCCGATCGACGCACGAACGCTCGCAGGGCCCGGGTGAAGCCCGGATGAGATCAAGATGAAGAAGCGTTCAGCCTTTCGAGGCGGGATGCCGTGGGAAGCGAACGGTGACGCGCGCGCCGCCTCCGGGCAGGTTGCTTGCTTCGACCCCACCCTGGTGCGCCTCCGCAACCGCCTTGACGATCGCGAGCCCGAGCCCGGTACCGGACCCTTCGCCGGCCCGGCTCCGGGCCCGGTCCGCTCGGAAGAAGCGGTCGAACACGCGCTCCAGCACTCCCTCAGGGAACCCGGGGCCCCCGTCCTCGACGATCAACGTCACGTGATCGGCGTCGCCATGGGCCGTGACCCGGACTTCGCCGTCGCTCGGCGTGAACCTGATCGCATTGTCCATGAGGTTCCAAACTATCTGACCCAGGAGGACCGGATCGAGCTCGGCGGTGGTGTCACCCACTGCGGCGGACTCCAACCGGACGTCCTTGGCCGAGGCGATGCGCCCCATTCGTTCGATGACGCTCTCGATGACGCCGGCCACGTCGACGGGCCCGCACCGGGTCAGGAGCGCACCCGAGTCCGACCGAGCGAGAATGAGGAGATCTTCCGTAATCCGCGCGAGCCGCACGACTTCCTCCAGCGTGCTCTCCACGACGCGCCGGTACTCCGGGAGGTCGCGTTCCCTGCGGAGCGCCAGCTCCAGCTCGCCCCGCATCGCCGTCAAGGGCGAGCGCAGCTCGTGGCTGGCGTCTGCCGCGAACTGGCGTTGGACCTCGAACGCACTCTGGATGCGCCCGAGCATCGTGTTAAGGACTTCGACCAGCCGCTGGTACTCGCGTGTGTCGGCATACGCGTGGATCCGCCGCTCCAGCGACTCCGCCCCGATCGCCTCCGCCTGGTCGATCACCTCGTGTACGGGCCGCATGGCCCGGCCTGCCAACCACCAGGAGCCGCCGAAGGCGGAGGCGGTTACGGCGAGCGACAGCAGGGTGAGGAGCACGCCCACGCGAGTAAGCAGCTCGTTTCGGCTGCGCAGAGGAGCCGCCACCTGCAGAACGTGCCGCTCGTGCACCGCGCCAAGTCGCTCTAACGGATAGTAGAGCACACGCACCTGGACGCCATCGAAGCGCGCGTTCGTCCATACGAGATCCCCGCCGGCCGCACGGTTCAGGTAGTCCGAATCGAGCGGAAGGTCGCTGGTCATGTACTGGCTGCGGAGGAGGCTCGCGCCGTCGCTCTGCCAGACCTGTGCGTAGCGCACGAGATCTTGGACGGAAACGGCCTCACCCGGCGTTAGATCCCAGTCGTGGAAGTGCATCTCGCCCATCGGCTCGTCCGTGAGCGACGCAGCCTGAATGGCCGCCACGGCTAGCACGGTCGCGTCGATCTCGTCGTCCAGAGCGGAGCGGAGGACAAGCAGGCTCAGCGCGGATATGCCGGCCATAGCAACCGCCATGGTCAGCGTCGCGCGCAGGGCCAGCCGCATGCGAAACGAGCGTCTCATTCCGGACCGCCGATGCGCAGGATGTAGCCGACGCCGCGAACCGTGTGCAGGAGCTCGTCTCTCGACGGTCGCCCGAGCTTGCGTCGGAGGTTACCCACGTGAACGTCCACGACGTTGCTCATCGGATCGAAGTGAAGGTCCCAGACCTTCTCAAGCAGTTCCGTGCGTCGGACCACGCGCTCCGGGTTCAGCAGGAAGAACTCGAGGAGTTGGAACTCCTTGGGCGTGAGGTCCAGGCGCGCGCGGCCACGCAAGGCGATGTGCTTGACGCGATCTAGCTCGACGTCGTCGTACAGGAGGCGGTCGGGGCGTGCGGCCCCCCCTCGGCGGAGCAAGGCCCTGACTCTGGCGAGGAGCTCGTCGAAGCCGAACGGCTTGGTCAGGTAGTCGTCGGCTCCTGCGTCCAGGCCCAGGACGACGTCGCTCTCCGCGTCCCTGGCCGTGAGCATCAGCACCGGCGTTGTCCGCTCCTTGGCACGGAGCTCACGCACGACATCGAGCCCCGACCTGTGGGGCATCATAACGTCGAGGAGCAGGAGGTCGTACTCGTGGATCAACGCCTTCATCAGGCCGTCGTCACCGTCATACGCCACGTCGACCGAGTATCCCTCTTCCCGAAGGCCCTTCTCGAGAAAGCTGGCGACCTTCTTCTCGTCCTCGACAACTAGGATACGCATAGCGACCGACCAAGTGACTGCGGCTCGAGGCAGAGAACCCTAACAGTAGGACCACGATCACGGCGCCGCATGCCCGTGCGTCACATACCCATGCGGCGCATCATCGCCCCATGCGACTCGAGAAGGCGCCTGACCCGCCCCAAGTGATCGGGCATCGAGGTTTGCAGCTCCGCCCCGCTCAGCTCGGGCATACTGACCACGTCGGCCCTGACGGAGTCGATCAGCGCGTTCCAGCTCGCGTCGCCCGGCATGTTCATCGAGCGCATGTCCGCGCTCATCTGCGACAGCATGTTGCCTACCCGCTGGCGGTGGGCGGGGAGCATCGCCTGCATGCTGTCGGCCCCCATGCCGCCCATGCTTCCCACGTACTCCATCATCTCTTCCATCATCGTGGTGTCGGTCGTCGCACCGGCGTCGTTCGTTGCGCCCGACGGCGCGTCATTCACGGGCGGTTCGTCGGCCCCCGCGCAGGCGCCGACTGCGAGAAGGAAAAGAGAGATGCCGAGGACGGCGGCTCGGTCCATGCGGTTCATGATCAACTCCGGTCGAAGGTTGGAGACGAACGCCGCAACTCCCACTCCTTCCAGAGTGAGTAGATCGCGGGTATTACGAGGAGCGTGAGGATCGTGGACGACACCATGCCGCCCACCATGGGCGCGGCGATCCGTTTCATGACGTCGGCCCCCGCCCCGTGGCCCCAGAGGATCGGGAGCAGCCCCGCGATGATCGCCGTGACGGTCATCATCTTGGGGCGAACGCGCTCGACCGCTCCGTACTCGACTCCGGCGTCCACGTCGGCCCGGCTCGTCATTCGGCCCTCAGTCCGTCGATCCCGATGCGCATGGTCGAGGTAGATGAGCATCACCACACCCGTCTCCGCGGCGACGCCGGCCAGGGCGATGAAGCCGATCGCGGTCGCGACGCTGGTGTTGTAGCCGAGCAGCCACATCAACCACACGCCGCCGACGAGGGCGAAGGGAAGTGAGAGCATGACGATCCCGGCTTCGGTTACGCTGCCGAAGTTCATGTAGAGCAGCAGGAAGATGACGGCGAGGGTGATCGGGACGACGAAGCGGAGCCTTCGGTTGGCTCGTTCCATGGCCTCGAACTGGCCCGACCACTCCAGTCGGTACCCGGTCGGCAGCATGATCCGCGCCTCGAGCAGCGACCTGGCCTCGCTCACGTAGGAGCCGATGTCGCGCCCGCGGACGTCCACATAGACCACGCTGTTCAGGTAGGCGTTCTCGCTCTTGATGAGCGGTGAGCCCCGAATCACGCCGATCGTCGCCAGCTCGCCGAGCGCGACCTGTGCGCCCGACGGCGTGGACACCAGCACGGAAGCGACCTTTGCTGGCGCGTCCCGCAGCTCGCGCGGATAACGCACGAGCACGCTGTAGCGCTCCCTGCCCTCGATCACCTCACCCGCGTACACGCCCCCGACCGCGGCCGTCATCGCCAGCTGCACATCTTCCACCGTCATGCCGTGGCGAGCGGCTGCCGGGCGGTCCACCGCCACGTTCAGGTAACGCCCGCCCATCGCTCGTTCGGCGAACACGGCGCTCGTCCCGGCGACCATGGGTAGTGTCGCCTCGATCTGCTCTCCGATCCGATCCAGCACCGCGAGATCGGGTCCGAAGATCTTGATGCCGACGGGCGTCTTGATCCCGGTCGCAAGCATGTCGAGCCGGTTCTTGATCGGCATGCTCCACATGTTGGCCACGCCCGGCGTCGTCACGGTCGCGTTCATCTCGGCCACGATGGCGTCGAAGGTCATGCCCTCGCGCCACTCGGCCTCGGGCTTGAGGATCGCGACCGACTCGATCATGGACATCGGCGCCATGTCGGTA
This sequence comes from Longimicrobiales bacterium, assembly GCA_040081395.1. Lineage (GTDB taxonomy): Bacteria > Gemmatimonadota > Gemmatimonadetes > Longimicrobiales > Gaopeijiaceae > UBA2982. Next base: position 40,275 of record JBEBGN010000002.1, read on the forward strand.
GCGCTCTCGGCGCGCCCGATCTTGCCGAGCACCATCTCGACCTCCGGAATGGTCGCCATGGCGCGATCGCGCTGCTCGAGGATGCGCTTGGCTTGACTCGCTCCGACCCCTGGGAAGAGCGAGGGCATGTCCATCACGCTCCCCTCGTTCAGCGGCGGCATGAACTCGCTGCCGAGGCGCCGCCACGGGAGGATCGTGAGCGCCAGCAACGCGGTCGCCGTGCTGATCACGGGCCAGCGGTACCGGAGCACGAAGCGGATGGCCGGGCGGTATGCGCGGATGAGGAAGCGGTTGATCGGGTTCGCGGCCTCGGTCTTCACGCCCTTACGGATGAGGAGCCCCATCATGACCGGCACCAGCGTGATCGAGAGCAATGCGGCGGCTGCCATGGCGAGCGTCTTGGTCCATGCCAGCGGGTGAAACAACCGTCCCTCCTGCGCTTCCAGGGCGAAGACGGGCACGAAGCTGACCGTGATGATCAGCAAGGAGATGAAGAGCGACGGGCCCACCTCTTTGGCGGACGTGATCACCAGGTCCCAGTGGCCCTGGGGGCTCTCGGCCCGCTGGTTCCGCTCCATGTGCTTGTGGAGGTTCTCGACCAGGACGATCGCCGCGTCGATCATCGCGCCGATCGCGATCGCGATGCCGCCGAGCGACATGATGTTCGCCGTCAGGCCCAAGGCCCGCATCGCCAGGGCCGCCATCAGGATGCCGATCGGGAGCGTCAGGATGGCGACGAGCGCGCTCGGCGCGTGCAGCAGGAAAATCGCGGTCACGAGTGCCACGATGATCGACTCCTCCACGAGCTTCTCACGCAGGGTGTCGATGGCACGCTCGATCAACGTCGAGCGATCGTACCCGGTCACGAACGAGAGGCCGGCCGGAAGCGAGGCCTCGATCTCCGTCATCTTCGCCTTCACGCGCCCGATCACCGCTAGGGGGTTCTCGCCGTAGCGCATGACCACGAACCCGGTGACCACCTCGCCCTGCGCTACCGCGCCGTCGGGCCCCGTCATCGCGAAGTCGGCGATGCCGCGCCTGATTTCGGGCCCGATCTGCACCGTGGCCAGGTCGCCGACCGTGATGGGGACGCCGCCTGGCCCGATACCGACAGGCACGCCCCGGATGTCGTCGAGGCCCGTGAAGCGTCCCTCGCCTTGCACGATGTACTCGGCGCCGCCGAGCTCGAGCACGCGCCCGCCGACGTTCTGGTTGGACGCGCGCACCGCCTGGACCACGCGATCGACGGGGATGTCGTAGGCGAGGAGCCTCGCCGGGTCGATCTCGATCTGGTACTGCTTCTCGAACCCACCGAACGAGGCGACCTCCGCCACCCCGGGGACCGCCGTGAGCGCCGGGCGCACGGTCCAGTCCTGGAGCCCGCGGATCTCCGCCAGATCGAGCGTGCCGGAGGTGTCGGCGAGCACGTACTGAAAGACCCAGCCCACGCCGGTGGCGTCCGGGCCGAGCATCGGCATCGCGCCCTCCGGGAGCCGCCCGGACACGCCGTTCAGGTACTCGAGGACGCGCGAGCGCGCCCAGTAGAGGTCCACATCGTCTTCGAACACGACGTACACCGCGGAGAGACCGAACTGGCTCATGCCCCTCACGACCCGCGTGCCGGGAACCTTGAGGAGCTCCGTGGAGAGCGGGTACGTCACCTGGTCCTCGACCAACTGCGGCGCCTGTCCGGGCCACTCGGTCATCACGATGACCTGCACGTCGGACAAATCGGGGATCGCGTCCACCGGCGTGGTGAGGAGCGCCCACCCGCCGGCGAGCGACAGTGCCAGCGTCCCCAGGATCACGGCCATCCGGTGACCCACCGACCACTCGATGACACGCTCCAACATGGTCAGCGCTCCGTTGGCGGCATGGTCATCCCCTGCATGTCGCCGCCCTGCAAGTCCGTCGCGCCCATGTTGGTCGTCTGGCCGATCATACTCCTCATGACTTCAGCGAGGTTGCTCTCGCTGTCGAGCAGAAATTGCGGCGATGTGACGACGCGCTGCCCGGGCTCGAGTCCGGCGATCACCTCGGCCAATTCGCCGCTGATGCGACCGACCTCGACCTCCTGCGGTAGGATGCGCCCTCCGCCCATGTCCACGAACACGAGGCGCCGCTCCCCCGTGTCGAGAACCGCGGAAGCCGGCACCGTGAGCGCGGAACGGCCTGCCGCCTGGATTCGCACGGTCGCATACATCCCGGGCCTGAGCCGGCCCCCGGGGTTGGCGATCGCGACCCTGGCCCTCAGCGTCCTCGCCTGGTCCGCGAGCGTGGGATAGACGTACTCGATCCGGCCCGGGATGAGGCGCCCGGGGAGCGCCGACATCTCCACGCTCACCGCGTCGCCTTCGTGGACGAGCCCGGCGTCGGCCTCGCGCACCTCCGCATCGACCCAGAGCTCCGTGAGGTCCGCGATCGTGTAGAGCGACTGTCCGGCCACGACCGACTGACCCACGAGCACGTTCTTCTCGATCACGACCCCGGAGGCGGGCGCATACAGGGTGAGCGTGCGACGGGCCTGGCCGTCCGCCAGGATCTGATCGATCTGGTCTTCGGAGATTCCCCAGAGCAGGAGGCGCTGTCGTGCCGCATCCACCAGGTCTGCCGAGCTGGGCTGCACGCCGGGCAGGACGCTGCCGGAGATCTGCTCCTGCAGCCGGGCCGCGAGCAGGAGCTCCTCCTGCGCCGCGAGGAGCTCAGGGGAATAGACCTCGACGAGCGGCTCGCCCTCGCGAACCGACCTGCCGGTGAAGTCCACGAGCAGCCGCTCGACGTACCCGCCGAACCTCACAGTTACGGCGGAAATCCGAGTCTCGTCCAACCCGAGAACTCCGACGGTCCGGACCACATCCGTGAGCGTGCGGACTTCCACCTCTCCGAAGGTGATGCCGAACTCTCGGAGTTGCTCCGCGGTAAGGCTGATGGAGCCGTCTCCCGCCGCGCCTCCACCGGACATGTCCATGCCGGGCATGGCTTCACCACCGGTCGCCGTCGGAGGCGACTGGTTCTCCGTGGACCTCGTCCGTATCAGCCACGCGATCGCCAGGGCCACGGTGACCGCGGCAACGCCCCAGGCCGCGAAACGTCCGACGCGGCTCGTGGCGCCGGTCACATCAGTCGGCTCGCTCATGGCAGTACCTCCGCCCCCACGGCCCGCTCCAAATCGGCCAACCCCTTGGCGAAGTCACTCAAGGCACTCAAGTACGCGACCTCGTAGTCGTACAGTGCCGCCTGGCTCTCGAGCACTGCCATCAAATCCGCGGTCCCGGTGTGGAACGCCACCGTCGCGGACTCGAGCGCCGCCCTCCCCTGCGGCACGATCGACGTGACGAGGAGCGCGAGCTGGGACCGCGCGCGCTCGATCTCGGTGTGGCGCGCCGCAACCTCGGCATTCAGCTCGTTGATCATCGCGTGATGTCCGGCTTCCAGGGCCGCGAGATCCGCCCTGGCCTCAGCGACCTCTTGATGCTGTCGGGCGGCTCGGTGAACCGGAATGGGGACGGACACCATCAAGCTCATCATATCCGCGTTGTCCACACGCTGAGCGTACTCGACCGACAGGTCGAAGTCGGGTAGGTGTGCCTTGCGAGCCAGGTCCATGCGAGCTGCCTGCGCAGCGACCTCGGCCTCGTGTGCTCGCAGGACGGGACTGTTCGCGATCGCTCGGGCCTGGAGGTCCTCGAGCGGGGGCACCGGCGAATCCGCGACGCGAGCGCCTACGGTCGCGGACGTGAATCGGATGCGCTCCGGCGAGACGGCCACCGCCGCACGCGCGATGGGCTCCGGCACGTAGGGCTCCTCCACGGGGGTGTCGCTCGGGCGGTCGAGAAGCGCGTTCAGCTCAGCGAGGGCCGCGCGCCGTGCCTCCGCGAGCACGATCACCTCCTCCGTGAGACCAGCCGCGTCGAGGCGAGCCTCTAGCACATCTCCCTGGGCCCCCGAAGCCGCGGCATATCGCGACTCGGTCACCTGTACCAGCGTGAGCACGAGGGTCTGGTTGCGCTCGACGACGTCGAGCGAGCCGTCGAAGAAGGCCAGGTCGTAGTAGGCCCTGCGCACCGCCGCGGCCAAATCGACGCGGGTCGCTTGGAGCTGCGCGTCAGCCGCCTCAACCTCGAGCTCCGCCGCTCGGGTGGCGAGGGGGCGTTTCCCCGGAAAGGGGAGTCGCTGGCCGATTCCCACCGTCGTCATGGTCATGAAGTCACCGAGCCCGGGATCGCGGATCGGCACGTTTCTGATGCCCACGCCCAGCATCGGATCGGGGAGCGCACCGGACGGACCGACCCGGGCGCGGGCGGCCTCCACCCGCTGCACCGCCTCGCGCACGGTGGGACTCCGTTCGATCGCGAGCGCGACGAGAGAGTCGACTGCGAAGGCACTCGCGGGCAGCGCCGGTCCGGCGCGGTCCAAGACCTGCGCACCTACCGGGATCGTCGAAGCGACGAGCCCGAGTGCCGCCGCGGTTAGGGCGAGCGTGAATGTGCTCTGTCTGGGCATTGCCAGGTCCTCCATCGTCTTGAGCCGTTGGTTCACGCCGGCGTGCCGAGAGTCGAACGAACCGCGGCATCGCCGAGTGCGACGAGAAAGCCGGGTCGGACCTATGCGGTCCGATCCAGCGTCTTCGAAGCGTGTTTGGTGGCCGAGCCGGATGGCTCGGGCCGGACCGACTACGCCTTCGGTGGCCGGAAGATCGAGGACGTGCGCAGCAAGGGAGAACTCACCTCGAGCCGCGCGGCGAGAGCAGCGCCCTTCGGCGCGTAGAGCTCCGGAAGGGCAACGGCTGCGGGGACCGAGGCGAAGACGTTGCACCCCTGGGCCGCACCGGGTAGCCCAAACGGACAGGGGGCACCGCTCTGGCGCTCATTGGGGGCGTCGTGCTGATGCCCAGGAGGGCAGGGGTGGTCCATGGGCATGGCGCCCATGCCATCGTCGCCAGCCTCGGCGACGGGATCCGGCTGGCTCATCTCCGGGTCGCACGTGGCCGCGGCGATTCCCTCGCCGAGGGAGAGCAACAGCGCAGCCAGGAGAACCAGGCCGGAGAGAGCGCGAATCCGCCGGATCATTGTGCTACCAATCTAGCGGAACTGAATACTCGACAACACGAGCCACCCACGGGCCCCCCCGGCTTCCCCGAGCCCTCAGATCTCCTGCCGGCGCATGAGTTGCGCGTTGATCGCCACGATCACGGTGCTCGCGGACATCAGGAGCGCCGCCAATGCGGGCGGCAGGAGGAATCCTCTGCTGGCGAGGACGCCGGCGGCCAATGGGATCGCAAAGACATTGTAACCGGCCGCCCACCAGAGATTTTGCATCATCTTGCGATAGCTCGCCTGGGAGAGCTTCACGATTCGCGGAATGTCGCGCGGGTCGCTGCGGACGAGCACCACATCGCCTGCCTCCACGGCCACGTCGGTGCCTGCCCCGATCGCCACGCCGACGTCGGAAGTCACCAGGGCGGGAGCGTCGTTCACTCCGTCGCCGACCATCGCCACCCGCTTCCCCTGGCGCTGAAGCTCCCGGATCTTGTCCGCTTTCTGATCCGGGAGGACTTCGGCGAGCACGGTGTCGATGCCGAGCTCCTTCCCGACCGCGGCGGCGACGGCCTGGGAGTCTCCCGTGAGCATCGCCACCTCGATGCCCATGCGATGGAGCGCCTCGATCGCCTCGCGGGACTGCGGCCGGATCGCGTCCGCGACCGCGAACACCGCCCGGGCCTGCTTCCCCTCGAGCAGGTAGATCGCAGACTGCCCGCGGGTCGCGTAGGACTCCGCCGCTTGCACCAGTTCGTCCGGCGGCGTCACGGACAGGCTCTTCAGGAGGTTGGGACCGCCGATCTGAAGGTCTCGGTTCTCGATGCGCGCCCGGACGCCGTGCCCCGGAATCGCCTCGAAGCCGCTCGCGGTCGGAATCGCGAGCTTCTTCTCCTGGGCGCTCGTGACGATTGCCCGGCCCACCGAGTGCTCGGAATCGCGCTCGAGCGCGGCGGCCAGGCGGAGGGCGTCCTCGGGGGCCACGCCGTTCGCGGTGCGCGCATCAACCACGCGGTGCTCGCCCAGAGTGAGCGTCCCGGTCTTGTCGAACACGACCATGTCCAGGTTGCGCGCCTGCTCGAGCCCGCGCCGGTCCCGGATGAGCAACCCCCCGCGGGCACCGATGGTCGTCGAGATCGCGATGACCAGGGGCACGGCGAGGCCGAGCGCGTGCGGGCACGCGATCACCAGTACCGTGACCACGCGCTCCACCGCGAAGGCGGGCTCCGCCCCGATCATCAGCCAGATCACGGCGGTGAGCGAGGCAGCCCCGATCGCCACCAGGGTGAGTCCGAAGGCGGCTCGGTCGGCCAGCGCCTGCGCCCGCGACTTCGAGTTCTGCGCCTGCTCCACCAGTCGCATGATGCCCGCGAGCGCCGTCTTCTCTCCCGTCCCCGTCACCCTCATGCGCAGCGACCCCGAGCCATTGACCGTGCCCGCGATCACCCGCGCTCCTGACTCCTTTTGAACGGGCGCAGACTCGCCGGTGATCATGGACTCGTTCACCTCGCTCTTCCCGCTGTCGACCTCGCCGTCCGCCGGAATTGCGGCTCCCGGGCGCACCAACACCCGGTCGCCTTCGCGCAGGTCAGTGATGGGGACCTCTTCCATATGCTCGCCGTGCAGGCGCACCGCGGTTCGGGGCAGGAGCTTGGCCAACTCCTTGAGCGCGCCCTGCGCCTGGAAGATCGAGCGCATCTCGATCCAGTGGCCCAGCAGCATGACCGTGACCAGGGTGGCGAGCTCCTCCCAGAGCGGCGTCCCCGGATAGCCGAGCGTGACCGCGACGCTGAAGACGAACGCGACCGTGATCGCGAGCGAGATCAGCGTCATCATCCCCGGCAAACGCCCACGAAGCTCGCCGAGCGCGCCCTCGAGGAAGACCAGTCCGCCGTAGAAGAACACGACCGTGCCGAACACCGGCGCGATCCAATCGGACCCGGGGAACATCGGCGGCATGAAGCCGGTGACGCGCGGCAGCATGTGCCCCCACACGACCGTCGGCACCGTCAGGACCAGAGAGAGCCAGAACTTGTCCCGGAACATCGCGACGCTGTGGCCAGCATGACGTTCGTGGGAAGGATGGCCCACGGCGGCGGCGCCCTCGGACCTCGCACGAGTCGAATGCGACGCAGGACTCGGGTGATGGTGCCCGTGCGGGTCCGGGTCGTGATGCTCGTGGTGGTTGGATGCCATTCGCTCGACTCTCGCTAGCTCTTCGTGCGCTCTTCTGGTTACGCCTTCACGCGCCCCAGCCGGAGGCCGTTGAGCGTGACCGCGAGGGAGACACCCAGATCGCCGATGAGCACGGCGGTGATCAACGACACGTATCCAAGTGGCACACCGATTGCCAGGACGGCCTTGATGGCGATCGCGGTCGTGATACTCTGCCGTATCACGGCCCGCGCCCGCCGCGACAGCCGGATGACGTAAGGTAGCCGCTCCAGATCATCCCCCATGAGCGCCACGTCGGCGGTCTCGAGCGCCGTGTCGCTACCCGCTGCGCCCATCGCGATCCCGACGGTCGCGGCCGCGAGAGCCGGGCCGTCGTTCACGCCGTCCCCGACCATCGCCACGGCTCCGTAGCGCGCCTTCAGCTCGGTCAGGGCCGCCAGCTTGTCTTCGGGCAGCATCTCGGCTCTGACCTCGTCCACGCCCACGGCGGAAGCGATCGCTTGAGCCGTGGCCTGGTTGTCACCTGTAATCAAGAACGTCCGCTCGATGCCGAGTCGCCGGAGCTCCACGACGGCCCGAGCGGCTCCTTCGCGGGGAACGTCGGCGAGCGCGATCCACGCGATCAGCGTGCCGTTTCGGGCCAACCCGACGACGGAGTGTCCGCCGTCCTCCAGGCCTGCCTGTAGCTCGACCCCCGGAAAGAGGCTCGGGCGACCGATCAGGTGCTCCTCGCCATCGACTCGCGCGCGGGCACCCTTGCCCGGGATCGCCTGGAAGGCGGTCACATCGAACCGGGAGGGCGGCAACCCTCGGTGATTCGCCTCCTCCACGATCGCCCGCGCGAGCGGATGCTCAGAGAAGCGCTCGATTGCTGCGGCGCGCGCGAGCGCGTCGTCCTCGCCGCCAGTGATCACCGAAATGGAGCGCACCGCCGGGTGGCCGACGCTCAGCGTGCCGGTCTTGTCGAACGCAAAGGCCCTCACGGCGCCGAGGGCCTCCAAGTAGGTGCCCCCCTTGATGAGCACGCCGTGACGAGCCGCAGCCGTGAGCCCGCTCACCACGGCGACCGGCGTCGAGATCACCAGAGCGCACGGGCAGGCGATCACGAGGAGCGTCAGCCCCCGCGTCACCCATAGGGTGACGGAAGCATCGACGAGCAACGGGGGCAGCACGGCGATCGCGACAGCGACAGCCGTGATCGCGGGCGTGTAGTAGCGGGCGAACTTCTCCACGAAGCGCTCGCTCTGGGTCTTCGCCCCTTGGGCCTCCTCCACCATGCGCACGATCTTGGCCAGCGCGCTCTCGCCCGCGGGTCGGTCGACACGCACGCGTAGATGACCTTCCCGGTTGATCGTTCCCGAGAAGACCGTGTCACCCGGCGCCTTCTCGACCGGCATCGACTCGCCGGTGATCGGGCTTTGATCCACCGCAGACGCGCCCTGGAGGACGGTACCGTCGGCGGCGACTCGGTCGCCGGGTCGGACCACGATCTCGTCCCCCGCGGCGAGCGACGACGCAGGAACGGTCACCTCGTGGCCGCCTCGGACGACGACGGCCGACTGCGGAGCCATTTCCATGAGCGACTCGATCGACGCACGCGCCCGATCCACCGAGTACGCCTCGAGGAGCTCGGCGATCGTGAATAGCACGGCGATCGCAGCGGCCTCGACGAACTCGCCCAGGATGAGCGCGCCCAGGATGGCCACCGTCATGAGGAAGTTCATGTCCAGCGACAGACGCCGTGCAGCGGCTATGCCCTTCGGGAAGAAATTCCAGCCGCCGACGAGCGCCGCGAGGACGAAGCAGACGTCGGAGGCTCCCACGACGTAGGTCGGCGACGAGAACACCAGCGCGCGGCGAAACACGAGCCACGTGAGGGTTCCTAGCAGGACCAGCCCAAGCGCGACGTAAGCCCTTCGAGCCTGCACGCTGTGCCAGGTGTCCGGCGCCGCGAGAGCGGGCCGCCCCTTCTCGACGGGTCGAGCCAGGTATCCCAGGCGACCGACTTCTTCCCGGATCTGGCTCTCGCTGACCCGGGTCTCATCGACGGTGACCATCAGCGTGCGAGCGACGATGTTCCCCCGCACACTGCCGACTCCGTCGATCTTGGTAAGGTGCCTCTCGATCTTCACCAGGCAGCTCGAGCAGTCCATCTCGCCCACCCGCAGGTGAAGCTCCGTCAAGGAAGCGCTCAGATGAAGGTCAATCCAGTGGGCGAGGCGCTCTTCCGGCGCCGCGACGTGCGCACTTGCGGGTCCTGGGCTCCTGCCTTACGTATCATCCTTCGCTGATATACAAAGCTTCGCATCGGCCGATGGCAACGACAACTACATCGATCCCACTCGCCACGAAAGCCAAGCTGTTCCGTGGCCTCTCGGACGAATCCCGTCTGGCCATACTCGAGGCGCTCCGCGCCGGCGCTCGCAACGTGGGTGAGATCGTCGAGCTCACGGGGCTCAGCCAATCCAATGCCTCGAACCACCTGGCCTGTCTCCTGGATTGCGGGCTCGTGGCGCGCGAGCAGAGCGGCCGATTCGTCTTCTATAGCCTCAGCGATCGCCGCGTGGAGAAGCTCCTTCTGGCAGCCGAGAGTCTCGTCGTCGAGGTCGCCGTCGGGGTCGAAGCTTGTGTCCGTTATCCTGCGCGGGACGCCCGATGACCCCCCGGAGGGTTGTGTCGCTTCTTCTCTTCGTTTCGGTTGCTACCTCATCGCTCGAGGTCGTGTTCGCCGACGGGCCCGGGCTCGGTGCAGACGCCCAGGCGACTGACGGCCCCGCCGGGGTCGTTACAGCCGACCTGGAAAGCGAGCGAGGCAGCTCTGGAGACGACTGCACGTGCCTCTGTGCGTGCGCCTGCTCCGGGGCGCAGCTAGTGGTGGGCCCCCCTCGAGTGGCGCTCGTCTTCGCGGACGCGCCTTTGCATGAGGTCGTTCCAGAAGTGGAACTCGCACCCGAGCGCATCTACCCCAGATTGCGCGTCCGGCCGCAGCTCGCGTAAGGCAAGGCCAGGCGCCAGCTGTGGCCGTCTCGGTCGCCCGTCGACCGGGGACGGATCCCAACCCTGGCGTGGCCGCGGTCCACGTTCAGACACCACGACACTTCAGCGAGCGAACGCCCATGCATGACAGCCTATCTCAGTCCCTTCGGAGTTGGTGGAAGCACGGCTGTTGTCGCGCGGTGGCAATCGTGTTGGTCATCGCCGCACCTCCCGACGCGCACGCGCAGGACTTTGTCACGATGGCGGACCCGCGGTTGCTCCGGGCTCTCCAAAGCGTCGTGCTTCAAACGAGTCCCGACCTCGCGGCACAGCGCGCGCTGGTGCGAGCTGCGGAAGGTCGAGCAAGCGCAGCAGGATTTGCGCCGGCCGCGGTACTGTCTGCCGAGATGGAGGATGTACCGGGAGGTCTCGATGTTGCCAGCGGAGGCTTCCGAGTGGAGATCGGTCGCGAGTTTCTGACTGGAAGTCGAAGCAACGCCGAGCGCGCACTCGCGGCACCCGAAGTGCGGTCCGCCAACGTCGTGCTCTTGGGGACAGAGCAGCGGATCGCAGTTCGGACCATGGACTACCTTGCGCAGGTAACGTCAGCTTCGCTCCGCGCTGCGCGCCTCGCGGCGGAGGATACGCTGCTGGTGGCAGCCGAGTCGGCTGTGCAAGACCGTTTCGCAGTCGGAAGCGCGAGCTATGTGGATGTGCTCCGCCTACGCACGGAGCGCCTGAGGGTACAGGTAGAGCGGGCCCAAGCTCTGGCGGACGAGCGCGTGGGCCTGGAGTTGCTCCTTGGACTCGCGGGCGATGACAATGCGTCGACTGTTCGCGCGCTCGTCGACTCTGCCGTGGTTTCGTCTTCGTCCCGGGCGGGCGACGTGGTGCTCCCGGCTGCTCCCGCGATCGACTCTCTGCTCGGTACGTCGGCCCAGCTGCGCCTCGCCGAGTCCGCGATCGACCGCGCCCTGGCGGCACGTGAGCTCTTGGTTTCGGAGCAGCGCACCCGCTTCGCAGGCTCGCTCGGAGCTCAACGAATGGAGAGTGCGGGAGGGGGGAGCACCTTCGGACCCGTGCTCGGCTTCTCCATGACACTTCCCTTTACGGCACGCCGAGCCAACCGCTCCGCGACTGACGCGGCGGATCTCGAGATCGCCGCTGCCCGGGCCTCCCAAGCGTCCACGCTCGCCCATGTGCGGTCGCAACTCGCCGCCGCCCACGCCGAATACGAGGCGGCGCGCGAGCGGCTGGCCGTGTTCGATGTCGCCCTTCTGATCGGGGCCCAAGCGGAGCGTGAGGGAGCGCTCGCCGCCTTCGGCTCAGGTGACATGTCCCTGGTCGAGCTCCTCGACTTCGAGCGTGCGCTGTCTCGCGCCGAGATCGATCGCCTTCGTTCCCATGCCGACGCTGCCACGGCCTACGCGGACCTGATCTCCGCGGCGAATGGCGAGTCGGTCAATCCGCGGGAGGACACGCAATGACCACGCGTCAGGTACTGCAGCTTGGTTCCGGAACGCTAGCCATCACGCTGCTCAGTCTTTGGTCTTGCTCGCCAACCGCCCAGGCCGACCCGGACGCCCAAGAGGGCGTCGAGGGTGAGGTCGCGAGTGACGAGCACCTCGAAGATGAGGGCATCGTCGTCCTCACGGAGGCTGCGTTCTCTGGTTCGGGCATCGTTGTGGCCGACGTCGTCACACGCCTCGTTGAGGATGCGGTCGGCGACGGAGCCGTTCCCGGCCAGGTCGATTTCGATCCCGCTCGGGTTGCGCTGGTATCACCGCGGACGTCGGGCCGGATCGAGGTGCTCACCGCCGTGGAGGGAGACGAGGTCCGGCTTGGTGAGGTAGTCGCCCAGGTTCTGAGCTCCGAGTTCCTCACGGCTCAGAACGACCTCCTCCAGGCGACGCGAAGAGTTCGACTGATGGCGGGAACCGACGACGCGCCGGGCGTCACTGCGCTGGCCGAGGCCGCGCAACGACGACTTCGCCTCTTGGGTGCCGAAGCCTCGCTCATCGAGCGCTTGGTCAGCGGTGAACCCCCGCTGGACCTTCTTCCCATCGCGGCGCCGTTCGATGGGATCATCGTGAAGGCTCACACGCTCGCCGGAGCTGCGGTCGAGCCCGGCTCCCCGATTTACACCTTGGCGGACCTATCCGAGGTGACGGTCGTGGCCGACGTACCTGAGCGCTCCCTTTCGAGCCTCCGGATCGGACAGACGGCGGAGATCGTGCTCGTTGCCTATCCGGGTGAGCGGATCCGAGGAACGGTCGAGCGAATACGCGAGGAGCTCGATGCCACCACGCGCACGGCCAAAGCCATCATCCGAGTTCCGAACCCCAGGCGCATCCTCCGCCCTGGAATGTTCGCGTCCGTGCGCCTGCGGGGAGGCCCCGCGTCACCGCGCATGTCCCGCCTGATCATCCCTACCGGAGCTGTGGTGACGGACGGCTCGGAGCGCTACGTCTTCGTCGAGGTTGGACCTCGAACCTTCGAGCGCCGTGCCGTGGAAACGGAACTGCTGGGCGCCGACGAGCTGGTTGTTCTGTCGGGGCTCATGCCGGACGAGCGAGTAGTGACGGAAGGGGGGTTCACACTCAAGGCCGAACTCGAAAAGGACGAGTTCGGCGAAGAGAACTGAGGGCCGAACAGTGATCGACAAGCTGATCCACTGGGCGGTCGACGGACGATGGACCGTGCTGCTCTTGGTTGGCGGTCTCATCGCGGGTGGGCTCCTGGCGCTCGGATCGCTCCGCATCGACGCGTTCCCGGACCTCACGAACGTCCAGGTACAGGTGCTCGCCGAAGCACCCGGGCTGACGCCCGTGGAGGTCGAGCGCCTCGTATCGTTTCCCATCGAGGCATCCATGAATGGACTGCCGCGGGTGACGGAGGTTCGCTCGACCAGCAAGTACGGGTTCGCCATCGCGACGATCGTGTTCGAAGACGGAACCGACCCTTACTTCGCGAGGACGCTCGTTTCGGAGCGCCTCCAGAGCGTTCGCGAGGAACTGCCTGTCGGTACTGCAGCAGAACTCGGGCCGCTCGCGGGGGCTACGAGCGAGATCTACCTCTATACCGTCGAGGGCGGCGGCCTCGACCTCATGGCGCTCAGGACCCTCCATGACCGCACGATCAAGCCGCAGCTCCGGTCGATCCCGGGCGTCACGGAGATCAATGCCTTCGGTGGGCTCGTGCGCCAGATGCAGGTGACGGTTTCCCCCGAGGGGCTCGCTGGCTACGGCATCGCTCTCCACGAGGTGATCGAAGCCGTCGCGGCGAACAGCCGCACGCCAGCCGGCGCCTACCTCGAGACCGGCGATCAGCAACTCATCGTTCGGGCGATTGGCCAGGCCAGTGACCTGTCGGACCTCCGCCAAACGGTCATCCGGTCGAGCCCGCGTGGTGTCCCGATCCTCCTGAGCGACGTGGCCGCGGTGGATTACGGCCCCGAGGTACGTCAGGGAGCGGTGACACGCGACGGCCGCGGCGAAGTGATGAGCGGAATCGTGATGATGTTGCGCGGCGAGAACAGCCGCGATGTGGTCCGGCTCGTTCGGGAGCGAGTTGCAGAGATCAACCAGTCGCTCCCCGAGGGAGTGCAGCTGACTCCTTACTACGACCAAACAGAGCTGGTCGAAGGAACGCTGCGCACGATCCGAGAGAACCTGCTGTTGGGTGGGTTCCTCGTCATCGCGATCCTGCTCCTCTTCCTCGGCAACGTGCGGGCGGCGCTGGTGGTAGCGGCGACGATTCCGCTCTCGCTTCTGTTCGCCATGATCGGCATGCGTTGGCTCGGGCTATCCGCCAACCTGATGAGCCTGGGCGCGATCGACTTCGGGATGATCGTCGACGGGTCGGTCGTCATGGCGGAGAACTTCGTGAAGCGCCTTCACGAGGACGAACAGCATGGCCGGTCCTCACGCGACGCCAAGGCGTTCATGGTACGCCTCCGTGAAGTCGCGCAGGAGGTCGGCCGACCGATCGCCTTCGGAGTCCTGATCATCGTGCTGGTCTACGTGCCGATCCTCACGCTCGAGGGACTCGAGGGTCGGCTGTTCCGTCCCATGGCCCTGACGGTTGGGATGGCTTTGCTCGGAAGCCTCGCCGTCGCCCTCGTCTTCGTCCCCGCGGCGGCCACATTCGTCTTCCGGCGCGGGGCCGCCGAGTCGCGCTACGCCGTGCGGTTGTCCGAGTGGCTCGACGGGAAGTACGCGCCGATCCTTCGCGGGGCGATGGCGCGCCCCGGCGTCACCTTGGGGGTCGCGATCGGGATCCTCGTCGGGACCAGCGTACTCGTCCCGCGGCTCGGAACGGAGTTCCTGCCTGAGCTGGACGAGGGGTCGATTCTCATCCAGCCGACGAGAGATCCCAACATCTCGCTCACGCATTCGGTGGACGTGGCCGGCGCCATCGAGGCTGTCGTCACGCGAACACCAGAAGTCACGACCGCCGTGAGCCGAGTCGGTCGTCCGGACATCGGAAGCGATCCGATGGGAATCAATCAGTCGGACGTGTTCGTCATGCTCACCCCGCGAGACGAGTGGCGTGTGGGCCTGACCAAGGCCGACATCGAGTCCGAGCTGCGCGAGAGCCTCGAGTCCGAGATCGCCGGAGTCGCGTTCGGGTTCACGCAGCCGATGAAGATGCGCCTCGACGAGCTCATCAGCGGAGTTCGGAGCGACCTCGCGGTGAAGGTCTTCGGTGATGATCCGGATCAGAACCTCGCGGTCGCGCAGGACGTCGCCGCTGCCATCCAGTCGGTGGAGGGCACGGCCGAGGTGCAGGTAGACCAGACCATGGGCCAAGGGTACCTGAGTGTCCGCGTGGACCGCGCCGCGCTCGCGCGCTACGGCATTCCCGTGCAAGAGGTGCAGGAGGTCTTGGAGATCGCCTTGGGCGGCGGAGCCGTGGCGGAGGCGATCGACGGGGCGTACACCATCCCGATCGCGGTGCTCTACCCCCCGCACATACGCTCCTCGCCGGAAGCGATTCGTCACATCACGGTTCCGAGCGTCACCGGTGCGTTGATCGAGCTGGGCGACATCGCCGACGTCCGGATGGAGTCGGGGCCAGTCCAGGTGAGCCGCGAGCGGGCCCAGCGACTGGTCATCGTTCAGGCGAACGTCGAAGGACGGGACCTCGGCGGCTACGTGGCCGACGTGCGACGAACGATCGAGTCCACCGTCGAAGCGCACCCGGGGGCCTTCCTATCGTACGGAGGACAGTTCGAGAACCAGGAGCGCGCCATGCGTCGCCTGCGGGTCGTGGTGCCCCTCTCGATCCTGTTGATCGCGCTCCTGCTCTACGCCTCGCTCCAATCCTGGCCGCTCGCGCTCCTCGTTCTGGCGAACTTGCCCTTCGCCGCCGTAGGTGGTGTGATCGCGCTCTCGGTTCGCGGACTCAACCTGAGTGTGTCGGCTTCGATCGGATTCATCGCCCTGTTCGGAGTCGCCGTCCTGAACGGACTGGTGCTCCTGAGCACGGTCGAGCGGCTCCGAAGCGAAGGGCTCGAGCCGGGTGACGCCGCTCTTCGAGGGGCTCGTGACCGGCTCCGCCCGGTGCTGATGACGGCCCTGGTGGCGTCCATCGGGTTCATTCCCGTCGCTGTATCCCACGGGGTCGGCGCCGAAGTCCAGCGGCCACTCGCGACCGTAGTCATCGGTGGGCTCGTGACGTCGACTCTGCTGACGCTCCTGGTGCTCCCGACGCTCTATGCTTGGATCAGTACGCGGCGCGTGCGCTCACCCGAACTCTTGGCTGAGTGAACTGAATCCCCATGCATCCACCGATAGAGCGCGGGCAGGACGAGCAGAGTCGTCGAGGTCCCTAACCCCCGATCACGACCACGGCCAACGGGCGCTGGCCAACCCGCACGCTCGGGCCGTCCCCGACCCTGCGCGGGTTCTGGTCGGTTGCTCAGGACGGCGCGGATCGCCTACCCACGTCGCTCGAGTCGAGGTACCCGAGTCATGTCGCCCACGCGCAGGTGCTCGGTGAGGGGTGCGGGTAAGGGTGGTGCGGTCTGATTAGTCATGGACAGCATGTCCACTCGGCCTGAAGCGCAGGAGTCGTAGCGCGTTGCCGACGACGAGCAGTGTGCTGCCCTCGTGAACGAGGACGGCGGGTCCGATGCCGAAGAAGCCCGTCGTGGTGGCCGCGATCAGAAGGGCCATGACCGAAAGCGATATGGCGAGGTTTTGCCGAATCACCATCCGCGTTCGACGAGAGAGTCCCACCGCGAACGGAATTCCCGCTAGGTCGTCGCCCATCAGCGCCACATCCGCGGTCTCCAGGGCCGCCGCGGTTCCCGCGCCGCCCATCGCGATGCCGACCGTCGCGGTGGCGAGCGCCGGGGCGTCGTTGACGCCGTCGCCCACCATCGCCACCCCTCGGTATCGTTCCATGAGCTTCCGCACCGCATCGACCTTGTCTTCCGGGAGGAGCCCGGCCCGCACTTCGTCGATCCCGACTTCGGCGGCCACGTTTCGCGCCACGCCTTCGTTGTCTCCGGTGAGCATGACGATCGTACCGATTCCTTGCGCGCGAATCCGATCCAGGATCTGCCGGACGCCCGGCCTGGGACGATCCGCCACGCCGAGCACCCCGAGCCAGCGCTGTCCGTGTCGTACGATGATGACGCTCTTTCCGTCGGTCGCCAGATCTTCCGCGTCGAGCCGGACTCTCTCCGGGAGCGTGACATCGGCCTCCTCCCAGAGTCGGAGATTGCCGATCTCGACGGTGTGGCCCGCAACGGAAGAGCGTACACCGCGACCCGTGACGCTTTCCAGTTCTCCCGCGTCGGGCAACACCAGCGATGACCCCTCGGCCCTCCGCACGACCGCCTCGGCAAGAGGGTGCTGAGAACTGCGCTCCACGGCAGCCGCCACCGCGAGGAGCTCCTCCTCCGTCACCCCGTCGCCCGGCCGTACATCGGTGACCTCGGGCCGCCCCACCGTGAGCGTTCCTGTCTTGTCGAGCGTGAGGGCCTCCACCGCTCCAAGGTTCTCGAGGTGCACGCCTCCCTTGATGAGCACGCCGTTCCTCGCGGCCTGCGCGATGCCCGCCAGAACGGCCGAGGGCGTGCCGATGGCGAGCGCGCAGGGCGATGCGGCCACGAGCAAGGACATCGAGCGATAGAACGCGGTGCCCCAACTCCACCAGTCCATGATGGGCGGCAAGACCGCGAGCACGACTGCCGAGACGAGCACCACCGGCACGAAGACGCTCTCGAAACGGTCCGTGAGCCGCTCGGTCGGCGCCTTCGTGGTCTGGGCCTCCTCCACCAGCTTGATGACGCGATCCAGTGTGCGGTCGCCGGCTGCCCGGGTCGTCTCGACGTGGATCGCGCCTTCCCCATTCACGGTACCGGCGTAGACCTCGTCCCCCTCGTCCTTCTCCACCGGCACGGACTCCCCGGTGATGGGCGCCTGGTTCACCGCCGAGCGGCCCTTGCGAACCTTGCCATCGACGGGGATGCGCTCCGCAGGCCGGACGATGACCCACTCCCCCACGGCTACCTGCTCGACGGGCACGTCGATCATCTGCTCGCCGCGAAGCACACGAGCCGTCGTCGGAGCCAGGTCCGCGAGGGCTTTGATCGCCCCACGAGCTCGATCGAGGGCTAGGTGTTCTAGGGCGTGGGCGAGCGAGAAAAGGAAGAGCAGGAAGGCGCCCTCGGTCCACTCCCCGAGCGCCGCCGCGCCGAGGGCAGCCACCAGCATGAGGAGATCGATGTCGAACGTGACGCTTCCCTTACGAAGCGCGCGGACCCAATGCCCCACGAGGTCCCAGGCACCGAGGACGTACGACACGACGTAGAGGCCTCGCGCCGCGACGCCTGGGAGCCCGAGCCATCGTTCACCGACCCAGGCGGCTCCGAGCAGAACACCCGCCCCGAGGCTCATGGACAGCTCTTTGTTGCTCAAGAGTCGTGCAATCGGCCCCTTGGGGCGTCCCTCCTCCCGACCCTCGAGGCCTTCGCGCGGTTCCTGCTCTGCGTAACCCATCGACCGGAGCTCCGAACGGATGGCGTCGGCGTCGATGCCGTCCCGGTCGAACTCGACTCGCGCCAATTGGGCGGGTAGGCTGACCGAGGCCTCGAGCACGCCATCGAGGCGGCGCAGGCCCGCTTCGATCCGTCGAGCCGCATCCTCACCGTCGATGGCACGAAGTGGGAGCACGACGTGGCCGTATCCGGCCGTCACGACCGCGCCGGCGCGCGCGGCGCCGCGCTCGACATCGGGTAGGCTTACGACGTCGGCATCATAGTGAATGCAGAGGAGCGCGGTGTCCGGACTCCCACCCGGAACCACGTGGGCGTTCAAGATCCCTTTCTCCTGGCCCAGCTGGCTTCTGAGACGCTCGACGCAGGCATCCCGCGCATCCGGAACGTCCGGAAGGAGCAGCCGGAGGTCGGTCCTGACGGTGCGCTTCACATTGCGTCCGCGCCGCGCTGCCCGGTCTTGATCCGAAGCGCATCGGACACGGGCAGAACGAAGACCTTCCCGTCCCCTCGCTCCCCGGTGTGAGCCGCTTCGTAGATCGTCGACATGATCGGTTCGACGAGATCGTCGGCCACCACGATCTCGATGCGGACCGTCGGCGTGTAGTCCGTCATCTCGGAGCGGGAGTCCTGATCGTCCTGACCCTTCTCGTGCCCATGCCCCCGGGCCTCGCTGACGGTCATGCCCGGAAAGCCGGGCAGCGCATGGAGCCGGAGCGCCACGCGCTCGAGTCGGTAGGGCGGTAGGAATGCCAATATCATGTTCATGGTCGCAATCCTGTTAGAACCGAGCCGGCTCGGTGTGCATCCATCGGTACAGCACGGGCAGTACGAGCAGGGTAAGCGCTGTCGATGTGACGAGGCCTCCGATCACGACCACGGCCAGCGGACGTTGAACCTCCGAGCCCGGTCCGCTCGCCAGGAGCAACGGAAGGAGTCCGAAGCCGGTCGCGGTAGCGGTCATCAAGACGGGTCGGAATCTCAGTGCCGCCCCCCGCTCGATGGCCTCGCGCACGCTCAGTCCCTCCTCGACACGCAGCTGGTTGATGTACGTGATCAACACGACGCCGTTCGCGACCGCAATCCCGAACAGGGCGATGAAGCCCACGCTCGCCGGAACCGAGAGGTTCAGTCCGGCGATCAGCAGGGCGAGCAGACCACCCACCATGGCCAGAGGAATATTGAGGACGATGAGCAGCGCCTCGCGCACGCTGTTGAAGGACGCGAAGAGCATGCCGAAGATGAGCAACACTGTGATCGGGACGACCACCGCGAGCCGGCGGTTGGCCGCCTGGGCCAGCTCGAACTGGCCGCCGAACGTCAACAAATAGCCCGGTGGCAACACCACCGCTTCCGCGATCGCTGCCTGCGCTTCGGCCACGAACGACCCGATGTCACGGCCGCGGACATTCATCTGGATCGTGATGAAGCGTTGGTTGTCCTCTCGTGAGATCTGGCGCGGACCGACCAGAGTTTCCACGTGGGCCACCTGCCCGAGCGGTACGAGCCCGCCGTCCGGCGTGTCCAACAAGAGGCCGCTGACGTCGGACGGACGGTCTCTGTCCGCCTCGCCGTACCGCACGACGATCGTCCAGCGCCGCTCGCCCTCGAACACCTGCCCGGCGGGTGCGCCGCCGATGGCCGCGCGGATCGCCTCCTGAACGTGGTCGACGGACATGCCATAGCGTGCAAGCGACTGCCGATCGAGCTGGACTCGGAGCTGCGGCTGACCCGTCACCTGATCCACCTGAACCTCGGACGCACCTTCCACCCCTTGAGTCACGGCGGCGATCTCGCCCGCCTTCTCGAGCAGAACGTCCAGGTCATCGCCGAAGAGCTTGATGGCGATCTGCGCCCTGGTTCCCGTGAGAAGCTCGTCCACCGCCGCCGCGATCGGCTGCGTGAAGTTCAGTTGCACGCCGGGCACCTCTGCCAATCGCGCTTGCATCGCGAGCACCAGGGCTTCGCTCCCGTCCGCCGTTGTCCACTCCTCTGGCGGAAGCAGGTCGACAAAGATCTCCGCGTTGTTCACGGGGTCGGAATGGGCTCCGATCTCCCCCCGCCCGATGCGGCTCACCACTTGGGTCACCTCTGGAAAGCGCATGAACTCGCGCTCGACGCGCTGGATCTGCGCGACCGACTCCGTCAGAGCGATCGACGGAGCCATCGAGGCTCTCACGAGCAGCGTTCCCTCGTTGAGTGTCGGAATGAATTCCCGGCCGAGGAGCGGAAACGCGACGATGCCCAGTACGACGAGCCCGAGGGTTCCGGCGACGACGGGCTTCGCGTGCTCCAGCGACCAAGCGAGAGTAACCCGGTACCGAGCCTCGACGGCGGACAACCAACGCATCCCTCCATGGCCGTGTGCGGAGTCCGTCCCCTTGGATCCTCGCTTCAGCAGGAACGTGGCGAGAACCGGCGCCACGCTCAGGGAGAAGAGCAGGGAACCGAGCATGGCGAGCGAGATCGTCTGCGCCAACGGTCGGAACATCGTCCCCTCGACGCCCTGCAATGTAAAGAGCGGCAGGAATACGAGGATGATGATGGTGATCGCGAAGAAGATCGGCCGCCCGACCTCCCGTGTCGCGCGCCCCACGAGATGGAGCTTCGACTCCTCGGGCTCAGGGTCCTCCCGCAACCATCGAAAGACGTTCTCCACGACGACGACCGCCGCATCCGCCATCATGCCGATGCCGATCGCGAGACCACCCAACGACATGAGGTTGGCGCTGATCCCGAACTGCGACATGAGGATGAACGTCAGCAGGATCGAGAAGGGAAGAGACACGGCGACGATCACGGACGACCGCATGTCGCCCAAGAAGAGCGCAATCACGATAATGACGATCACGAGGCCCTCCCAAAGAGCCTCGGTGACGGTGCCTGTCGCGCGCTCCACGAGCGAAGACTGTTCGTAGTACGGCACGAGCGAGACGCCCTCGGGCAAGGCAGTGCGGATCCTGTCCAACCGTTCCGTGACGAGGTCGATGACCGTGGAGGTGTTGGTGCCGAGCAGCTTCAAGACGAACCCCACAACCACCTCACCCTCTCCGTTTCGGGTGACCAGTCCCCTGCGGATTTCTGGTCCTAGGGTGACCTCGGCAACGTCCGCGACACGGATCGGCGTGCCCGCGCGAGCCACGACGGTGATGTTTTCGATGTCCTCCAGCGTCTCCGCCAGCCCCACGGAGCGGACGAGATATTCCTCCCGGGCCACCTCCAGGAAGCTCGCTCCCACGTTGACGTTGTTCGTCTCGACCGCCTCGAGGACCTCATGGAGCGAGACGTCGTACTGGCGGAGCCTCTCTGGGCTGACGACGATCTGGTACTGGCGGACGTGCCCGCCGATGGAGAGCACTTCGGTCACGCCGCGCACCGTCTGGAGGTTTCGCTTCACGATCCAGTCCTGAATCGTGCGAAGGTCCTCGAGCGAGTACCGCGCGGGGTCCGCATCCAGGTAGTAGAAGAGGATCTGCCCGAGCCCGCTGGAGATCGGGCCCATGCCGGGATCGCCGAGTCCCGGAGGAATCTGATCGCGCGCCTCCTGAAGCCTCTCGTTGACGAGCTGGCGCGCGAAGTAGATGTCGGTGCCCTCCTCGAAGTAGACGTTCACGACCGAGAGGCCGAAGTTGGACACCGACCGAATGAGCTCGAGGCCGGGGAGGCCGTTCATCGCGACCTCCACCGGATACGTCACCAGCTGCTCGACCTCCTCGGGCGCGAGCCCTTCCGTCTCGGTGAAGACTTGAACGAGCACGGGGGATATGTCGGGGTACGCGTCGACCGGTAGCCTGAGATACGACCACACGCCGGCGACGACGACTGCGACGGCCGCCACGCACACGAGGAGCCTCTGCCGCAGCGCGAAGTCGATGATTCGGTTCGTCATCGCGTCTGCCTAGTGTCCATGACCGCCGAACTCACCTTTGGCGAGCTCGGCCTTGAGCGTGAAGGCGCCCACGACGACGAGTGAGTCTCCTGCGGCGAGGCCCGATACTATTTGGACCATGCCGCCCGGGAGTTCCTCTCCGCGCAGAATGGGCGTCGCCATGAATGCGCCCGCCTCATCTGCGGGAACCCACACCGCGTCCATGCCCTCGACGTTCTGCACCGCGTCCCCAGGAACCGCGACCACAGTCGCTCCTTCTGCCGTTCCGATGAACGCGGTAGCGAACATACCCGGCCGGAGCGCACCGTCGCTGTTCGCAATCTCGACGCGGGCGCGTACCGTGCGGCTCCCGGGATCGAGGATATCTCCTATGTAGACGATCCGCGCAGGAAACGAGCGATCGGGCCAAGCCGCGGCGGTCACCTCGACCGATTGCCCTTCTGCGATTCTGGAGAGGTCGCGCTCGAAGACATCCAACTCGATCCACAGACGACTCAGGTCCGCGACGGTAAAGAGATGGTCCGCGGGACCGACCACCTCACCCCGCGACCCGTGGCGCTCCACCACGAGACCATCGTAGGGTGCGACGACGTCAAAATCGCCGCCGTTGCCGTCGGGGGCCGCTCCCAGGAGCCGCAGGCGCTCCTCCGCACTCTCTCGCCTGGCCTCGATGGTACGGAGTTGGGCCTCGGCCTCGAGAACCTCACGCCGACTCGAAATGCCCTGCGCCTCGAGTCGCGACTCCCTGTCGAAGTTCTCCTGGGCGATCCGGAGCAGCGCCTCGGCTTCCACGAGCTCCGCCCTCGTATTCCCGACTTCGGGGCTCTCCAGTTGGGCGAGCACCTGCCCGCTCGTGACGCGGCTCCCGACCTCGACACGCAATTCGGTGACGCGGCCCTCGGTCTTCGGACCGATGTGGCTCATCCGGTTCTGGTCATAGGTGATGGCCCCGGTGACGCGCAGGCCACCCGCGCTCACCAGCTCCGCGACCCCCATGCTGACATCGCTCATGGCCAACGCGTCGGCGTCCAGGTGGACTTCCGGGAGGCCCTCGGGCTCAGGCGCTGACTCGACAACCTCGTCGCCTGCGGAGGGGCCGCAGGCACCGGCGATTCCGAACAGTGCGATCTGCAGCCACCGCCGCACCGACCCACGCATACTGTTCACGCTCGCGCTCATCTGTCGCTCCCCTCGATGAAGTCCAGGCCCCGGAGGATGTCCCCGGTGGCGCTCTCTAGGTCCGTTCGGGCCCACTCACGCCTCTCCCAGGCAGCCCAGTAGCTCAATTCGGCGTCGAGCAGCTGGTTGCGGAGCAGTAGAAGGTTGGCCAAGTCGATCTTGCCCTCTCGGTACGCGACCTCGAGGAGCCCCTGATTCTCTCGAATGGGCCCCAGCATCTCGGATTCGAGGATCTCGACTTCGCGCTGCGCGGACTCGTAGACCCGCAGCGCGTCCTCTACCTCGACCCGGACCCGCAGCTCGGTCGCGCGTCTCAGCTGCTCGACCTCGGCGATCTCCGCTCGACGCCTACCCGCTAGTCCCTGATTGCGGTTGAACAGCGGAAACTCGATGCCAAGTGCGAGGCCGAAGCGAGGATCCTGGAAGGGATCCTCGCGGGTCGCGAGCCCGGCGATGCGGAGGTTCGGAAGCGATTCCCGCCGCACGAGCCGCTCCTCCTGTCGCGCACTCTCCACGTTGTGCTCGAGGGCGCGAAGATCCGGACGGCGGGCGAAGGCCTGCGCGACTCGCTCCTCGGCCGACGACTCCGAGTCGGGCGCAACGGGCATGGCCGGGACGCCGGTGGTGCGGATGGAAACGGACGGATCCATCGCGACGAGGCGCCCGAGCTCGAGAGCCGCCGTCGTGCGCGCGCTTCTCGCTTCCAGCGCCCCCGCCCTCGCGCGCGCGCCCTCGACTCTGGCGAGATTGGCTTCGAGGACGCTGACCTCACCCTCTCGCAACTGTGTCCCGACGGCGACGAGGAGCTGCGCGCTCAGTCTCTCGACTTCCTCGGCCAAGGACAGGCGCTGCTCAGCGGCGACGAGGCTGTGGTAGGCCCGCCCCACTTCCGCGAGCACGCGACGACCGTCGTCCTCGAAGCCGCTCCGAGCGGCCAGATAGGACGACTCCGTCGCGCCGATGCGCAGCCCGCGCTGGCCCGCGACCTCGATCTCCAACCCGAGCTCGGCCTCGAAGCGACTGGCGAACCCGCCGCTCGGCGATCTGGCTTCGAAACGGGCATCCGGGTTGAACTGCAGCGTCCGGGCCGACCGGACGTCGCCGCGGGCGGCTGCGGGCCTCCACGAGGCCGCCAGCAATTCTGGGTTGGCGCGGACCGCACGGGACCGCGCCTCCTCGAGCGACAACACCAAGGTGTCACCCTCTGGCGTCGACTGCCCCAGGAGTCCCGAACCCTGTGCGGCGAGTGCGGCGCAGAGCCCGATAGCTCGACTGAATGCCTTCAAGAGCATGAGATCCCTCGTCTGGAGCACGTCCCAGGCGACCGCCACGCAAAAAAGCTGTGACGGCTGTACGCGCATCGCTGCGCCGTACAGGCCCCTAAGAACGAGCTGTGTGTTGGGGAGCCTCGGACCACCGAATGGTGGCGAGGCCGCGGGGTGGGGCCGTCAGGCCTTCGGCGGCCGGAACTGCGAGCGGAGCGAGGTGCCGGCTGGTGTCAGTGGCACAGACTCGACTGTGGTTTCGTCGCGGACCGCGATCTCCACGAGGTCGCACCCGGAGGGAAGACCCACCCCGTGCACGTGAGTGCAATGATCGCTCGACGTGCCGTGCCGATGGTCCGAGCCGTGCTCGGCTCCGGCGCCAGGATCCTCGTGCCCGTGGTCACCCTGGTGGGTCTCCTGATGGATGACCGCCGCGGCGGCCGACTCGTGATGCACCGCGCCATCGCGCAGAACTCCAACGGCCGCTTCGGCAGCGGAGGCGCTGTAGCCCAGAAGAAGGGCCAGCGCTATCGAGCGTCGGATGGGCAACGCGGCGAGAAGGCGTCGCAGGGACATGCTCAAACGATAAGGCCGGCGCGGTCCGTTGCACAGGACGGCGCGTTCCGAGCTCTATTCTCGAGAGAACCCCGACCCGATCATGTCACCCAGGGCCAGGCGCACCAAGAAGCCCCCGCGAAAAAGGCGATGAAGACCACTCAAAAAGTCACCCTCAGTACAGCAGATGGCGCAGGTTCAACGCACTTAGGGGGAGGGCTCGCGGCGCCTAGACCAACCTTAAGTTGGGCCACAGGGGAGTAGGTGGCGAACCAGGGAATCATTGCCGATCACACAGCTTGGCGAGGCCGCGGTCCGATAGCCCAAGCGTGGGCGCGACCTTCGACATGGGCTCCGACCCAGGCTCGATCGTAGAGCTCCCTACGAGTGAGCGACGTGCTTTCAGGCCTCGTGGATGGTTCCCGAGTCTTGGGGGGCTAGGCGGCAAACTGACGGTGAGGGCTTTGAGCGACGCAGTCAGGACGGGGCGGGGAAGCAAATTGGTGCCTCGATCCTCGCCCACGGCCGCGACCGCGGGCGTTGGCGGCTCCTCTTTCCAGCTGTTCTCCGGGTCAATAGGATGGCCGCCGCGTGGGTACCTGGTGGGTACCCATACAAATGCGCCCGACGGATTAGCCGTCGGGCGCAGTCGTAAAACCCTTTAAGTCAGCTACTTACACAATCGGGACGGCGGGATTCGAACCCGCGACCCCCTGAACCCCATTCAGGTGCGCTACCGGGCTGCGCCACGTCCCGTGTTTTCGGGACGGGGAAGGTAAGCCGACCTACGGAACGCCGGAAGCTGGGAGGTCGAATGGCTCGGCGCCGGGTCGGGCGCGAACGCCTCCCCCGAAGTCATCGCCCGCCGGCCGCCGGGTCCCGCGAGGGAACGTAGATCGCCAGCGCTTGGGTCTCCCGCTCGGTCTCGAAGTCGAGGATGGCCGCAGCGATGCGCGTGCCGGTACCGGGCTCCTCGATGTCCCCGAGGATGATTGCGTTGGCGCCGAGCTTCCCCGCTTCCTCGCGCAGCTTGTCGATCATGTCA
>JBEBGN010000050.1:0-18846 GCA_040081395.1 Longimicrobiales bacterium
GGATCTTCCCGGCCATCCTCGGCACCATCTGGTTGGTGGCGGTGGCGCTACTCGCGTCGGTGCCCGTCGGTGTGGCCGCGGCGATCTACCTCTCCGAATATGCGCCGGACAACTGGTTCACGCGGCTCATCAACCTGGCCATCATCAACCTCGCCGGCGTGCCTTCGATCGTGCACGCGCTCTTCGGCGTGGGCGCGTTCGTGGTGTTCGCCGGCATGGGCAAGAGCATCCTGGCCGCCGGCCTGACCCTCGCGATCATGACGTTGCCGGTCGTGATCGTCGCCACGAAGGAGTCGTTGCAGTCGGTGCCGCAGGCGTTCCGCGTAGCCTGCTGGAATATGGGCGCGACGCGGTGGCAGACCATCAGCAAGGTCGTGCTCCCGAACTCGATCAGCGGCATCCTCACTGGGGTCATTCTCGTGGTGTCCCGCGCGGCGGGTGAGACCGCGCCGATCATGTTCACCGGCGCGGTGGCTTTTCTGCCCTTCCTGCCGCAGAACGTGTTCGACCCGACCATGGCGATGGCGTACCACCTCTTCTACATCTCGACCGCCGCGACGGGGGTGCCCGACGAGATCCGGTACGGCACGGCCCTCGTGCTCATCTCGATGGTGCTGCTCATGAACGCCACCTCGATCGCCTACCGGGCGCGCCTGCGGAGCCGCAAGAAATGGTAGATGTCGGCGCGCCACCGGTGGTGAAGCTCGCGGTCGAGGGCCTGAAGGTGTCGTACGCGCACGAGCAGGTGATCCACGGGATCGATCTCGAGGTGCACGAGCACGAGATCTTCGGGATCATCGGCCCCGCGGGGAGCGGCAAGACGAGCTTCCTGAAGGCGCTCAATCGCATGGACGAGCTCGACGACGACATGCGCATATCGGGCACCGTGCGCTTCAATGGGCGCGACATCATGGGCTTCAAGAACGTGTACGCGTTCCGTCGTCGCATCGGCGTGGTCTTCCCGCTCCCGGTGGGACTCCCGCTCACCGTCTACGAGAACGTTGCCTTCGCGCCGCGGCTGGCCGGCATCAAGCAGAAGGCACAGCTGGACGAGATCGTGGAGCGTTGTCTGCGTCGCGCAGCGCTCTGGGACGAAGTGAAGGATCGGCTCCAGGCGCTCGGCAGCCTGCTCTCGGGCGGCCAGCAGCAGCGCCTGACGATCGCGCGGGCGCTGTCGCAGGAACCGGAGCTGCTCCTGCTCGACGAGTTCTCGATCGCGGTCGACCCGGTGACGACCATGCGCATCGAGGACGTCCTGAGGGAGCTGAAGAAGGAAGTGACCATCATTCTGGTGACGAACCTCGTGCAGCAAGCGCGCAGGCTCGCCGACCGCACGGCGTTCTTCCTCGGTGGGAGAGTGGTCGAGGTGGGCGCGACCGAGGACTTCTTCACCGGGCCGGTGAAGGACCAGCGCACGCGCGACTACGTGGAGGGGCGCTTTGGCTGAGACGCCCCTCCAGGACCCGGCGATCGACGTACGGGGCGTCAGCCTCTGGTACGGCACCTTCCAGGCGCTCTACGAGGTCGATCTCCAGGTGAAGCACGGCACGATCACTGCGTTGATCGGACCGTCGGGGTGCGGCAAGTCGACGCTGCTGCGCTCGGTGAACCGCATCAACGAGCGGCTCGGTTCGTACGTGCGCACCAGCGGCAGCATCCACGTGCTGGGCAAGGATGTGCTCTCCCCGGATGTCGAGCTGGCGCAGCTCAGGAAGTCGGTCGGCATGGTCTTCCAACGACCGAATCCGCTGCCCCTGTCGGTGCGCGACAACGTGCTCTTCGGCCATCGCATCCATCGCGCGGGAGAGTCGTTCACGCGCGCGCAGGAAGACGACATCGTCGAGGCCGCGCTCCGGCAGGTGCTCCTCTGGGACGAGGTGAAGGACAACCTCGGCCGGAAGGCGACGTTGCTGTCGCTCGAGGAGCAGCAAAAGCTCTGCATCGCGCGGCTGTTGCCGGTGAAGCCGACGGTGCTGCTCATGGATGAGCCGACTTCTGCGCTCGACCCCGCGGCCACCGAGGCCCTCGAGGCGCTCATCTGGGGGCTGCGCGGCGAGTACACCATCCTGATCGTGACGCACAACATGGCGCAGGCGCGCCGTGCGAGTGAGCACACCGCGTTCATGCTGCTCGGTCGCATGGTCGAGCACGGGCCTACGCCGGAGCTGTTCCTGCGTCCGCGCAAGCGCGAGACCGCCGACTACATCGAGGGGCGGTACGGCTGAGCGCCGAGGGCGCCGACCTCGCGGCCGGCGCCCCGATGTGGCGGGTGGCTATCTACCCGTCAGCGGAATGAATGCGAGCGCGTTGTTCGCGTTCATGGGGATCACGAGCTGGTTGGCACCCGAGTCGTAGCACATCGACGCGGGGTTCGGGATGTTCTGCGCGATCAACTCCGCAGCCTGGCCCGGACGGATGCGCGACACGCCCCCCTGCTGGACACTGCTCACGTATTTGGTGCCGTCCTGCATGATGACGATGCCGTCGCTGCCGGGCTGCGCGGCCTGCTCCGTGAGGATGAGACGGCCGGAGCGGTCGTAGGTGAGCACGCCTGCATCGCCGCTGTTGACGATGACGATGTTCCCCGCGCCGTCGATGGCGACGCCGTTCGGCGAGTTGAGTGGCGCGCCGTTGGGAATGAACACGGACGCTTGGCCCTGCGGCGTGATGCGGTAGACGTGGCCCTGCGGCCCCGACACCGTGCCGTAGATGGTGCCGTCGCTCGCGACCTCGATGTCGTTGAAGCCGGTCGCGGTTTCGACGCGGATCTCACCGGCGGGGCGCCCCGTCGCCATATCGAACTTCCGCACCACGGACACCTGCGGGGTGGGGGGGCCGGCCGTCACGCCTGCCGAACCTCCGGCGATCACGACCGTGGCGAGCCCGCCGTCGCGATCTGCGAGATAGAGGATGCCGCCTTCGACATCACTGCCGAGCGGCTCGTTCAGCACCAGTTCGTTGCGGTTCACGCCGATCCAGCGGGCGGTGTGCACGGAGCCATCATGGTTGATGAAGGAGATCCAGGCGTTGTTGTCCTGCACGGCCTGACCGACGTTGCGATTAGGCACCACGATCAGGTTGCGGACCGGATCGTACGTGCAGCTCTCCGCCGAGAAGATCGCGCCGTACACCTTCACGTTGGACGACATGGGCTGGAAGGTCTGCCCCGGTGTCGGGATGATCGGGAGACCGAGCGGGTTGCCCACGGTGAAGCCTGTGGGTTGCTGCGGTGCCTGCGCGCTGACCGCTGCGGCGGTGAGTCCGAGCAGGAGGGCGGCGCCCGTGCGTGAGACGACCGTCATGAGTGGATCTCCAGCAAGTCTTGGGAGGATGGCCGGACGTTCTACTTCCGCCGGGGCCCTGCGGGTTCCCAGGAAAAATGGGGCACGCGCTGCGACTGCGCGCAGTCGCCGAGGTAGAGATTGATCAGGGTTTGGTAAGGAATCGCGGATTCCTTCGCCAATCGCCCCTTCGCCTACTGGGTCTGCGTGTAGATGACCGCCGCGACGATCGACGCCGCGATGACCGCGAGCGCGATCTTGATGACGCTCCAGGGGCGCTGACCCTGCACCTCGCCGGTGCGCGCGTTGACCAGGAAGCGGTAGACCTTGTCCCTGAAGCGATACGAGCAGATCCACATGGGCAGCAGGACGTGCTTGTAGGTCACGTTGCTGTGATGCGTCGACAGAGTATGGATGCGCTGGTGGTCGCCACCGATGTCGCGCTTCACGTCCTGGCGAATGACCTCGTCCATGCGCTCGACCGCCCGGCTCCAGCCGCCCCGCAGGTCGATCTGGTAGCGCTCGGCCAGGAATCCGGACAGGTACTCGTCGGCATAGGGCACGAGCGCGCCGGTATCCCACGGCTCGAGCTGCTCGGCCAGGCCGCGGGGTAGGGAGGTCGAGCCGACCACGAGAGTGTCGTCGAACTTGCGTGACACGGCACCGGCGGCGGGGCGCCAGCGGATGCGCGTCTGCGTGCGCTTCCCCACGCGGACCACGTAGGTGTCACCGCGCTGGCCCGTGTACCGGCTGGCGGTGTCCGCGTCAAAGGTCCAATAGGGCGTGTAGAGGCCCTGAAGGCGATCCTCGAGGCGCGCGAACTTCTTCAGCGCATTGGGTGCGAACCAGCGGGTGTGCAGCCACTTGCGGAACATCTCGGTCGCCTGCTCGCGGCGAATCTTGAACGGCAGGAGCGACTGCGGCTTGATCAACTTCTCCGATCCCGCCTTCACCACGATGCTCGAGCCGCAATAGGGGCAGGGGAACGCTTCCTTGGCGGCGGGCGGCTCGATGTGCGCGTTGCAGGAGGTGCACGAGACGGAGGGCACCGTCTCCATCTCCGCGTGCTGCTCGAGGTCCGCGATCGTCGCCGCGAAGTCGTGCTCCACCACGACCTCGCCGGAGGTCGGGATCGACGTCTCGTGCCCACAATACGGACAGACGAGCGTGTCCGTGCCGGGCGCGAACTGGACCTTCGCGCCGCACTGCGTGCAGGGGAACTGACGGGTGCCGTCCGGCCCCGGGCGGTCCCAGTCGGACGCGGATTCCTCCGCGTCCGACTCCGAGTCCAGCTCCGCCACTACTTGGGCAGGGGGGGCGGAGCGGCGCTGAAGAGCTTGGCGACGGCCTCGACCTTCTCCGCCGCGCTCCACTCGGCCATGCCCTCGGCCCAGACGAGCGTGTCCTTCTTCACTTTGCCCGTGCGGATCTGGTCCTTGAGCGCCGCCGCGTCGAACGGACCGGCCTGCTGGCCGTCGATCGCCGCGAAGTACACCGTCTGCGGGATGGGGGGCGGGCCGCCGGCGGGGCGTCCCTGACCGGCGAGGGCCTGACCCATCTGGCCGGCCATCGCGAAGCCGAGCCCCGCACCGATCCCGGCGGCGGCCGCGCCGCCGCCACCCGGGTTCTTGGCGGCATCGCCGATCGCGGTGGCGGCCTGGAACTGGGTGTACTTCGTCAGGTCGCCGATCACGCCCATGCTGGTGCGCTTGTCGAGCGCCTCTTCGACTGCGGGCGGGAGGGAGACGTTCTCGACCAGGAGCGTCTTCAGCTCGACGCCGTATCCACCCAGGTCACCGGTGACCCGTCCAAGCAGGAGGCCGCCGAGCTCATCCAGGTGCGACGCCATGTCGAGCACCGCGATCCCCGACCCCGCGAGCGCATCGGAGAAACGCGACACGAGGATGTTGCGGATCTGCTCCGTCACCTCACCCGTGGTGAAGCGACCGTCGGTTCCGACGATCTCCTTGATGAAGAGCCCCGGGTCCGACACGCGGATGGCGTAGGTGCCGAACGCGCGCACGCGCACGGGCCCGAACTCCGGATCCCGCATGGTGATGGGGTTCTTGGTGCCCCACTTCTGGTCCGTGAAGAGGCGCGTGTTGACGAAGTAGACCTCCGCCTTGAACGGGCTCTGGAAGCCGTGCTTCCACCCCTTCAGGGTCGAGA
This sequence comes from Longimicrobiales bacterium, assembly GCA_040081395.1. Classification (GTDB taxonomy): domain Bacteria; phylum Gemmatimonadota; class Gemmatimonadetes; order Longimicrobiales; family Gaopeijiaceae; genus UBA2982. The sequence continues at coordinate 5,451 of JBEBGN010000050.1, forward strand.
GGATGGGCAGGTTCGCGGTCTCGAGCGTGTACATGCCCGGGGCGAAGATGTCGGCGAGCTGGCCCTCGTCGATGAAGACCGCGGTCTGGCCTTCACGAACGGTCAGCTTGGCGCCGTTCTTGATCTCGTTGCCATGGCGCTCGAAGCGATAGACGAGGGTGTCGCCGCTGTCATCGGTCCATTGGATGACATCGATGAATTCGCCTTTGATCTTGTCGAACAGGCCCATCGGGGACCTCCGTCCTGTGGTGGACAACTCGCCGCGGCGCGCCGACTCGGCGGCTCGCCGAGCCTGAATCTACGGCGCCCATGATTCGGCGCCCAACCCTTACGGGGCGGGCGCCGGGAATCATCAAAAGCGGGGAGCGCCGGGGAGGGGACGCCGGGTCAGGTCCTCAGGTGCTGGTTGAAGAACGCGATCGTCCGGTCCTGCGCCAGCTTCGCAGCGCGCTCGTCGTAGCGCGGCGTCGTGTCGTTGTGGAAGCCGTGGTTGGTGCCCGCGTACTGGTGCATCACGTAGTGCTTGCCATTGGCGCGTAGCGCGCGCTCGTAGGCGGGCCAGCCCGCGTTGATGCGCTCGTCCACCTCTGCGTACTGGATCATGAGCGGTGCCTGGATGCGTGGTACGTCTTCGACGGCAGGCTGCCCGCCGTAGAAGGGGACCCCCGCGCCCAGGTTGGGGAGCCGCACCGCGAGCGTGTTCACCAGGCCGCCACCGAAGCAGAACCCGACCGCGCCCACGCGACCGGTCGATTGTGGGTGGGCCATGAGCCACTCCGCGGCGGCGACGAAGTCCTCGGTGATCGCGTTGCGGTCGAGCCGCGCCTGCATCTCGCGGCCCGCTTCGTCGTTGCCGGGATATCCACCGAGCGGCGTGAGCGCATCCGGACCGAAGGCCAGGAAGTCCGCAGCGGCGAAGCGACGCACCACGTCTTCGATGTACGGGTTGAGCCCGCGGTTCTCGTGGATGACGAGCACGGCGGGCTTCCGGTCGGTCGTGTTCGCCGGGCGCGCGAGCAGCCCGCGCATGGTGCCCGACCCGCGCGGCGACGGATACTCGACGTACGCGGTCTGGATGCGCGCATCGTCGGGGGGCACATGCTGCGCCCAGGCGTACGTGGGACGTAGGCTGTCGAGGATGGCGGCGGCGCTCATGCCTCCGACGGCGAACTTGGCTGCGCCTTCCAGGAAGGAACGCCGGTCGATGATCCCGTGCACGTACTTGTCGAAGAGATCCAGGACCTCGCGGGGGAAGTCGCTCGCCTTCTTGCGCTCCTCGGACATGGTGCACCTCCGGACAGGGGGTCGCGCGGCCGACGTGGGACCGGCATTGTGCACGGCCCCGAGCCGGGCCGCCAGCACCGGCGGCCCCCGCACCCAGATTTGCTCCGGAACCATGACTACCGAGCCGAAACGTTTCACGTACCTCGATCGCGAGACCAGCTGGCTGCGCTTCGCCGACCGGGTCCTCCAAGAGGCCGACGATGCGAGCGTGCCGCTCTTCGAGCGGCTTTTCTTCTGCGGCATCTTCTCGTCGAACCTCGACGAGTACTTTCGCGTCCGGGTTGCGTCGCTGCGGGCGCTCCTCCGCCTGAAGAAGGTGGACGAGGCCAAGCTCGGTATCGATCCGCACCGGTTGCTACACGACATCCACCGCATCGTCGCCGACCAACAGGCGCGCTATGGCGCCATTCTGGGCCGCATCTTCCATGACTTGGCAGTGTCGGGGATTCGCACGGTCGACGACGAGTCGGTGGACCCGCGGCACGATGCGTTCCTGCGACAGACGTTCGACGAGAAGGTGCGCCCGCTGCTCGCGCCCATCGACCTCGGAGAGGGGGACGAGGCGCGTCCGTTCCTGAAGAACCACGTGATCTATCTCGTGGTGGAGCGCTGGGAGGACTCGAATCGTACGCGGGCGACGTGGACGCCTACGTATGCGCTACTGGAGGTGCCGGCAGCGGCGGTTGGCCGATTCATCACGCTCCCCAGCGAAGACGGTGCGCCTCGCGAGGTGATCTTCCTCGACGACCTCATCCGCTACAACCTCGCCGAGGTGTTTCCGGGGCACGAGGTGGGGCGGGCCTATGCGGTGAAGCTCACGCGCGATGCCGAGCTGTACGTCGAGGACGACTTCGATGGCAACCTTGTCGAAGCGATCCGGAAGAGTTTGAAGAAACGCGACACGGGGCTGCCCAGCCGCTTCCTGTACGACATGCGCATACCGTACGTGCTCCTGCACCGGCTCCAGGACCGGCTCGGCCTCCAGGAAGAGGACCTCGTACTGGGCGCGCGCTACCACAACTTGTCCGACTACATGGGGTTTCCACGCTTCGGCCGGGATGACCTCTCCTACCCGAAGTGGCCGGCGCTCCCCCACCCGGTCCTAGAGCGGGCGCCGTCCATGGCCGCCGCGATGCGCGACGGCGACCAGGTCATCCATCTTCCGTATCAGTCGTTCGAGCACGTGGTGCGCTTCCTCAGCGAAGCGGCTTCGGACCCGGACGTCGAGGAGGTGTGGCTCACGGTCTACCGTGTGGCGCGGGACTCCAACGTGCTCGCTGCGCTCATCGCGGCGGCGCAGAACGGGAAGCGCGTCACCGTCTTCATGGAGGTGCAGGCGCGCTTCGACGAGGAATCCAACCTGTACTGGGCCGACCGCCTCGAGGCCGCAGGGGTGCGCACGTTCTACTCGATGCAGGGCCTCAAGGTGCACGCCAAGCTCGCGCTGGTGGTGAGCCGAGAGGCTGGCGAGCGTCGCCTCTATACCTATGTGGGGACCGGCAACTTCAACGAGAAGACGTCACGGATCTACACGGACCACGGTGTCTTCACTCGCGACCCGCGCATCACCCGCGACGTGGAGCAGGTCTTCCACTTTCTCGCGAGCGAGATCGAGGCGCCGCAGCCCGAGCACCTGCTCGTGGCCCCGTTCACGATGAGGGGCGCATTCGACGCGCTCATCCGGCACGAGACCGAACGCGCCGCAGCGGGCCAACCGTCCGGCATGACGCTGAAGCTGAACTCGCTCGAGGACGATCAGATCATCGCGCGGCTCTACGAGGCTTCGTGCGCGGGGGTCCCGATCGACATCATCGTGCGGGGGATCTGCCGACTGGTGCCCGGCGTCCGGGGACAGAGCGAGACGATCCGCGTGCGGAGCGTGCTGGATCGGTACCTGGAACACGCGCGCATCTATCGATTCTACCACGACGGCGAGGAGCGACTGTACCTCGCATCCGCGGATTGGATGCGGCGCAACCTGTCGCACCGCGTCGAAGTAGCTCTGCCAGTGTACGATCTCGAGGTGCGCCGCCAGATCGAGCACGTGCTCGCGATCCAGCTCGCCGACAACCGCAAGGCGCGCGTGATCGATGCGGCCGGGCGGAACCCCTATGCGCGAGACGGCGGTCCGCCAGTGCGAGCCCAGGAAGCGCTGCGGGACTTCATCGCGGGACTGTGAGCGGGGCGCGCTCAGCGCGGCGCGACCGTCACCTGTTGGCGCACTGCGCCGAAGGGAGCGTCCCGCGTCATCAGCTCGAGTCGGAGCTCGCCCCGCTCCAGCCTGCCGCGCATGGCGCCGTCGAGCGACAGCGAGCCACTCGCTTCGGCTACCCGCGGGCCTGCGAGCCGCGCCACCACGTACCAGCTCCCATCGGTGCCGGCGTGGCGGAGGACGATCGCGACGACATCGGCAGCGGGGACGCCACGGACCGCGACCTCGTACCCGAGTGTGCCGCGCACGGGATCGTAGATGAACTCGGCGGCGAGCGCGGCCGTGGTGCCCGGGGCGCGCGCATCGATGGCGAACACGAGCGGAGCGGGGGACTCCTCTCGCACGAGCGGTGGCGTCGTCGCGGGTGCGCGCCGCTGCGAGCCGGCCTGCTCCATGGCGAACGCGAGGGAGACCAGGTGCGCGTCGTCGAATGGGCGACCGAGCAGCTCGAGCCCGACCGGTAGATCCCCCGCCCACCCCGCCTGCGCGCTGATGGTGGGCATGCCGGTCGACGCGCTCAACTGGCAGTTCGAGCCGCGTTGCGGCTCGCCCACGAGGGCCGCCGTGGTGCGGATGGTCGGGTAGGCGAGCGCGTCGACGCGCGCCGCATCCATGGCCGCCACCACCGCGTCGCGCAGCGGGCCCCGCTTGGCGAGGGCGGCTCGATACGCTTCGCTGTCGCGTGACTCCACGGCTTCGGAACGACGGAGCGTTCCCACCAAAGACTCGTGCGCGAGCCCGGTCTCGATCAGCTCGGCGAGCGACGAGACGGGCGGGTTGGGCACCGTGGCCAGGTAGTCGAGTAGGTCCCACTTGAACTCCAGCGCGAGCACGCTGGATCCCGCGATGAGCTCATCGTATCCGGGCACTTCGACGGTCACAGTGTCAGCTCCGAGCGCGACCATGCGGCCGAGAGCGGCGCGCACCGCCGTGTTGGTCCCGGCGTCCTCGGGGGTGGTGCCGAACAGGTTGGGCAGGATGCCGATACGCGCACCTCGGAGCGCGTTAGCGTCCAGCGCCTCCACGAAGCGCGGTAGGGAACGGCCCTCGAGCGCGCGCGTGGCCGGGTCGGCCGGGTCGGCTCCCACCGTGGCGTCGAGCGCGATCGCCAGGTCGCGCACCGTACGCGCGAGCGGTCCGCCTACGTCCTGCGTGTGTGACAGGGGGAGGATGCCGTCGATGCTCGACAGCCCCTTCGTGGCCCGGAGCCCGACCAGGTTGTTGTGCGCCGCCGGAATGCGGATGGAGCCGCAGGTGTCGGTGCCCCACCCGACCGCCGCGAAGCTCGCCGCGATCGACGCGCCCGTGCCTCCGCTCGATCCGCCCGGGTTGCGCCGCGGGTCGTACGGGTTCCGCGTCTGCCCCCCGAGCGACGAGATCGAGGTGATGCCGTAGGCCAGCTCGTGCAGGTTCGACTTGCCGAGAATGACGGCACCGGCCGCGCGTAGCCGCCGCACCTGGAACGCGTCGTCGGCGGGGACCGAGGTCGCCAGCGCCAGGGTCGCGCCGCTGGTCGGCATATCGAACGTGTCGTAGTTGTCCTTCAGGATGATCGGGATGCCGTGCATCGGCCCCCGCACCCGCCCTGCGGCCCGCTCGCGGTCGAGGGCCTCGGCTTCGGCGATCGCATTCGGGTTCAGGCGGAGGAGGGCGTTCAGCCGCGGGCCGTCCTGATCGTAGGCGGCGATGCGGGCGAGGTACGCCTCGGTGATGACCACCGAGGTGGCGCGGCCGGAGGCCATCGCCTGCTGCAGCTGCTCGATCGTCGCCTCGGTGACCTCGATCTGGGCGGCGGCGGGGCCCACGGCCGCGATGAGCAGGGCCAAAACGAGGGCAGTCGGAAGGGCGGAAGGGCGCATGGCGGCAAGATGAGAGCGCGCCTAGGTTGGCGCCATGACGCGCGCCTCCGTCTTTGCTGCCGTTGCGGTGACGATCTGCGGGGCGTTGTCGGCGAGCCACGGAGCCGCCCAGAGCGCCGACCAGCTCGACGTGCGGGGGGAGTTTGGCGCGGAGGCCGATTCGTTCGTCAGGCAGGCGGTACTGCAGGGGTTCGAACGCGTGGACTCCGTCGACTCCGTCGAAGCGGATCTCCAGTCGGGCCAGCGACTGCCGTTCCGTGTCGAGGCCTTCGACGGCGGCTTCCAGTACCTGGTGCTCGTGTTCGCCACCCGCTGCCCTGCGTGTTCGCTCCACCTCGAGCTCGCCGACCCGGCAACCGGTCAGATGGCGCTGACGACCACCCTGGTGTCCCGGAGAACCGAGCGCCTGACCCTCGGGTCGCAGTACGTCGACCAAGCGCAGCCGTCGAGGGCGCGCCTGAGTGCGTACGCCGAGGGCGGTCCGCATCGCATGCTCGCCATGCTGCTGCGAAGACCGCTCTAGCGACTGCGTGGGCTCCACGGAGTCGGTCGCCGGGCACACGCAAATGGAGGGGCCGCGAAGCGCTGTCCGCGCCTGACGATTTCACCTATCATGCGCGCATGCTGTCGGTCGCGCCATTAGCGGACGTCGGTCGTCAGCCCCCCAGCGCCTCGACCGGGCTGACGCGGGTGGCCCGCCGCGCAGGCAGCACGCAGGCGAACAACGCGACGGCGCCGAGCAGGAGCGCGACCGCGCCGATGATGCGGGGGTCTGTGGCCTGCACGCCGAAGAGCAGCGACTCGATCAGCTGCGCCAGGAACCAGGCCGCCGCCCCGCCGAGCAGGAGCCCGATCGCGGTGACGCGCAGTCCCTGCCCCACGACACTCTTGAAGACGTCCTGCGGCGCCGAGCCGAGCGCCATACGAATCCCGATCTCGCGCGTGCGCTGGGTCACGCTGTAGGCGAGCGCCCCGTAGATGCCCACCATGGCCAGAAAGAGCGCGACGGCGGCGAAGATGCCCAGCAGGATGAGCGGAGCCCGTCGCTGGATGAGCGAGTCGTCGATGCGCCCCTGCATGGTCGCGACACCGAAGAGCGGCAGATCGGGGTCGAGGCTCGCGATCGCCGCGCGTAGGGCGGGGGTCAGTGCGGTGGGGTCACCGGCTTCGGCGCGCACGGCCACCGTCATGAACCCCGCCGGATCCTGTCGGTAGGTGAAGTAGTACGCGCCGACGTGCTCCGAGTCGGGGGCCGTCAGGTCCTGCCGCTTGATCGTCTCCACCACGCCGATGACCGTGTACAGGCTCTCGGGCGGGATCGAGTCGACACCCGGCACGGCCCCGTAGACCATGCGGCTTCCCACGGCGCCGCCGTTCGGCCAGTACCGTCGGGCGAGCCACTCGTCGATGATCACCACCTGCGGAGCATCCGGGCCGTCCGACTCCTCGAAGGCGCGGCCCTCGAGCACCTCGATGCCCATGGTCTCGAAGTATCCGGGACTGGCCTGGGTCTGTGCGGGCGCGAGCATCGACTCGCCAGGCGGGAGCGCATATCCCTCGGGGAGGATCAGGCTCGCGCTGAAGTTGCTGCCGAAGGGGATCTGCGCGGTCAGCGCGGCGGACGCGACGCCCGGAATCGCGCGCACCGAGACCAACAGCTCGTCCCAGAAGCGGAGCTCCTGCTCGTCTTCGTCGTAGCGCGCGTCGGGGAGCGCTAGGCTGCCTGTGAGCACGCCATCCGGGTCGAACCCGGGGTCGACGGCGAGCGCGGAGCGGAAGCTCACCAGCATGAGACCTGCGCCGATCAGCATCACGAACGCGAGCCCGATCTGGCTGGTCACGAGTCCGTTCCGCACGGCGACTGCGCGGCGGGTCGCGGTGCCCGTGCGACCGCCGGCGCGGAACGCGGGGGAGAGATCGCCGCGCAGCACCGAGACCATCGGGATCGCCGCCACCAGCGCGCCCGCGCCGACCGACAGCACTAACGCGAACAGCATCACCGAGCCGTTCAGTCCGATCTCGGTTCCGCGCGGTAGGTCAGCAGCGCCGAGTGTCTCCAGGGATCGGAGTCCGAGCACGCCGAGCGCGAGGCCGGCCAAGCCCCCGAGGAGCGACAGCACGACCGCTTCGGTGAGCACCTGCGCGGCCACGCGGGCGCGCGAGGCTCCGAGCGCGAGTCGGGTGGCGACCTCCGTGAGGCGCGTCTGCGCTCGAGCCAGCAGCAAGTTGGCGATGTTGACGCAGCCTATCAGGAGCACGAACGCGACGCCTCCCCACAACATGAAGAGGATGGGCCTCACGTCCCCGACGAGGTCCTCGTGCGTGGGCGCGAGCAGCGTGGTGAAGCCGGCATCCGCGAGGAGCTGCCGGGCGTTTGGCACCTGCCACGAATCGATGAGCGACTCGTTGAGCGCGACGTTCTGCTGGGCGGCTTGCTCCACGGTCGCGCCCGGGGCCAGGCGCGCCCACAGCTCCCAGCTGTTGCTGTGCCACACCTCGATGGTGCGGTTCTCGTCGGCGAAGGGCTGCGGTACGAGGAAGCGGGCCTCCTCGCGGCCGGGCATGCTGAAGTCGGGGTCTAGCACGCCGACGACGGTGTAGGGCACGCCGTCGACGCGCAGGTCGCGCCCGAGTACGTCGGACGAGGACCCGAACCAGTCCCGCCAGGCGCCGTCCGTGAGCACGACCTTCTGATGGTTGCCGAGATCCATCTCCTCTTCGAGGAAGCCACGGCCGAGCGACGGCTCGATGCCGAGGAGCGAGAAGAAGGATGGGCTGACGGCGAGTGACGGGACCGACTCCGTGCTCCCGGTCTCCCCAACCGTGTACGTGGCGCTGCGGAAGACCGCGACCTCTTCGAAGGCGGGGATGTTCTCGCGTCGCTGGAAATAGTCGAACGATCCGTTGGATGCGCGCTCGACGCCGGCGCCCGGATAGCTGTTGGTCACCGTCACGAGTCGGTCCGCGTCGCGGAACGGCAGGGGCGCGAGCAGCACCGCATCGACGACGCCGAAGATGGCGACGTTCGCGCCTAGGCAGAGCGCGAGCGTCACCAACACGGTCGCGCTGAAGGTCTTCTCTCGGCGGAGCAGCTTCAGGCTGCGGGCCGCGTCGCGAAACAGGTGCTCCATAGTGTCTCCCGACGAGTAGCCTACGGGTCGGGTTTCGGCCTGGCCACGGTGTGCAATTCGAGCCCCCGGCGACGTCCCATATCCCGGAAGCACGAGACTGACGTCCGGCGCATTCGCTGAATATACGCCGGCCCTTCATAAAGATGCACCGACCCATGCGAAGACTGCTGGCGATGGCCGCCACCCTCACCGCCGTGACCGTGCCGGCGGCCACCGAGACCTTCGACGAACCCGCTCCGCAGGAGCAGGTGGAGCGGCTACGCTCCACGTCCGCCCAGCGTGACGCGGTGGCGATCACCGTCTACAACCAGAACTTCGGGCTCGTGCGCGAGGTCCGTACGCTCGCACTGCGCAGTGGGCGCGTGTCGCTCGAATACGGCGATGTCGCATCGGGCATCCAACCCGAGACGGTCCACATCCGTCCGATCGGCGGGCGCGGGCTACAGATCCTCGAGCAGAACTATCAATACGATCTGCTCAGTCCGGAGAAGCTGCTGGAGAAGTACGTGGGCCGCACCGTCACGGTGTATCGCATGAACCCGCAGACGGGTGAGGAGCAGTCGGTCGAGGCCGAGGTACTCTCCGTGAACGGCGGGCCGATCCTGCGCATCGACGGCGAGATCACGTTCAACTATCCGGGCAGGTTCGGCTTCCCCGAGGTGCCGGACAATCTCATCGCGGAGCCCACCCTGCTATGGAATCTCGAGGCGGGCGGGGGCGAGCAGCAGCTCGAGGTGTCGTACCTGACGCAGAGCCTGAACTGGAAGGCCGACTACGTGATGGTGCTGAACGAGGATGACGACGAGGCGGCACTCACGGGTTGGGTCACGCTCACGAACCAGAGCGGCACGTCGTACACCAACGCGCGGCTCCAGCTCGTGGCGGGGGACGTGCAGCGCGTGACCCAGGGAGTGTCGCTGGACGAGATGCGCTACCGGATGATGGCCGACGTGGCCGCGGCGCGCGAAGCTCCCGGCTTCACCGAGCAGGGCTTCTTCGAGTACCACCTGTACACACTCGGCCGTCCGGCGGACGTGATGAACAACGAGCAGAAGCAGGTGACGCTGCTCGAGTCCGAAGGCTTCGGCGTGCAGAAGCGCCTCATCTTCCGCGGGGACGCGAACTACTACCGGGGCCAATACGGCCAGGTCGCGCAGGACCAGAAGGTCGGCGTCTTCCTCGACTTCGAGAACAGCGAGCGGAACGGGCTGGGCATGCCGCTTCCCCGCGGCATCGTGCGCGTCTACAAGCGGGACCGGGACGGCGCGCAACAGTTCATCGGCGAGGACCAGATCGATCACACGCCGCGTGACGAGAATCTGCGCATCAAGATGGGCGAGGCGTTCGACGTCGTCGGCGACCGCGTCCAGACGGACTGGGACGTGATCTCGAGCTGCGTCTCCGAGAGCACGTGGCGCGTCGACCTGCGCAACCACAAAGACGAAGACGTCGAGGTGATGCTCGTCGAGCCCGTGGGGGGCGACTGGCAGATCCTCGCCTCGAGCCACGCGTACACGCAGCTGGACGCGTGGACGTTCACCATGACGCCCCGGGTCCCGGCGAATGGCGAGACGACGGTCACGTACCGCGTGCGTGCGCGCTGGTGCTGATCGGGTCTGAGCGGAGCCTACGTCGCCGCCATAGGAATCGCACTATGGCGGCGACTTCGCTGCGTCCTTCGACCCTCCCGGGGTCGCCTTCGATGGTCCCCCTTTCCGACGCTCCCGTGGTCCCCCGCTTGGGCTCGCTGCCCGCGACCGATGGCGCGAGCGGTGTGCAGGGCGCCCTATGGGGCGCGCTCATGTTCGGGCTTTCCGACAGCAGGGTCAGCGGCGCGCTCCTGAAGGCCGAATGCAGTCCGGTGCACCCGGGATATCCCTATCAGTGCTTCGGGGTCGCACGTGACGACGAGACCCGGAGGACCCCCTGGTCGCTTGGTCTCCCGCTCGCGGCGGTCGAGGGGTGGTTCGGATGGCACGAGGATGCCATGTGGTGGTCGAGCGCGTTCCAGCAGGTGTCCGGCGATCAGTTGCCCGGAGCAGGCGCCTTCTAGTCGCATGTAGGCGTGGGCGTCACGAAGGCCCCGCACGGTTCGTTCCTCGTGTCGATGAAAGACAGGAGCGTGACCGAAATGCGAAAGCCCATCTTGTTGGCGAGCCTGCTGGCGCTCGCATCCTGCGGTGCGAGCGACGCCTTGGGTCCAGGTGCGCCACAGGGAATCGAGGGTCTCGTACTTCTGGGCCCCATGTGTCCGGTCGTGCGCCTCGACGACCCGTGCCCCGACCAACCGTATCAGGCCTGGATCGACGTGCGGAGCGCGGAAGGTGCGATCGTCGCCAGCGTGCACTCGAACGAGGAGGGTCGCTTCCGCGTCGGGCTGCGGCCCGGCGCGTTCACGCTGGTGCCGAGGTCGGGTCGTCCGTTCCCCACCGCGGGTGAGTCATCGGTGCGGGTGGAGACGGGCGCGTACACGGAAGTGACGATCGGGTTCGACACCGGAATCCGCTGAAAACGCGGAGGGGTGCCTCTCGGCACCCCTCCGTCACCACTCGCGATTCTGCGGCGCGCGGAGTGTCGCGCTTGCCTCACCCAGCCGTCAGTTGGCGGTGACCCGCAGCCCCTCGACGCGGACGCCGGGGATCACGTGGTTGACGCGCACGCCCCAGATGCCGTCGGTCTGCGCGGCCATCCCCGACTTGGGGACCGTGTGCACCACGGTGCCGTTGACGAGGTACTGAACGTCGGTGGCGCCTACGCGCACCTGGAGTCGGTTCACCGACTGACCGTTCGCGCCGGGCTGCGCGACAGCGGCGTTCACCGTCCGGCCCAGGATGTCGTGCACGGTGTCGTTGTTCGTCCGGTGCCGGATGATGAACGATCCATTCTGGGCGACCAGGAAGTAGATGTAGCTCTGCGAGGCGCCTTCGAGGTCACGGCCGCCGTAGATGAGGCCGTAGTAGTTCACATGACCGCTCGGCTGGAGGAGCGTGAACGTGCCCTCGAGCGTGTAGTTGCCGGTGGCGGTGTTCGCCGGGTTCCAGAGCGCGACGGCCGGGCCGGTGCGCACCTCGAACCCGTTGGCGACCGTGGTCACGGTCACGTTCGGCACGTCATCGGGGTCCGCGGCGTTGGTGGATGCGTCTACGCGCTCCATCCAACCCGCGGGAGCCTGGGCGGCGACGGGCATGGCAAGCAACAGCGCGAGAACGGCGGGTGTGAACGAACGGAACATGGGTGAACTCCTGGCAGGGTATTCGGCCGGAAGGTATCGGTGACCATGAACGGCGTCACGGCGGACACGGCAGGGTTGGCTCCGGGTGCGTACGCGCCTCCGAGGGTCTAGGTTCCTCTCTTCATGGCACTCACTCGGGCACGCCGCCAACAGCTGATCCTCTCCTGGATCGGAATCGCGCTGGGGTGGATTGCCTCCATGGGTGTGGGGTTCCTCCTGCTCACCCAGTGGCTCGTGCTCCTGGTTCCCGCCTCGACGGTCGGTGCGCTGGGCGTGGGGGCCGTCATCACCAAACGGATCCGCACCCCGCACCTGCGGGCGTCGATCAAGGTGGGTGATCTGCATCCGACGCGGCGAGCGCGCGCCAAGCGGTCCTAGCGACGAGCCTCAACCGCTCGCGTCGCCGTCGAACTCAGTGCGCAGCTCGGACTGCTCCGGGCCCACGACGCCTGAGTGGATGTCCGCGCGCGCGTAGCTCTCCGGGCGCACGGGAGCGCCGGCCATGCCGCGCAGCAGGGCGAGTTGCCCGACGTGCGTGAGCGCGTCGGCCACCGGACCCTGGAAGATCGCCTCCTCGGACATGCTCTCCGTCGGCCCCGTGGACAGCGCTGCGTCCAGGGCGGCTAGGCCACGGAAGAATCGACTGCGTGCCTCCGCCCAGTCCTTGCTGGCCACGTGCTGCCAACGACGTTCCCCCCGCGCCATGCGTTCGGCCCACTCCATGAGATCCCCCAGGTGCACGAGGATCTGGAAGGGCGTGCGCGTCGACGGGGAGGCACGGAACTGCGGATAGCTATCGGGTACGTCGCGCAGGACCTTCTCGGCCCGGTAGGCGAGCGTCGCCACCGTGTGGCGCAACATGTCGCGCGAGCTCTTGGCGGCCCCGGCCAGAAGCTTCTCCAACAACTCGTAGCCCGCCTCCAGGCCGGTCTCCATGCCCGATCGGAGCGCGCCGTCGCGCGCGTCGCGCGAGGCGTACAGGACGTCGAGGGTCAGGGTCGTACGCCCGGCATGTTCACGGAGCGACGTCGTGACTACCGTCTCCCCCCCCGTCCAGTCGACGTCGAACACCTCCGTGTGGACGAGGCGCTCGGAAGGCACGACCTCCTGAAAGGTGCCGCGCATCCCCATGTCGCCCTTATCGGGGTGCCTCCACACATACCGGAGGGAGCCACCGGGCCGGAGATCGATCTCGCAGAAGGGCATGGTCCAACCCGGGGGGCCGAGCAGCCATTGGCGCACGAGCTCGGGGCGCGTCAGTGCGTCGAAGACCTTTGTCCGTGGTGCCTTGAACTCGCGCTCGATCCTGATCTCTCGGTCCGACGGTGTCGTGACCGACACCTTCAACGCACCTGACATCGGTCCTCCATGGGTGGGGTCACGAGTCAATGGTGCTCGAGCGGCCGAGCACGTCGTCGAGCCTCGCGAAGTTCTGCTCCCAGTTCTTGCGGTACTGCTCGATCCATGCCGCGACCTCTCCGAGCCGCTCGGCTTCGAGACGGCAGGGCCGCTTCTGTGCATCGCGGCCTCGCGAGATCAGCCCCGCTCGCTCGAGCACCTTCAGATGTCGCGAGATGGCCGGCTGACTGATGGCGAACGGGGCGGACAGCTCGGTGACCGTGGCTTCGCCTTGCTGGAGCCGCGTGAGGATGGCGCGCCGCGTAGGATCCGAGAGCGC
>JBEBGN010000051.1:0-18840 GCA_040081395.1 Longimicrobiales bacterium
AATGCGCGACTTAGCGAAAAGGCCGGAAGCCCAGGTGCTTCCTGGACTTCCGGCCCATGCCCCGCCAGGGACTCGAACCCCGAACCTACTGATTAAGAGGATTGCCCCGGACCACCCGAGAACGGCGAATGCCGCACGACTATTTGATGACTCCCTGCCCGTTCCGGCGACGCGCGTGCCTCAATCACCGAGTTTCACCGAGTTTCCAGGCACGGTCTGGGCACACTTGGTCACGGATGGGGAGATACGCCGGCAGCGCTCGGGCTCTTGCGGTGCGAGCGTCGCGCCCCGATCAGTGTCCGAAACGCGCTGGGCGACGCCGGACCTTTCTACGCCGGTCCCGGCGACAACCGGTCCCGAACGCGATCCCCGACGCTATCGCCCTTGGTGCCTTCTGCGAGCGGCAGCCGAACGACGAAGCGCGTACCCTCGCCTAGCTTGCTGTCGATACCGACCGTCCCTCCGTTGGCCTGAATCGCCCACCGGGCAATCGACAGACCGAGACCTGCACCCCCCGTTTGTCGGGATCGGGCGCCATCCACACGATAGAAGCGCTCGAAGACTCGCTGGATGTGCTCCGCCGCGATGCCCGGCCCCTGGTCGACGACGTCGATGCCCGCAATGTCGCTATCGCTGTGAATCTCCACCCGTATGCAGGACCCCACCGGGCTGTACTTGATCGCGTTGTCCAGGATATTGGAGATGGCCTGGTGGAGTAGGCGGGGATCGGCTTCGATCCATGCTTCGGCGCTTCCATCGACGACGATGCTCTGCTGCTTCTCATCCGCCAGGACTTCGAGGTAGTTCTTAGCCTGTTCGGCGAAGCTCCGTAGCTCGATACTCTCGGCGCGGATCTCCACTCGACCGCTGTCGCTGTGCGAGAGTGTCAGCAGCGTATCGACCAGCCGAGTTAGGCGATCGACCTCCTCCAGCATGCTCCCGACAGCCTCGCGGTAAGCCTCGCCCGAACGCGACTCGCGCAGCGTCACCTCCCCAACGCTCCGCAGCGCCGTCAGTGGAGTGCGTAGCTCGTGCGCTGCGTCCGCCGTGAAGCGGCGCATTGTCTCGAACGAGCCCTCGAGACGTGCCAGCGTGTCATTGAGGACCGAGCCGAGACGTCCGAGCTCGTCGTGCGCGTTCTCGATCGGGAGTCGCTGCCCCAGGCTCTCAGCTGTGATCGCGCTCGCTCGCTCCGCCATTTGGCCAACGGGCCTCAAGGCGCGACCAGCAAGAAAGTACCCGCCGAGACACGCCACCAGGACCGCGGCCGGCAGGCCCAGCCCCATCCCGACGAGCAGCTCACGAAGCTCGTGCCGCACAAGCGCCTCCGAGCGCGCGGCGCGAACGAGGACGGTGCTTCCCCCAACCGAGCTGCTCGCCGTGCGCATCCGCACGACGCTGCCCACGCCAACCTCGATCGACTCCGCCCGTCCGCTTGCCCCGTCCCGAGATTCTTGGGCCGAAGGCGGAAGCGCCAGCGCGGAGGTGCCCTCTTGATACAGGAGTTCGCCCTCAGGGCTCAACACCTCCAGCCAGCGCTGGTCCTCAAAGCCAGCCTCGCCTGGAGCCGAGACCGGAGCAGCGCGCTCCGTCGCCGTGAGCAACGCGGCGACGCCCACCACGTCGTCGGCCAGCCGGCGGTCGAGGTCGGCATAGAGGTTCGTGCGGAGGAAGAAGTAAGCCCCTCCCGCGTACACGAGCAGGATCGCCGCCAGGACGGCCGCGTACCATAGGGTCAGCCGGACGCGGATGCTCTTTGATACCGGCGACCGCGTCATGTTTCACCCTCGCGCAGCACAAAGCCCACGCCGCGTACGGTGTGGATGAGTCTGATCACGTGGGTTTGGTCCACTTTCTTGCGCAGGCGCGCGACGTGGACGTCGATCAGGTTGTCGAGAACAGCGGCGCGAGTGGTCTCCTTCCACACTTCGCGGGCAAGCATCTCGCGGGACACGACCTGCTTGTAGTGCCGCATCAGGTACTCGAGGAGCTCGAACTCGCGGGTCGTCAGCGCGATGGCGCTTCCGCTCCGCGTCACCGTGCGCGTGACTAGGTCCATGTCGAGGTCGGAGGCACTCAACCGGAGCACCTGGTCGGGCCGTCCGCGACGGACGAGCGCCCGAATACGGGCCAGCAGCTCGGGAAACGCAAACGGCTTGATCAAGTAGTCGTCCGCCCCTACGTCGAGGCCGACCACACGATCTTCCACAGCATCTCTAGCGGTGAGCATGAGCACCGGCGTCTGGATGCCGCGCCGACGAATCGTCCGTAGGATGTCGAGGCCGTCACGGCCCGGAAGCATCACGTCAAGGACGACCAGATCGAAGGACTCGGCCGCCAGGCGGAAGAACCCCTCCTCGCCGTTCGGGGCGACGACCACGTCGTAATGCTCCTCGACGAGGCCGTCCTCCAGGGCCTGCGCGACCTTGGGCTCGTCTTCGATCACCAGGATGCGCACAGGCTCACCTCACAGGCTCCGACCCACTGATTACCGATAGGGTAGCTCGTCCACTACGTGACAGGTGCCGCACGCGGCCGTGTACGGAATCGGCATCGCACGCCCTGGGGCTACGCCGTCCACTCCTACGTTCGTCTTCCGCGGTACGTCGAACACGTGAGAGTTCATGGGGCTCTCCCAGTAGGCGTTGGCCTCCTCCTCCCTCTCGTTCGCGTACGGGGGCGTGTGGATCATGCGACCGTAGTCGCCCGCGATGCCGCCCGTGTTCAGCGTTCCCGGCATGTGGCAGTCGGTGCAACGGGTCATCTCGCCCTTCATGGTCGCTCCGGCCTTCTCCTGCATGTGCGGCAACAGGTCGACCGTATGGCAGCGCTGGCAGAGGGGTGAGTTCGGGTCCTCGGCATCGTGGAGAAGCCAGCGCGGGTTCGACGTGGTGCCGTGCATCTCGTGACAGTCCGAGCAGGTCACCAGCATCCGCTCGTTCCGGTACATGCCCGACTTCAGGAAGTCCGAGTACTGCTGATGGGGCTGGCTCGAATGCACGTCGTCGGGCCAGATGTTGTTGTCGCGCCCGGGTCCCGGCATGGTCGGACCCTTCTTCACGGGATCCGTATACACCGTGACGAGCTCATGTCGGCTGATGCCGGGGCGCGCTAGCTGTCCTGACTCGCTGATCGCCTGCGTATAACCCACGGTCGGTCCACCGTAACCTTGTCGGCGGTCGTGGCATCGGCCGCATACCACGCTCGCCCTCTCCGAGGACAGGTTCTGTGGGCTGACGATCGCGCGGGACCCCGCCGGGTTGGCGACGTGCTCCGATCCCGGTCCATGACAGTTCTCGCATCCGACGTTGATCTCGTCCATCGCGGGATCGTCGTCGATGTTCATGTCGCCGGCAGGGTCATCGACGGCACGCACCAGGTACTGACCCGTCGTCGCATCCTGATAGCGCTCCCACCCGTTGAGGTGACAGCTGGCGCACATGGTCTGGACGGCGTTCGTGTTGACGGGCGGAGCGGTGAGCACGTCGTCAGCGGTTCCGTAGCGACCGTCCGCACCGCCGGCCCACCAATACCAGAACTTGTAGTCGTGCCACACGCGCCGGTTGCGGTTCAGGCGCTCGTCGCGTCCCGTCATGTTGTACCGAAGCAGCGTGTACCATCCCTGGCGACTGCCGAGGCTCTCGGGCACGGACACGATGTAGCGCTGATCGTGGACGAGGCCACCATAGACCAGCTTGATCTCCATGTGCGCCGGGCTGTTCGGATCCTGCGGGTTCAGGCGGTTCGCCATCGAGATGTAGTACTTCTGGTCCGCGGAGCTCCTCCACAGGTACACGTCCGCGTAGATGGTCGCGATCGGCATTCGCTCGTCGCCTGCCACGCGGAGCTTGAACTTGTCGTCGCCGCGGTTCGCGTCGTAGTCGCCGAGCTCCAGGTGCGTCCCGTTCGTGTACGCGTCGGCCTGCGTGAACGACGCGAGCGCCCGGAAGTACTCGGGGTGCGCGGAGAAATCCTGCATCGGACCGGGAGCCTGCGGGACCGCCCATCCGAGCTTGTGCGCGGTCCTGCTCCAGCCTTCGTGGTCGGCGTGGCACTCGAGACAGGAGGAGCTGCCTACCGTCGTCGCCGAGTCAGACGGTCGGGTCGACAGACTGATCGTCAGCGAGCGGCCGCGGAGCTGCTCGGCGACGCGGCTCCTCCGGCTCTCGCTGCCACCGGGGAGGTGCGCCGCGTCCCCAGGAGCCGGTGTGACGTGTACGAAGAACGTTCCTTCGGGCACCTCGGGAATGACGAAGCCCCCTCGAACATCGGTGGTCGCCTGCGGAAACTCGGCGCCTCTGGAGCGGATCGCGTCTTCGAGCGGCTCGTCGTACGCTTCGGCAGGATAGGGCGCTGCGTAGATCGCGCTCGCGGTCATCTGCGTGTGCGTGTCGATCGCCGACACCGGTACGAGCTGGACCGTGGCGCCAGCGACGCCTTCGACCCCCGATCCGCTCAGCACCCGGCCTGTGAGCCCCTCACCCGCCGGCGGCACCTGAGTGGAGCTGGGCGTGCTAAGGGCAACGGCCGAGCAGCCGAGCACGGCGAGCAGCGAGACCACAAGGGCGAATCGACTTCTGGGGGCGGCCTGCTTCATAGTCTTACCACCTCGGCTAAGCAGTTTGGGGCGACACACCCTCAGGGCACCAACGGTGCGAGCGGCATCACCAGAACGAGCGACGCGGACCAGGGGCTCTCGTCATCGAGATAGAGATCGCTCCCGATCTGATCGCCTGCTTGTGGCCTGCCGGTAGCCAGGTAGTCGAGCGACAGCTCCAGCTCCAGGTTGCGCAACCAACGTCCGTCCGGCAGGAAGCTGAACAGATGGAACGCGGTGTCGAGCTCCAGGTCGAGCTTGTGGGTGTACGCGCTGGCGTCACCCGGCAGCTCTCCGGGGCTGAACTTGTCGACGATGTCGAAGTGGGAGGACAACCAGCCGCCCGTCTGCTCCTCGGTGAGCACGTCGATATTCAACTCCGCTTCGATCTCGGGTGGGTTGTCCCTGAACCCATCCGGGCCTTTGAAAGGCGCGAAGCTCGCCTCGAGCGTGACGCCCACACGCGGAATCGTCGTCGGGATGTCCACCGCAAAAATGAGCTCGACGACCGTCTCGCGCGGGGTCTCCTCCACCACCCCACCCACATCCACGCGCGCGCGCGTGCCGAGACTCTCGAACGTGAGCGTCGGCTCGAACTTGAGTTCCGGCGCGCACAGGAGGATGCAGCGCTCCGCTTGAGCGCTCGCGTCGCCAGTCAGAATCAGTCCCGCCGCCAGCGACAACGCTACTGCGGCTATGCCTCGTGCTCCTCGCAAGCTCCCTCCGTGTCAGACGTGCGTCGTGGGTAGGCCTGCTCCGGCCACAGACAACGCTAACGAGACCACCCCTGAACGCACCCTGAATTCCAAGTCAGATAGTCACGGCCCCACCGAGCCCCCCGGACCTGTCCATCTGCGCCACCCTCTCCGCGACGTCCGCAGCCTCGTCAGCGCGATGGGTGACATACAGCAAGGTGAAGCCGAGCTCCATCTGGAGCCGTACGATCTCTCCACGTAGCTGCCGGTTCAGGCGCTCGTCGACGCTCGAGAGGGGCTCGTCCATCAGCAGCACGTGCGGGCGGAGCACAAGCGCGCGCGCGAGCGCGACGCGCTGCTGCTCCCCGCCCGACAGTCGGGTCGGCTTCGCATCCGCGAACGTGCCCAGCCCCACCATCTCGAGCATCTCGTGGATTCGTCTCTCGATCTCCGGCTTGCTGACGCCCTGCGACCTCAGTCCGAAGGCGAGGTTGCCGTGTACGCTCAGGTGTGGCCAAAGCGCAAGGTCCTGAAAGACCATTCCGACTCCTCGCCTCTCGGGCGGGACCACGATCCGACCATCGATCGCGACGACCTCGTCGCCGATGCGCACCAGACCGTGATCGGGAGCGACAAAGCCTGCGACGAGACGAAGCACCGTGGTCTTTCCACACCCTGAGGGACCGAGCAGCGCCACTCGCTCGCCGGGCTCGAGCCGCATGGTCATGGCGCGAAGCACGGTGTGAGGGCCATACGACACCGATACCGACTCGACGTGGATGGCTCGCACGAAGGCTACCAGGCCGCCTTCGCCCGCTGCCGTCCCGGACGCAGGTCCCCGAAGACGAGGCCGATCACGCCGAGAGGTATCACGGCCGCGGCGATCATCATCACGCACAGCGCGGCGATCAGAGGAGGAGCGCCGTTTGCCATGAGGGTGAACGTGCGCACTGGAAGCGTGTCGCCTCCGGGTGGATAGATCATCATCGTGAGCCCGGTGTCGCGCACGCAGAGCAGATACGCCACGATCCATGCCGCGCACAGAGAGCGGCTCGCGAGCGGCGCGACGATGAGCGCGACGCGGCGGAACCAGCCAGCGCCGGCGAGGCGGGCGGCTTCCTCAGCGGCGCGCGGGATCGCGCTCAAGCCCGCGACGGTCGCGCGGCTCGTGACAGCCGTGTACTGCGCGACGTAACCGACGAGGACGAGCCATGCGGTCCCGTAGACCGCCCCTAGAGTGGGGCGATTCCAGAGCGCGATGAGCCCGATCCCGACCACGGTGCTGGGCAGTACGAAGAGAAGGATGGTCAGGGAGTCCACCGCTCTCCAAATGGACAGGGCGCGCCGCTGTATGAGGTACCCCAGAGCGAAACCGATCACGGTCAGTAGGGTGGCCCCGGCCGCGGCGTACCCAAGGCTCCGGACCAGCGCGTCCCAGCCGCGCGCGAAGGCTTCGGGATACACCCCGGGAGCCGCCGACCGGATCGCCAACGACCCGAGCGGGAGAGCCACGCCCACCGCACCGAGGAGGAGGACCACCCCCAGCAGTACGAATCGGGCGCGGCCGAGCGGGGCCGTTAGGACGTCCGGAGCGGAGGCCGCGAAGCGTATCTCGTAGGTGCGGTCTCGTAAGAATAGTCGCTCGAGCGCCACGAGCAGGAGCGCAATCAGGCCCAACGGCACGGACGCCGCTGCGGCGACCGCCGGCTGGTAGAGCGCGGCGAAGCGCGTGAAGCTATCAACCGAGTACACGTCGTAGCGGAGGAACATCGGGACGGCGAACTCACCGAGCGCCAGCAGAAAAACGATCAGCGCACCGAGGAGCACTCCGGGAAGAATGAGCGGAATAGTGACGCGAATGAACGTGGCACCCCAGGGCGCGGCGAGCCGTGCCGCCTCTTCGAGACGCGGAGGAACCGTGCGCACGAAAAGCATGGTGAGGAGCATCACCACGGGCATCAGACATGACGCCAGCACCAGCGCAGTACCGGAGAGGCCGAACAGGATCGCGTGCGTCCGTTCGGCGACCGCTGGCCCGAGCCAGTCCCCGACGATCCCTCCGCGGCCAAACACCTGGAACCACCCTACCGCGACCACATAGGGCGGCAGCAGGAAAGGGAACGTGAAGAGCGCCGCCAGGGTGCCCCGGAGGGGGAGGTCGGTCTTGGCCATGAGGACGCCGAGCGGAAGGCCGATCGTCGTGGCCATGCCCGCCACGAGCGAGGCCAGAAGCACGCTGTGGCCGAGCAGCTGCCACTGGCGGGTCGAGCGGACCAGCACCCCGTAATGCGCGAGGCCGAACTGTCCCCCGACCCTGACGCTTTCGGCCAGCACCGCGAGCATGGGGGCCAACCCCGCGGCGCCGACCACCGCAACCGCCAGTACCAGCATCGCGCGCTCGCTGCGCATCGCGTGGCTAGCCCGTGGCTTCCTGATGTCCCCGTCCCTTCCCTCCGCTCATGGCTGCGACTCCACCCAGCTCTGGAGGAGTGGCTGAATCTCATCGAGGAGGCGAGCCATCGACGTGTAATCCACGTCCATGATCGTGACGTTCTCGATCGGTGGCAGGTCGGGAGGGACCGCCACACCCTCGTGCAGTGGGACCTGGGCGGCATCCGAGGCGGCGAGCTTCCGCTCTGTCTCGGGGCTGAGCAGATAGTCGATGAGCCGCCGCCCGTTTTCGGGATTCGGCCCGCCGCGGATGAGTAGGACCGCATTGGGGAGCAAGAGCGTGCCCAGCCCACCAACGGCCTGGTCGGGGTAGATCATGGTGATCGGGTCCCCGCGTCGCAGCCGGCTGATCGCGTCGTCAACGTCGACAAGGCTGAAAGCGAACGCGCCCTGCGCGACCAGATCGGCGCTTTCTCCGTTGCTCGTCGACATGACGACACTGTTTGCTCGAGCGAGACCAAGGAAGGCCATGAGGCTGTCCGCACCCCAGAGCGATGCGAGAGCGGCCATGTGTGTCGTCGTGGTTCCGAAGAGCGGGTTCGCGATGACTCCGCGGCCTCGCCAAGACGGGTCCGAGTAGGCCGCGATCGTGCGTGGTGGGTCGCCTATGTCCTTGTGCACGACGAAGACGCGTGCCCTGGCCGCGAATCCCGTCCAATGTCCGTCGGGGTCCCGTAGCCCCGCGGGGATCCCCTGGGAGCTCGGGGAACGGTACGACTCGCTAACGCCCTCCTGCTTGAGGAGCTCCGCGCGGATGGGTTCGTTGGCCCAATAGACATCGGCCTGCGGGTTGTTCCTCTCGGCCAACAGGCGGTTCATCACGCCCGTTCCCTTCGCCTCCTCCGTGTCATAGACGGGCAGGACGCGGATGCCCGTGTCCCGCTCGAAGTCCCGAAGGATCGGCTCTGAGAAGACCTGGTCGTGGCTGACATAGACGACGACGGAGTCGTCAGCGCCCCTGCACGCCACGAGGAGCACGAGGCATGCAAAGCCGAGTCTCCTCATGGCGATCCTTGAGTCAGCGCGAGGTCGTCGAAACCCGTCGCCGCGTCCGCCTTGGTCCACACTCCGACGCCACCCGCCGAGGTAAGGGTGCCGTCCGTGACGTCCCAAATGCGCTGCCCATCAAAATATCCCGTGATCCGCTCTCCCCTCTGTTCGATCGCGATGCTGTGCCATTCGCCGCGCGAGGCTCGCACGTCAGCGCTCGCGAGCTCACGGCGCGAGCCGTCCCTGACGAAGTAGAGGCGGACGTTGTCCTCAAGCGGATTCCAACGGGCTATGTAGTAGTTGTCCCTGTCCCGGACCCGCCAGATCGGCCCGCCCCCCTGGTCCTCTCGTCCGGTGCCCGCTCGCACCTTGACCTCGACATGACCGTCCCGGAATTGGACGGCGTCGGTCCAGGCGATGTTGTACGTGCTCCCTCGGGCCCCGCGCGCATCGGTGAGGGCCAGCATGCGGCGCCCGGACGCGGCCTCCGCATCCTCCAACACGGCCCACTCGGCCGCATCGCCGCGCGGGTTCGTTTGCTCGACTCGCCACGCCGCGGGGAGCCCTCCCGGCGGGTCATCGTCGAACGTCCACGTCGTTTCCACCGACTGACTCGCGGCGCCGCCGACTTCCGCACCTGGCCCTTCGTTCGGGGTCGCCGCTCTCGATTCCAGCTCCGAGTCCGGACCACAAGCTCCAAAAACCGCGACTACCAGGGAGATCCGGAGACACTTCGTCATCATTAGTGACATCAATTCCTCCCACGGGCGTCGCGTCATGCTGCTCGGCTATCCACGAGCATACCTCCGCTCTGCCTGACGCGATCCTGAATCGTCCGTCAGAAGGCCCTCCTTGCTCTGTACCCCTATTCACCACGTGCGCAGAATGGAACAGCGGAGCATTAGCTCCTTCATCAGCCCCACGAAGCAATCCGCCCTCGCAGGGATTGGCTTTCGGCGATGCCGGGCTGAAGCAGGCGCCGGGTCAAACGAACACGAGTTTCGTCATGAGCATCATCCGCAGCGATGGAGCGATCCGAGACGCTCGTATCGGCACCTCACCGCCAGCCTTATGGCCAGCTGATATCCAACACGACCGACCGCACAGTAAGAGCGCTCGAGGAGTGTTCCTCCGCTTGCGCAAGGAGGCGTTCTCGGAGTGTCTCGCGAGTGCCGTACTGGAGCGTCTCTCGCTTCCGCGGCTCATCGTGCCACCGGTTGCACAGATACCACCCAACAACGTATAGGCCGAGACCGCACTCTGGGTTCTTGGCCAGGTAGTCGTCGACGAGCTGTCCCTTCAGGGCCGTCATCAGCTCTTCGTGCCAGGAGCCCTTTATTTCCACGATTGCTGATATCGGGCTCCCAGGAGGCGTAGCGCGTATGGCGCTGACATACACATCCGTCCGCTGCCCAGGCACGCCCCCTTTGCCACCCCTGCGGATGACCACTTCTCGCCCAGCCACGATGCCTCGATCCCTGAGGTCTCGCCTGAAGTGTCTCGCAATGGCATCCGACAAGTCCTGCTCGCCTTTGGGTCGATAGCGCCCTGCCCCGCGGTCATCCCAGAGACCAGATATCGCAGGTAGTTCGCCATGAAGCTCTGACTCAAAGCGATCAAGGGACTCGATCAAGAGCTCGGCAAGGTGCGCACGAGTCTCCACGAGGCGTCGCTCCGCGCTCTCGGCCAGTGCCAGTAGCTGCTGAGGCATCGGCGGACTCCAGGACTCTCGCCTATGTGCCTCCCGCGCCCTGATCACGGTTTGCGGCAACCAATCCAGGGACTGGAAGCGCTTTGCAAGCTGTTCCAACACCAGCGCTGCCTTAGGCGAAGCCCGATTGACCAATGCTGCTAGCACGTTGCCGCGCAGCGATCGCGCCTGGTCTTCCGCGGACGGCGAATAGACACCGTCGTGGTCGGGGTCGGGATAGGGAAAGACCTCTGTGAGCCACGCGAACATCTCTCCGAGATCGTGCTCGGGAAATCGCCGTAGGTCCAGCGGGTCCTGCGAGACGGCAAGTGCGACTTCTCGGCGAAACGCAGGAGAACGTCGCATTGGCGCCTTCACCACAGACCATGCACCGTCGGGCGTGGATGCCAACAAAGCTGCCGCTGCAGCAACAGCCCGATCGCGGGCCGGCCCGCGCCGCGGTAGCCGGGGCGAGAACGCGCTCTCCGCAAGGAGGCGAGCATCGTGCGACTCTCGCTCTAGCAAGAACCCTAGCAACGAACGGAACGCGGCTGGCGACCAAGGATCGTCACGAACCGCCATAACCATCACCTGCATGAGCTCATCATCCCACAGCCGCGCAGCGACCTCAAGGCTCATGAGATGACCGCCATACTTTTCGTCCTCATCTCTCAGTGCCATGCGAAGGGCCTCAAGCACTGTGCCCGCGTCCACCTCATGGATCCGGGCCAGCAGAGCCAAATGCGTAGCGAACGCGTCAGACTCTGAGTGGGCCGGTCGATTCCGGAGAATCACGGGACCCCACGCCCGAACGGTGTCCTTGGGCAGCGCTGTGACACGCTCGGGCTGACAGGCCTGCAAGAGTCGCAACGCTCGGTCGCCTGCCCAAGCTCCCCACGTCTGCTTCCCCTCAAGGGCCCACGTGCTAACCGATGAGCCACGAGTTCGCACGTACTCCTCAGCTGCTGTTAGCACTCGCTCTTGCTCGGACGTGCTGAGGAGTTTCCAGGTTGGACCCTCAACGATTGCTCCGTACTGGAACCGACCGTCCTCCCGGCGCATGAACTCATACGCGGCTTCCACCCACGGTGAATGCTCAACGCCATCCAGGCTCTTCTCGGGCGGCTGGATTCCGTCAACCAGTCCCAGAACTCTTTCTGCCGAAGGCAGATCACGTTGAGATCGGCGCGCGTCTCGCTCTTGCTCAAACTCCCGCATCCGCCGGTGGTGCTGCCTGAGATCCTCGGCGCCCGGGGAGTCAATTAGGATGGGGCTCCACCAGTCAGCGAATTGCTTGCGGATGTGAGGTTCGTCACGATGAGCATAGAGCTTGGCAAACGTGAGGGAATCACCGAACTGGACGGTCCATCGTAGTACCATCGCCCAGGCCTCGCCCCTTTGGTCCTCGGCCGGCAACGCGATCGCTCTTTCCAACAGCCAGTCGACGTCGTCCTTCAGCACTAGAGCGTCACACGGGTCCCCGCGCACATACCGAACGAGGTTCGCGTCGGGTCCGGCGCGGTCAACAATCGCGCTCAAAAGCGCCCGCCTCTGTCGCGGCGAAGCCGCCACCATCGCCTGCAACTCTCCGTCCACATCGTGCTCGATGAGCCCCTCGAATTCCGCGAGTCGATTCACAGCAATCGCGGCCATTGCTTCACACACCTCAGGACTATCGAGATGATCCCAGCTGCGCAGTAGTAGTGCGTCTCGAACTCGGCTCCTCGCGCCGAACCGGCTCAGTTGCGTTTCGGCCGACCACTGAAGGCCCGGGGCGAGCGCCTCGCGAGGGAGTCGCTCGGGCAGCCGGGCGAGGAAGCTGTCATAGTCGCCGATGCGATTCGGCTTCTTGGGTGAAGTCAGAGCGGCGAACAACTCCTTTGGGGTGACATGGTCTGGCCACACGGCCTCAAGAGACGCTCCCTTCAAATCATCCTCGACATCGTCGTCTTGCGGCTTGATCGCCAGTTCCCGCAGCAGGATCCTCGTACTCGCGTCGCCTACCTTTGCGATCAAGCGGGCCGCATCAGCGCGGAGCCCCAGAGGCTCGGCCGCGTTCAGCGCCATCGCCGCGGATTCGTGCTGCAGCTCGACGACGCCCGCGGCGACCGCGATGTCGAGGACGAGTTCCCGCGTTGACACCTTTTGACCGCGGGGGCTCAAGTACGGCCGCAATTGTTTCGCCAGCCCCGCGTGCTTCAAACGCTCATAGTGGCGCCACCGGGTCCAATCCGGGCGCCTCAGAGTACCCCGATCGCTTGCAGCGAGGAGGGCGTCGACGACTGCTGCGCGGAGCTCAGCAGTAGCGGTCGGAAGGTCGCTTTCCAGCATGAGCTCGGGTTCGACCGAGAGCACCAAGTCCCGAACCCCCGCGTGCATCGACACGAGCCACGCGATCACCTCTCGGAGTTGCGGAATAAACCGACCATCCGGGTCGTCCGGATGGCGCACCAGGCTTTCGAGTTGGGGCATAGACAGCTCGCGCCGCACCACCCACTTGGCCGCAAGGAATTCGCCATAGGTTTGGTGGGTCCACCCCAATCCCTCGGGCCCGCGAGCTGAGAAAAGGCCGGTTCCTAGAGTCTCGTGAATGGCGGACTCGCGGACCTCAACCGTCCCACCTCCGAGCGTTGGTTCAAAGCCGCCTGCTACCTCACCGAGGCTCACCTCGGCTGGAGATGGGGCACCTCCGTCACGCCAAATCGCCGACCGGTTGCCCAGGATTGTGATCGCCCCAAGGCGTGCGGCTACAGCGAGCCGTTCTCGCGGCTCCAGGTCGCCGGCTCGCCCCGAGATCCGCCTTTCGTCGGCCTCTCGGCAAAGGAGCTCGCAACCGAGGTCATACAACTCGACTTGTGTTGACGGGAATGCCTCGTCCTTCTTGAACGCGTCAAGCAGGAAGCGAAGGGTTGTCGGCTTCGTCGCCAATGGTCCGGCGTCCCGCCTCATGACTTCGGTCAGAAACGCTTCCGCGTCCAGACCCATCGAGGTGGCCGCGGTCGAGACGTCGGCCCTCGACAGTGGAGCGATCTCATATACCGAGACATCGTTCCAGATCTCGCCTAGCTCCGTCTCGATGAACAACGGCCACTGAGCGGTTCGACACGCGATTCGCAGGCGCAAACGACTGGCCGGCAGCCTCCTCAGTTGCTCGCACAACCAGGTACCTAAGACGCGAATCTCGAGGAGAGCCTCATCGAGGCTGTCGAGCACCAATGTCAACGTGCCCTCAGACTCGATCCACTCTTGAACCTCGCGGCCGCCGAAAACGTCCTGAAAGACAGACTGCGCGGTGTCGTAGCTACGGAGATCCCGAAGGACGATCGCGGCGTCGACCTCGCTTCGATGGAAGCGACTCCTCATCTCGTGAGACTTTCCGGTGCCCGGCTCGCCCACGAGGACTACGCAGGACGATCGATCTATCTCGTCCCACTTCAACACTCCAGGATTGAGGACCTGGGCCAGTGCGCCATCGGGACGCTCCAGGAACCCAAAGGCGTCGAGGGCCAAGACGCCGTCCCGGGCTACCCAGTATCGTTCCCACGGAAATGACTGTTGTGGTCTCAGGTCGCGTCGTGGCATGCACAGAATCTTTGCCAACACCGCGACGACTGGAAAGCACTGCCCTGTGCTCGAACCGCTACGGATGGCTCTCGGACCCGATCCGAACCATGACGCAAGCCACTCGCCCCCCCTCGTTCTCGCCGGTAGCCTGCGCAACCTCAACTCGACCTACCCACTCTTTCCCGGGGTGTCCTCGCCCGCGCACGCAAGATTTCTCGGGCCTGCTGCTTCGCTTCGTCGGTCACGGCCTCCGCCAGGGCACCCGGCTTTGAAGGGAGGTCTCGGCGCCGGATCCGAGGCCTCCCCTTGCCTCCTGCGTTCTGAATCGTCCCTTCGCTTACGAGATGGCGGAGATGGTCCTTGCTGTAACCGCTCGCGCGCGAAGCCTGCGCGAGCGTGAGCGTCTCGTCCTCAGTCGTTCGAATCGCCTCCTCGAGCTCCGCCGCGAATCGTCGCAAGAGCCTGGCGGTACGCCTGTCACCATAGCGTTGCTCCACCGTGTCGGCCTCGACCTTCCACCCCGCCGCAACAGCCTTGAGGACGTTCACGACTCGGTCGCGTCCACGCGTATGGCGCGGTACGCTGTCACCGAGCGGCGACCGATGCAGCCGCAGGAAGAGTCGACGCTCATGGCACAAGCTTTCGGACCGCAGCGACGAACGTGAGGCGGCGCGCACGCATGTATAGGCGAATGCCGTCGCCGCCCTCGGCGCAGACGAAGCAGTACCAGAGGTGGACCTGCGGGTCGAGCGTGCAGCTAGGATCGTGGTCCTCGTGGAGCGGGCAACGCACGGCCAGCCTGTTTCCTCGCCGCACCGGCTGGCCGCACCCTAGACGCTCTGCGATCTCGACCACCCCGAGCGCGCGGGCCGCCTCGACCCGCAAAGTCCACCGCTCTTCACGCTTGCAATCCCGAGCAGCGGCGGCCTCAGGGTTGGCTCGGCGCCAGGCCGGCATGCGCGCTCGGTGATCGTCCGGAAGTCCTGTGCAGGTGGGGCAGCCGCACCCGGGCACCGGCTCGCCCTGAGCGAGACCGGACCCTCGATGGACGGCAGCCGCGATCTCGAGCGACATGTGGTCCGACATGTTCGAGCTCATGACGCCCACGGCTCGTGCAGTCGGAGCGTCACGTCCACCGTGTCGCATGTGCACGGCCCGTGCGGATCCGGACAGCGGCGGTCATGTGCAACCTCAACGACGAGGAGCCGCCAAGGCGGCAGGAGCGCGCGCTGAAGCGCCACCAGTCGCTCGAGGTTGTCTCGCTCGCCCGTCGGCCCGACAGTCGGGAAGTGGAGCAAGTGGAGCGGCGGCACCGTCGGAATGCTCACGGGTCGACCTCCTCTCGTTGGATGGCCTCCCGTTCGAGGGCCTCCGTGTATTCCCACGCTGGATCTGAGGTTTGATCCGGTAGACTCGGTAGATGGGCGCCATCATTGGGCTCGTGGGTTGAGCGAGATTCGGGAGGGGGTTGTCCTCCTACCGAACCGAAGGGCCGCTGATCACCCGCGCCGTTGCTGAGGCCTACCGGTCCTACCGCATCAGAGGCACCGGTCGCCGGGAGATAGCGATTCCATGCGTCCCCAAGTTCGTTTCGGGCATATCCGCGAATCTTCCTTCCGTCGTACCAATGCTGCCGGGGCCTGACTTCAACTCGCCTTAGCAGCGCCGCGACCTGGCGCTCCGAGACTGCTGCTCCCTTCCGGTATTCTCCCCACGGATGGCCCGGCCCCAGGCCCACGAGCAGCTTGACCAAGTCCGTCGAAGCGATACAGGCACGGTCGCTCATGGCGGTGCGCATATCCGCAAGAAGCGCGACGACTGCGTCTCCTTCGTCGTCATTCGAACCACTGAGTAACAGGGCGGCGCAACGCGCTCGCTCAGGCCAGGCTCCTCCAGCCGCCTCCGCGATGGCAAGGAGGGGGCGCCAGTTGTCTCGAGCGCGATCGTGAAGAGCCTCGGGAACAGTCGGCTCGGCGCTTCGCAGCTCCTTCAAGTGGTCCGCGGCCCACCGAGTGCACTGACGCCTGAGAGCCTCGAACTCGCCAAGCTTGTCGAGGCGCAGCGGCGTGACCTTTTCGTCACGGCGGCGACGCTGAAGGCGCACCGCTATGGACCGGTCTCGGAGCGTGTCAGGCAGTTCGCCAATCATGGCGACAGCCTTAGGAGCCCACGTGGAGAAGGTGCGGGCCTCGTGGTCGTCGCCCACAGTGCGCACCACTATAGCGGCCGCTCGCGCGTGACCACTGTTCAGGATACCGCGCAGTTCGTCTCGTCCGGGCAGGAACGTATCGGCCTCATCGACGAGCAGTGTGGGTCGATACTTCTCCACAGCCCTGAAGAGGGCCGCCGGCGTAATGTTCGATCCGAGGATGGGCCGTGCTACGAGCCCCGATAGCAACGTAAGCGCAGTTGTCTTACCGCATCGCTTCGAAGGAGACGTGAGCGCCAGAATTGGGGAGACCATCGCGGCGTCATGAGCGTACGTGTGCACGGTCCAAAGAGCCTCTGCCGTGGCCGCGCCCTCGGGTTGCGACAGGTGTCGCGTGAAGGTCTCAGCGAGCTCATCTAGCAGCTCGGCACCACCAACGGCGCTCGGCCAGGGCTCGAGGTCTGACAGGGCAATGGCTTGTCCCTGAGCTGAGTCGCGAGCGTCGTCCGCCTCATCCAATCCAAGGACCTGGTCTAACAACGACAGTCGCCAGTTCAGCCGGCGCAGAAACCGGAACGCACCCGCGCGGAGAGCTTCGCGGGTCACTGCATCGGCTCCCTTCGCCAGCGATCCCAGCCGCCGCACCGACTGCAGCACGCTCTCGTTCGGAGGGTTTTCGCCGAGGGTCGTCAGCCCAGATGCGCGTAGGACATCGTCGACATTGGGCTCCCTATCGACGCTGCTGCCGACTTGGGAACCAACGTCCGGACCAATTGGCATGTCGCTCTCCGGGGTCTCTTAGACGCAGCCGGGAAAGCAACACGAGACCCGGACGCGACAAGGTTTCCTTGTAGCGCCCGATCCCTTCCGCCTACTGACAGAACGACGCCGGAATCGGCACTGGCGTCTAGCCTGCTTCAGGCTCCGCGAGAGTGACGGTCGGTCGCCTCGCGTTCCTGCCGTGGATGCGGCCCTCTGTTAGGCCGCGAACAGGGCATCAAGAGCTTGCCCCCTCCCCACCACCGCACACGGGCACGGTAACAGCCACGGCTAGAGACTCACAAGTCCCGAGCCGCGTCCCCAATGCTCCATTCCAAACGTTGCACCGTCGGCAAATCTCGCGGCGATTGAACCCATCCGCGGCCGTGAAAATGGCGTACAATACCGTCGCAAAGAGCGTGCAAAAGCCGCAGAAAAAACCGGCCCACAAGTCATTGCCTCACCCGTGACTGATTCTCTCGACGGCTTCGAGTACGCCCTTCGCTTCTGCCTGCTGGTAGAGCCGCTGCACTGTCTCAATCGACTTCCAGCCACCTGCCGCAGCGACGTCCTGAACCGGCACCGACTTTCGCTCCGTGGCGAACAGACGCCGGTACGGGTGCCATCGGCCTCCAGAAAGCTTTGGAAGCTTCGCCTTCGTCTCTGCCCGTAGAAGCCACACGCCAGCCCGGTCTTTCCGAATGGGCCGCGAATCGTCCTCTGGGCTCGGGAAGAGCGGGACGTCACCGACGCGCGGGTTGCGCTCGAGGTATGCGTCGAGTGCGCGTCGAGCTGACGCCGAGAGAGGCGTGATGGTGTTACGCCTCCCCTTGTCGGACTCGGCACGCCAGCGGAGGCCGCCGTGCGGGAAATGCTGTGCACTGGTCTCGTCGCTTCCCATCGCCGCGAGGGCGTCTCGAACCGAGTCCGCCGTACGAAGGAAGTCGTTGGCCCGAAGGCAGCAGATCGCGTTCTCGCGGCGCCCAGTGTACCTAGCCAGCGCGAGCATGCATCCAAGCCGGCCGGTCTGATCGACGTCGTCTGCGGTCTCCAGCGTCTTGAGGAATCGATCGTGACTCGCAATTGGGCGACGGACATTGCGCTCCTCGGGGCGCTTCAGTCCGACAAGCGGATTCGAGGGCAAGAGCTTTCTGCCGCTCACCTTGTGGCCGAGCGCCCAGTTGAACGCCACGGACAGCCACCTCAGGTCTGCCTGGATGGTTCCGAGCCGTACGCCTTCGGTCAGACGCGACTTCGCAGGCACGAGTTTGCCAGTGCTCCGCAGATCTTTGAATTCGTCGAGGTCAGACTGATCGAGGTCCATCACGATCTTGCGCACGCCCCACGCCCGTTCGAATAGCGCTCGACGAGTGTGACACGCCCTCTGATAGTCGGCGCGATAGTGCAGCACCTTATGCTCGAAGAAGAGTCGGAACACAGTCCCGAGGTCGACCCGCTGGCCGAGAGTCCGCCCCTCCCCCTCTCGCGCGAGCTCTTCCAAGACTTCCTTCACGAAGTCCTCGGCAGCCTTTCGGGTCGTGCGCTTCGTGGACTTGCGCACCCGATTGCCCGAGAGCGGGTCGGTCCAATCGTAGTAGAACGCGGGGCGGTCACCCCACCTGAACAGCCGCGCCCTTAGTCCCGCTTCCTCGACCCATTTGCTCCACACCTTCGGCATTGCCTCACTCCTCCTCGATGCGCCGGCATCTGCCACGTACCGCGTTGTCGACCATCGTAGAGCCGAGTGCATCGAGAATCCAGGCACTCTTCAGGCACACTTGCCGCAGAGGCCGAGAAAAGCGAAAGCCCGACATCGTCGTAAGACGTTGCCGGGCTTCTACTTCTTCCATGCCCCGCCAGGGACTCGAACCCCGAACCTACTGATTAAGAGTCAGTTGCTCTAGCCAGTTGAGCTAGCGAGGCGTCGCGCGGCGGCTCGAAGCCG
>JBEBGN010000201.1:0-5290 GCA_040081395.1 Longimicrobiales bacterium
GCAACCGAGGCGATGGCCGCGGTGATGCTCGCGCTCCTCGATCCGGGGGACGAGGTCATCATCTTCGAGCCCTTCTACGAGAACTACGGACCCGACGCGGTGCTGTCGGCGGCGAGCCCCGTGTTCGTGCCGCTCGAGGGGCCGGCATATCGGATCGAGCGCGACGTGCTCGCCGCGGTGATCACGCAGCGGACCCGCGCCATCGCCATCAACACGCCCAGCAACCCGATGGGGCGCGTGTTCGATCGTGAGGAGCTGCAGATCATCGCCGACCTCTGCATCGAGCACGACCTGGTCGCCATCACGGACGAGATCTACGAGCACATCCTCTATCGGGGTGAGCACATTCCGCTGGCGACGCTCCCGGGGATGGCCGAGCGCACGGTGACCGTGAGTGGCCTCTCCAAGACGTTCAGCATCACGGGATGGCGCGTAGGCACCATCGTGGCGCCCCCCGACCTCACCGACGCGATCCGGAAGGTGCACGACTTCCTCACGGTCGGATCTCCCGCCCCGCTCCAAGAGGCGTGCGCCGTCGGACTCGAGACGCTCAGCCGCGACTACTACGCAGGGCTTTCGGTGGCGTACGCGGAGCGGGGTCAGCTGCTGCTGGTGGCACTGCGGGAGTCAGGGTTCCGCTGTGCGATGCCGGAGGGAGCGTATTACATCCTGGCCGACTTCTCCGAGCTGTCCGACGAGGACGACACCACGTTCGCGAAGCGGCTGGCGCGCGAGGCGCGGGTCGCGTCCGTGCCGGGGTCGAGCTTCTTCCGCGAGCCCGGCCGAGGGAGTTCCGTCATCCGCTTCGCGTTCTGCAAGAAGCATGTGACGCTGAGGGAGGCGGGAGAGAGGCTGCGCGGGTTCGCAGGGCGCTGAGGCCCTACTCCGGCGCCTCCCGCAGCACCGGCAGCGGCGCCCGGTTCAGCAGATCGCGCGAGCCGAGCAGCCCGACCACCACGGTCAGCGCCACCACCACCCCCCAGATGAGCGCAAGCGCACCCAGGCGCGGCGCGTACTCCATCTCGAACACGGTCGGAACCACGATGGCCGCGCCGCCGATGGCGAGCAGGAGTCCGCTCGCGGTCGCCACGGTGCCGAGAGCGACGTATTCGGACAGCAGCACGGTGAGCACCTGGCGCCGGCGTGCTCCCAGCGTCTTGAGCAGCGCGCCCTCACGCAGCCGCTGCATGCGCGACGTGGCCAACGCGCCGAGCAGCACGATCACGCCGGCGATCCCGCTGAAGACTCCGAGAAACGCTACCGCCTGACGGACACGCGACAGCACGGTGTCGATCGCTTCCTGCACGCGCGAGAAGTCGAGCGCGGACACGTTCGGGAACCGGCCCACCAAGTCGCGCTGGAGCGCAGCCCGCTCGGCGGCGTCCGGGACGCGCGCGACCATGACGATGGTCTGGGGCGCGCCGTCCAGCGAGCCGGGCTCGAGCACCGCGAAGAAGTTCGGCTCCATGCGCTCCCAGTCCACGCGCCGTAGGCTCATGACCACCGACGGCACCTCGATGCCGCTCACCTCCCAGGTGATGGTGTCGCCCAACCCGACGCGTAGGCTGACCGCCACATCTTCTTCGAGGGAGACGCCCGGGAGGTCCCCGGAATCGATGGCGGTGTCGTCCTCGGAGCCGGGGGTGCCGTCCCACCACCTTCCCCGCACCAGCGACTCGGCTGGCCCGATGAAGGGCCGGTAGGTGTTGCGGTACTCACGGCGGACCGCCCATCCCTCGGGACGCTCTTCGCGGTCAGGGTTCTCGCGCAGCTCGTCGGGGGTCTGACCATTGATGGCGGCGATGCGCGAGGTGACGAGCGGTGTCACGTCGGCCGAGGGGCGCGCGGAGTCGGGCATCAGTGCGAGCACGCCGTCCACCTGGTCGGGCTGCACGTCGAACAGGAGCACGTTCGGTTGACCCACCCCGAACGACAGCGTCAGCTCGTCGCGGATGCTCCCCCCCACCTCCACGATCGTGCCGATCACGAACGCGCCGAACCCGAGCGCGAGCGTCACCGACATGGTCTGGTTCTGGGGTCGGAACAGGTTCGATACTCCTTGGCGGACGGGGTACGGCGCACCGGACGGGAACCAACGCCGCGCGGCCTGGGTGAGGAGCCACGCGGTTCCCGCCACCAGGAGCGACGCGACCGCGAGGGCTCCGGCGAACCCGAAGCCGACCTCGGGCTCGGGGGCCTCGATCACGCAGAGGAGCACCACACTTCCCGCGGCCAGAGTATAGACGCCAAGGCGTAAGGGGTCCCAGCGGCGGCGGTGGGGCTCGACGTCTTGGCGAAGTGCAGCGAGCGGCGGTACGTCGCGCACGCCGAGCAGCGGAATCAGCGCGAAGATGAGCGCGACCCAGACGCCGATCCCGAGCCCCGCCGCCGCGGAGGTCAGCGAGATGCGCGTGGTCACGTCGACAGGGAGCACGTCGGCGAGGAGGGTCGGCATGGCGGCCTGGACCACGAGGCCGAGGACCACGCCGCCGAGTGCGCCGAGCAGTCCGAGCAGCCCGGCTTGCAGCAGGTACGCCGCGAACGCTGTGCCCTGGTGCGCACCCAGGCAGCGGAGCACCGCGATCGACGCGCGCTTCTCGCGGATGTAGACGTGGATTGCGCTCGCTACGCCGACCCCTCCCAGGAGGAGCGCGCCCAGGCCGACGAGACCGAGGAACCGTCCCAGGAAGCGCACACCATTCGAAAGGCTCTGCGCCTGCTCTTCCGCCAGCGTGTAGTCGACGTCGGCCGCATCGAAGATCGAGTCGTAGCGTTCGCGGAGCGTCCGTCGCTCCTCGATGTCCGGGATGCGCAGGAACGCCTCGTAGCGCGCGAGGCTTCCGATCACGAGCAGCTCGGACTCGGCGAGTGTCGCCTGGGACACGTGCACGCGCGGGCCGATCGCGGTCTGGTAGGCCAGGTCCGTGGGTAGGTCGTCGACCGTTCCGGCGATCTCGAGGCGCGTCAGCCCCACGACCAGCGTGTCGCCGACCTCGACCGCCAGCTGCGTCAACACGGCAGGGTCCACCAGCACCTGCCCGGGCTGGAGGTGCCGACCCCACCGCCCCGCGGGCGCCGTCGAGATCTCTCCGTAGAACGGATACCCCTCGTCGAGCGCACGCACCTGCAGCAGGCGCACCATGTTCGACGCCGGCGCGAACACCATCGAAGTGGCCGTGGTCACGCGCGCGACGCCGGCCCCCGACGCGCTCAACGAGTCGAGTACCGACATCACCTCGGCCGACAGCGGCGCATCGTCCGCGAGGCGCGCGTTCGCCCCCATGAGCACGTCGGCCTCCTCCTGCACCGAACGCGCGACATCGTCGCGGAAGGAGTGGATCGAGACTAGCGCGCCCACACCCAGCGTGATCGACGCCATGTACACGCCGACGCGCCGGAACCCGTGCCGGAGCTCCCGTACCGCGAGGCGCCAGGCGAAGCGCGGTCGCAGGCGTGGCTTCATCTCGAGGCGCCGACCATGGCGGCCGTCGCACTACCCGGTCGGTCCGACGCGATGCGACCACCCGACAGGCTGATCACCCGGTGGGCGCGCTCGGCGAGGGACGGGTCGTGCGTCACCAGCACCAGCGTAGTCTTCGCGTCCCGATTCAACTCCTCGAGCATGGCGACGATCGAGGCCCCCGTCTCACGGTCGAGGTTCCCGGTCGGCTCGTCCGCGAACAGGATCTTGGGTCGGTTCACGAACGCACGCGCCAGCGCCACGCGCTGCTGCTCGCCTCCCGAGAGCTGCGCGGGGTAGTGGTCGGTGCGTTCGCCGAGTCCGACACGCGCCAGGAGAGCTTCGGCCCGTGCGCGCGCGCCGTCGTATTCCCCTCGCAGCTCGAGCGGCACCAACACGTTCTCGAGCGCCGTCAGGGTCGGGAGCAGATGGAAGGTCTGGAAAACGAACCCCACCTTCTGCGCTCGGAACTCGGCGCGGCCATCCTCGGTGAGCGCGAAGATGTCCTGACCGTCGAGCAGGACGCGCCCGGCGCTCGGTTCGTCGAGCCCAGCGAGCAGTCCCAGCAGGGTCGTCTTCCCGCTTCCCGAGGGGCCCACGATGGAGAGGAACGCCTCCGGGGGCACTTCCAGGTCGATGCGTCGTAGGACGGGGAGTGGACGGCCCCCGCTGGTGTAGCTTTTTTCGAGGCCCTCGGCCACGATCATCGATGACACGCTTCTTCGCCCTCCCCTTCGCCTTGATGGTGGCGGCATGCTCCGCGCCCGGCCCTGCCGGGGACCCGGAAGCCGCGCGGCCAAGCGAGGCTCCGTCCGCGGCCGCTCCGGCCGCGCCCGACGACCGCCCCGTGGTGGTCTTCCTCGGGACGAGTCTGACGGCCGGCCTCGGACTGCCGACCGACGAGGATACCTATGTAGCTCGTGTCGCGGAACTCGCCGACTCGGCCGGCACCCCCATCCGGGCTGTGAACGCGGGGGTCTCCGGCGAAACCAGCGCGGGGGGGCTGCGCCGCATCGACTGGATCCTACGGGAGCCGCTCGACGTCCTGGTGATCGAGTTGGGCGCCAACGATGGCCTGCGCGGCCAGGATCCGTTCGCGCTCGCGGACAACCTCACCCAGATCATCCGGCGGACGCGCGCGCGCTACCCCGACGCGCGTATCGCGCTCGCGGGCATGGAGGCGCCGCCGAACCTGGGGCCCCTCTACACGCTCGCCTTCCACGACGTCTTTCCCCGCGTGGCGGCGAACGAAGGCGCGGTGCTGATTCCGTTCCTGCTCGCCGGCGTGGCGGGCATCCCGTCGCTGAACCAGAGCGACGGCATCCATCCGACCCCCGAAGGGCACCAGATCATGGCCCGGACCACGTGGTCGACCCTAGGCCCCCTCGTCGCCGAAGTGGGAGCCGCGCGCTGATGCGCGGTCCGTTCAGCTTCGGCGTGATCATTCTCGGGGGTGGTGCCCTCCTGCTCGTCGGCTTCCTGCTGGTCGGCTACTTGCTTCCATCCGATTGGGACGCCGAGGCCACTTCGGTCCTGCCGGTGCCTCCCGAGGTCGTCTTCGACTTCCTCGACTCCCCCGAGGGTTGGCAGCGCTGGACGCCCTGGCCCGAGGAGGGACTCCGGCGTACCGGCCCGGTGCGCGGCGTAGGCGCTACGCTCTCCTGGAACGATCCGGAACTAGGCTCTGGATCCTTTACCATCGGGGGTGCCGAGGTGCCGACGCGCGTATCTTACTGGGTCTCCATCGACGAAGGTGCCATGCGCGCCGACGGGTCGGTCGAGGTTGCGCCAGCCGAGGGGGGCGGCTCCCGCGTCACATGGAGGGAACGC